>CAMLBO010000108.1 GCA_946478305.1 uncultured Enterobacterales bacterium
ACACGTAAGGAGTCGTCGGCAGCGTCAGATGTGTATAAGAGACAGTATTTGATGTCGTTGTATGTTAAGGTAATATAGGACACGTGTCCACAAGATATGTTAGAGTGTGATAAAACTGAACGGGTTAAATATGAAACCGTATAGCCTTTGAGGTAGAACATGTACGAAAAATATCATATTTGTGCTGCATCAATTTTCTCATGCTATTCAGAGTATTAATCGATTATATTGATAAGTTGTTTTGTGTGTTGTCAGGCAGATCAGACCAAGGAAGCCTGGGCACGTCGATGTTATTAGAAAGTTTACTCCGTGTCACATGCCTGCGCCTCCTTTCCGGTAAACCAGAAGTAAGATGTCATCTTAATCGCCCAAATAAGTACCATTTATTCTTTGGTGATCTCACCTGATGTTTCTTTCGATGGTCCTCTTGATGCGTCGGATGCATGGCGCGAATTTGTCACTTAGCTTTGATAGAATCAGCTTTACTGGTTGAGGGGCCGGATAAAAAAGATCTGACATTTATGCATCATGCAAAGTAAACGTCCCGTCCCTAAAATGTCAAAAGGCCCCTTAGTCGGTATAAGAGCTCTGGCAACACAATAAAAAGCCCAGGGCCGCTTAGGTTAAATATTTTTTTATCAGGGACTGCTGAATAAATGTTGAATTGATGCAGTAAATAAACCCCCTTTGTTGAGTATTCATAATCGTACGGCAACCCACTCAACCTGTTTGTCTTTGATGTCATCCGGCATGTTCATATTCGCAGATTACGCCAGTTTGCAGCACGTACCTGAATGGCCTTGTCCTTAGTACTGTGAAATTTACTGACTATAATTTGAGGTTTGGACAACCGTTCGATCTCCCCAGGAGCACTGCTGTCTGCGTTTTTGTCACTATGCTGCGGTGTAGGAAACCGAAAAGCGCAGCTCTCCGGATACCGGCATTTAAGAACCTTTTTACGTTTGAACTGGCAGAATTTACAAAGATATCCATGCAATGAAATCTGACAGGAATAAGCAAAAGCGTGGTATGGCTACGAGATTCCACGTTCAGCCTGAAAAATGCCTCACCGGTTGAGGGTTCCAAGACGTGAAAAACGATAGACTGTGCCATTATCACCAATAGGCGCAGTATGACAGTCAGTTGGCTTGTCAATAAATTAATGGTGATAACTATTACTGTTTTGAATTTATTTAATTATTTCATATGGTTGCAGTTAGTCCTTTATAGGAATAGGAATCAATGTTTAAAAGCATGATAATAGTTCACGCAGCGATAACGTAACTCAGAGAAAGGTTTCTCGATAAAAAGTTGATGGGAAATTGCAGGGTAAAATATAATTTTAACGTATAACACTATGTTTATACCGTGGTTCCAGATCACCCGGTCGGAATGATAATAATGACTTGATATTTAATAAGTTGTGAAGAATTTAACGATGTCTCACATAAAACTCAATCAATAATCAGGAACACGTGGTTTTTTATATGATATTGCGGAATGATGACATTGTTGTTCGAAATACTCACTTCTTGATCAGAGTAAGCTGAAAGGATGAAGAAGAATATTGACATGTAAAAATAAAATAAAAATATATTTATTTGGAACAGTATCGGGCTGCTTACGCATGACCAATCATATACAGGAAAAGGCCAGCAATGATGAAAGAAGGGAGCACTGAATTTGCAAGTAAGACCACTGAAGAATTGTTCATTAATATGCAGGGTGGGTTGGTTTTTCAATCATACCCAAGAGAAACCACGCTGTATTTCCATGATGAATTGAATAATCCATTATGTTATTGGTTTCACAGCGGGTGTGTTTCAATGATGAGATTAAAAGATCAAGTCAGAGCCTTTCCTGTAGTGAATAAAATGCATTTTGGCCTGGTAAGTGGTCCACTCATTCGAGAGCATTATGCTCTTGTCACTGATACTGAAGCCGTAGTGTCATGCCAACCTTTAGAACAAGTTAAGAAGTTAATTGCTGAGAAGGATTTATGGGAGTCGCTGTTAAATATACAGATCGAAAAAAATGATGAATATATGTACTATTATAATAATATCTCGATCAGGGATAGTTACCAAGAGGTATGTTTCATACTCACTCTGATGATGACACTTCCTGAGCATGTCAGAAAACAGGTTAACATCTCGCGATTTATTATACAGCGAACATTAATGAGCCGTAGTAATGTTATGAATATCCTTAGCCAATTAAAAGTAAAATTTTATATTATTGTTGAGCACGGATATCTGTGTTCTATTACACATTTGCCCAAGAAAAGATTCTGGTGAGAAAAAGTATGAGTAATAAATTTGAAAGTGAAGGAGATGGTAATTATACCTTACTTCCACTCAAGCCTGTGCAAACTTTTCATAGACTGCTGAATGCATTAGAAATGATAGGGGAAAATATTTCTATTTTCAAAGATGAAATCATCCCTTTCTTTGGCGCAGACCGGGTTCCTCAGTTTACTTTTATAAAAACAGGGCGATTTTCTGTGTATAGGAAAGATGATGATTTATTAATGCATTCATCGTACGCGCCATCCTTATTCGGTGTCGTTGAATATTTTCAACCACGTAACGCACACTTCATTATTGCTGATACTGAGTGTGATATTTTGGTGGTAGATGCGGCTCTGGCTAATCAAGTATTCACAAAAAATCAACTTTGGATAGATGTGTGTGTGATGCAGACATATTACATACAGATTTTACAAGCAAGAGATTTTCAATTAATTGGTGTCAATGCTTATTTAATTATTAAGAATAAACTGTCTGAGCTTATGCAAGAACCCGAAGATGTAAGGTCAAGGACAAGTGTTCTCTTATATATTCAACTCAGATCAAAACTTTCAAAAAGCCTGATATCAAAAATACTCTCTGCACTGAGAGTCGGTGAGTATATTATAATGAACAAGGGTAAACTTGTTTCCATTAAAAGTCTGCCGAGAAACTATTGATTTATCATAATCTTGCATGTATACACAAACCCATGCAAATTTTTTGAATCTATAGGTTTTGTTAGAATCCCCACTTTCAAAAAGTAAGACTTTCATTTACATAGAGTACATTAATTGACGTTTCGATAAATTATCCTGAATGGTAGGATTCACCTCGACGGGTAGAATCTTCTGTGTTTCATTGCATTTAATGCATTATTCGCGTTTGTAATCCACTGCGTAAATTACTTTATTTTAACTTCCACATGTTTCTTTAGTTTATGGGTGACAATCTGCCTTATCGTTCTCAGATGAAAGAGTGATAAGGCAGGTTTTTCGTTATCATTAAAAATGACTGGCTATGTGTTTTTTTAATAAAAATGTAATCGTACTCAATATAGAAAGATGGGGGGGTAGTTGTGACGGTTTCGCCAGCCAGATTCGTCTTTTTTTGAACCTGGAATAAGGCAAAAAAAGCATGTCTGATATTAAGTGTAGTGTGATAATCCTTAAAGAAAACATCACAGTTTCAATTGAATGGGCCGAGTGGAAAACCGAATTTATATGATATTCGTCACGAATAAACTATTGATTATAGTGAATGAGCAGTGGCTTGTCGATTTTTAAGCCTTTTTTGAATGAAATAATTTGCAATATATGAAGAGTATATCTATGTTTAATTCAATTCTTTTTGAGACTTTTTTTAAAGCGGCTTCAGGTGAGAGCGACAAATGAACATGAAAACTGTTAAAGCTGTAGAGCCTTGTTCTACTTTCCGTGTTTTATTGTCTTATATTCTCGTTCTTATCCAATTGCTGGTTCCTTTGGGGATAAGCATTCCTTTGCCCGTTAGTGCCGCCACACAGGCAAACAGTCATTCCCCTTTTGAAGTCGATCGCCAGACGGGGATATCTGCGGATACACAAAACACCGCATTACCTTATGGCAGCCAAATGTCTTCGGCTGCTTCCTCTCTGTCGTCGGGGGGATCGGACGGCCCGATGAATGCGGCGCGATCTGCCGCCGCCGGGTATGCGAGTGATTCAGTAGAAGGTTGGTTAAAACAGTTCGGTACCGCACGCGTACAACTGAATGTTGACCAAGACGGTAACTGGGACAATAGCTCGATTGACTTCCTGGCCCCCCTCTATGATTCCAAAAAAGCCATGTTATTTACCCAGTTGGGTTTTCGTGCGCCTGATGGACGCAACACCGGTAACTTCGGTGCCGGGGTGCGTACCTTTACCGGCGACTGGATGTATGGCGCTAACGTCTTCCTGGATGATGACTTTACGGGGCAAAACCGCAGGGTGGGTATTGGTGCTGAAGCCTGGACCAACTACTTAAAATTATCTGCTAACAGCTATGTGGGCACGACCAACTGGCATCAGTCGCGTGATTTTGATGATTACAATGAAAAACCCGCTGATGGTTTTGATATTCGTACCGAAGGGTATTTGCCTTCCTACGCCTTTATCGGCGCGAAGCTGATGTATGAGAAATATTACGGCGACCAGGTGGCGCTGTTTGATACCGACCATCTGCAAAATAATCCTTCAGCCGTTACGGTTGGCCTGAATTATACCCCTGTTCCTTTAGTCACTATGGCCGTTGACTACAAGCGCGGGCAAGACTCGCTCGACGACACGCAATTCAGCGTGAATTTCCGCTATAGCATCGGGCGTCCGTGGTCTGAACAAATCAGTCCGGCTCAGGTTGATGTCGAAAGAAGCCTGGCGGGAAGCCGTTATGACATGGTTGAACGTAACAACACCATCGTGATGGCGTACCAGAAAAAATCGCTCAATGAGCAACTGGCAAATATGACCCTGCTCATCAGTAAAGATGGCAGCCCGGCGGATGGCGCCACCGCGAACCAGGCGAGCGTACAGGCCACCACTGGCAGCGGTGCGGCGGCTAAAAATACGGTGATTAACTGGACGGTCAACGGCACGGCCAAATTAAGTTCATCCACGTCAACCACCGACGATAACGGCATGGCCATCGTGAACTTTACTAACACCGCAGCTGGCCCGGTGACGGTGACGGCCTCATCCGGCAGCATTTCACGGCAACAGGCCAGCAGTTTTGTTCAGTCGGTCAGTGACGTATCGCTGAATATTACACAAAACGACAGCATGGCCGACGGCGTGGCGGAAAACGCCGGGCAAGCTACGGTGAAAGATGCCAGCGGCAAACCGATGGCCGGGGTTGATATCACCTGGAGTGCTGACAACAGCGCAAAAATTACCAGCAGCGACGCTAAAACCGACGCCAACGGGCAGGCGACGGCCCGCTTCAGTAACACCGCTGTCGGCAATACTACCCTCAAGGTGAGCGCCGGCGGAAAAGACGCAAGTAAAGTCTCGGCCTTTGTCGCGGATGCGCCAGCGAAGCTTCAGGTCAGCATGACAACCAACAATGTCGTTGCTGATGGGGTTACCCCGGCGGTGGCGCAGGCTGTGGTCACCGATACCAGCGGCAAGCCTATGCCTAACGTCAGCGTCACCTGGAGCCTGAGCGGGAGTTCAACGGCAACGGCGAAATCGTCGACGACCGTAACCACCAACTCGTCAGGTATCGCGACGCTGAACCTGGCGGATACGGTTGCCGAAGGCGTGACGGTCAATGCTAACGCAGGCGGTAAAACGGGAACGACCACCGCGACCTTTACCGTTGTTCCTGTGAACGGTTTAACGGTCTCTATGACCGCCAATAATGCACTGGCTGATGGAGCATCATTAAACACGGCGCAGGCGGTGGTGAAAAATGCCAGCGACCAACCGATGCCGAATGTGAATGTCACCTGGAGCCTCAGCGGAAGTTCAACGGCCGCGGCGAAATCGTCAGCCACCGTCGCGACGAATGCGTCGGGGATCGCCACGCTTAACCTGACCGACACGGTTGCTGAAGGGGTCACTGTTAATGCCGCTGCCGAGGGTAAAACTGAGAGCACAACGGCCACCTTTATTGCCTTACCGGTGAGTAATGTGGCTGCGAGTATGACCACCGATAACTCTCCTGCTGATGGAACCACTCAAAACGTTGCCAAAGCCGTAGTGACCCGTGCAGACGGTCAGCCAATGGGCGGTGTTAGTGTGACATGGGCCCTGACGAGCGGCGGTGCAACAGCTACTACACCGTTAACTGCGACCACGGATAACACAGGTGTGGCAACCTTGCAACTGACCGATACGAGCCCTGAGGGGGTAAACTTAACGGCCACTGCAGGGGGCAAAACAGGGCAGACGGTGGCCACCTTTACTGCCGTGCCGGTGAATGTTGTTGCCGTGTCGATGACCACTAACAACGCACCGGCGGATGGTACTACGCCAAATATCGCCACGGCGACCGTGACCAATGCCAGCGGACAGGGGATGAAGAATGTCAGCGTCACTTGGAGCCTGAGTGGAAGTTCAACGGCGGCCATGACGTCCGCGATAACGGTTGTGACCAACGACAGCGGTATTGCCACACTGAACCTGACGGATACGGTTGCCGAAGGTATCACCGTTAACGCCTCTGCAAGTGGAAAAATTGGGGGTACAACAGCGACCTTCACGGCAGTACCGGTGAGTAATGTGGCTGCGAGTATGACTACCGATAACTCTCCTGCTGATGGAACCACTCAAAACGTTGCCAAAGCCGTAGTGACCCGTGCAGACGGTCAGCCAATGGGCGGTGTTAGTGTGACATGGGCCCTGACGAGCGGCGGTGCAACAGCTACTACACCGTTAACTGCGACCACGGATAACACAGGTGTGGCAACCTTGCAACTGACCGATACGAGCCCTGAGGGGGTAAACTTAACGGCCACTGCAGGGGGCAAAACAGGGCAGACGGTGGCCACCTTTACTGCCGTGCCGGTGAATGCTGTTGCCGTGTCGATGACCATTAACTACGCACCGGCGGATGGTGTCACGACAAATATCGCCACCGCGACCGCCACCAACGCCACCGGCCAGCCGATGAAAAATATCAGCTTGACCTGGGCTCTGACCTCCGGGAGCGCCACTGCCACGACGCCGTTAACCGTCACCACCGATAGCAATGGTCAGGCCACGCTGAGCCTGACGGACGTTATCGGACAAAGTGTGGATCTGACGGCCACGGCCGGAGGCAAAACTGGGAATGCGACAGCCACCTTTACTGTGTTAAAAGCAGTAAAAGTCACCTTGACCACAGACGCAGCGAGAGGCTCACCCCTTGACCCGGCAACAAATACGGCGTTGGTTACGGATTCGCTGGGCAACCCAATCGCTGGCGTAAGACTTACCTGGTCAGGCCCCGGTGGATTCACTACATGTAGCATTCAGTCCTCAACCAATAGTCAGGGGGTAGCATTACAGATCTGTACATCGCCGAGTGGGTTCTCAATGAACGCGACATCGACAGTAACGGTTAATCCGGGTGATACGCAGGATCCAAATGCTACGGTATCTGCCAGTGTAACGAGAACGTATTACCCTAATTAATAAAATGGCAGGTTGAAAATAGGTTTAAGCCACCTCTTCGTCAGAGGTGGCTTTTTAATGGGGGGCGAGCAAGTCTTTTTTGGACTCTCACACTTATCCTGCGGTGACCCTGAGTAGTTTAAAATGTTTCGGTGCTTACCCACTCCGCCGCCAACCGCACCATTCCTTTCAGGCGGCGGACTTACGCGTTTTCACCACCCCATGACAAGCAAGCATCGTCAGGAATTATTTGATTAATTAAAATGTGCAGTAATTATTTTTATAAAGAAACCGCAGCCTGTGTTGCGGTTTTTTTTACAGATTTGAATTGAAAATGTTTATTTAATGGACCGTTTTCGATGTGCATACAGGTGCAGAGTTCAGTAGTGATGAATTATTTTTACTTCGGCTGAATGGCGTGTAAATAAACAGAATGACTTTTCGCATGTTTTAATGAATGCGCCAAAAAGAGGCGGGCGCTTCCTGTTTATTGGACAGTCTTCAAGGTGGGTTTTGTTATTATTTTCTGGCAATAAGGTGTTTATCATAATTAATCTTTTGAGGAATTAAATAATGACTAACCTAGTTCATTCAGTAGTATCCAGCCAGTCTACTTTGCCTAGCGACAACACTATGGTTGCTACCGTCAGTGCAACTATCTACACCGATGGCGTACCCGCTATTGCTGGTGTGACCGTTAACTGGGCGGTAAGCTCTGGTGGTACTATAGACCAGGTAACTTCTACCACCGATGCCACTGGTGTAGCCACTACCGGCCTGAAGGCAACATCCCCGGCTCAGATTAAGGTGACTGCAACAACGGGTGATGACGCTAAAGGCAAATCAGCTATGGTCACTGCATCAAAACCCCTGACCACCCCGACAGTTCTGAATGCCAGTGAGGGAGATGCATATACGCTTGACCAGTATGATCTTAAGTTTGGTGTCACTGCAACCATTCCGTTTTACACCGGTGCTGCCGCCGGGCAAACCATTACCTTTAACTGGGATGTGGTCGACCAAAAGCAGATCATGGTAACAAGTGACACGACGTTCCCGATCTCCGTTGATGTGTCCAATGATATGAAGCCAGCATGCCTGAACGATGGGAATTATGAAGTCTATTACGATGTAGTCGATGCTGCGGGTAACGACAGCTATTCGGCCTCAGTGATTCTCACTGTTTACCAGGGGGGCCAAAGCACGCCTACGCTGCCTGCCCCAACGATCCCGGATGTTTCTGAAGACCCGTATATCAATATCCAAGATGCCAATTCCGGAGTGGAAGTCGATATTAATTATAACGGCATGACTATTGGCGATTTGGTGACCCTGTATTGGAGTGCTTTTGATAAAGCGTCTAATCTCATTACAAATGCCTGTACAACTCTCCCCTACACGGTAACTCAGGATGATATCAGTGCGGGTGTGGTATTGGTTCTTGATCCTTCATTATTCTATCCTGGCCAGAATAATGAAGGTTATGAGGGCAGCTTCGATGCCTATTATACTGTGAACCGTGCCGGTCTGCCTGCGGCAATCCTGTCATATTCAACGGACGCCCTGGTCGATACCATCCAACCTTAATAACGCAAGTTTTCAGTAATTAGCTTTCTTATTAAAGCTTCTGGATTTCCAGGGGCTTTTATGTTTCTGAGCTAAATACCAAAATAATCAGGAGGAATGGCGTTGTTGTATCTCCAGACCCGTCAGTTAATTATTTTTATGGTATATCTCTGGGTTATTTATGCTTAATTCGCTATCAGAAAATGAGCACCTGCTGTGCTAAAAATTCGCTAAATTTACTGTGTGCCCGCGTTGCATTATTTATCAGTGCAACAGGTTTTTCGCCGTCATTAAGAGCAGCTCAAACATTAACGGGTATAGGCAATTACGTGACATTTTGCCCCAGGTTACTGGGGCTTTTTTTACATTATTTATTATTTGGTGAATTTCATGCCTTCACAGTGGCGGAGTAAAACATGACCGATCTCGAACCTGAAGTTATCAATGGGTTGCTAAGCGCCATAAGCTGGGCCGGGCTGCATCCTTATGCAACCTGGGCGGATGTTCTGCATTTCTGGCATCGCTCTGGTCATCGTTCAAAGTGGGAAAACAATCGGGGGCTACCGGCTTGCTTGCGGTGATAACCCCCTCAGTTTGCTCGCCATGATGCACAAAACTGGCTTACATGAAGAGTAGATGCCGCTAGCAGGCATCTTGGTGGGGGGTTATAAGCGTTGATCGCATTCGTACCGTTGTTCTCGGTGTGTGGGATGCGCAAAAAAATGAATGACACAACGACCCCGAGGAGAGAGAGCGAAATTCGCGCATTGATGAGCGGGTTTTGCGCCTTCTTCCCTTGGGTTCACGTATAGACTGAGGGGAAATGAGGATTTAATGATGAATATAAGCAGTAACGGAATTCTTTTTATCAGGCAGTGGGAGGGATGTAATTTAACATCCTACCAGGATGGTGGGGAAGTCTGGACAATGGGTTGGGGCCATACTTGCGGTGTCGCAGCGGGCCAGACAATCACTCAGGCTCAGGCAGATCAACTCTTGCTTGATGATTTACAACCCGTTGAATCAACCCTTAATGGTAAAGTGAGTGTGCCTATGAGTCAGAATCAATTCGACGCGTTGGCATCCTTCACTTTTAATCTGGGAAATGCGGCCCTGAGCGGATCGACGCTCCTGAAACTGCTTAACCGGGCTGATTATCAGGGTGCGGCCAACGAATTTCCCAAATGGGACCATGACAACGGGAAAGTGGTTCAGGGGTTGCTTAATCGCCGGCTGGCTGAGCAGTCCCTGTTTCTTTCATAATTTAGTAATTGGTTAACTAATGAGTAACATATCATTTTCCGTCATCGCAGCAATAATCTGCGGGGTATTGACCGGCTGTTCTATTGGTGCGCGAATAAGTGAGGTAGAAGGTCAAAATGGGAGCGTGATTCATTCTGTTACGGTGAATAAAGGTACGGCATTAACGTTTAACCCCTCGACCGGTTTACTGTGTGTTGACGCTGCCTCGACCAAGATATGTAACCCCCCTGAGCTACAATAAAGAGTGGTCTGGAAGTATCGTCATTATCAAATTTTAATATGAGTGATTTGGTTTTGCGTAATAAACAAGTGGCAATAAAAATCAATGAGTGCATTTATTTTGCCCGCCAGCGTACGCTTTGTTCTATTAGTATGGTCATGAGTGAGTTTGAAATAAAAAACAAGTCAGGTTGAAGGCGAAGCCTTTAATTTTATTTTTTCAATATTCACCTGCGTTTTTTCATCTCATTCAAAAAACTCAGTGATTATAAATATGAGTATTTGAAAGGAAACGCGGTTCGATCTCATCAGAGTTCGGGGGATAAGATGGCTCAATACATCACCACCGACTCTCCAGAGGTGCTCAGCATTATCAAAATGATTACTTCACTCAGACGAAAATCTCTGTGCCGATGATAGAAGTCATATTACCGGTCACATCGGGTGATAGCGCGACATTCACTTTCAATATCAGTGACCCGGTTATGACCTCGCTGAAATAACCCGTGAAGAGTCAGCGCAGTAAGTATGAATTATTCGTTATCCAGGTGATTAATGTATTTTTAAGTAATGACTCATAAACGAAGTTCCACCAAGAGAAGAGGATCTATTATGGTTAGTTCAAGTAATCTCATCCCAATCTATTTTCCGCAAATGGCTAATGATGGGGTCATAACAAAAGATGAACTTGCTGGGGGTTATGTAGTTGGCAGTGTCCTGGAATATGAGGGCGCAGAAGTAGGCGATTATATTTCCTTAAGTTTTGATGTCACGATGAGTTTTTATCTTTATATAGAAAAGGAGCCGGTTAGTCAATATTTCCCGTGGCCAGTGCAAGTTCCAGCAGAACTTGTTCCAGATGGAAACTACCAAAGTTGGTATACCGTGGTTGACGTAGCAGACAACTCTTCCGCGTCTCCGATCACTACCGTTTTTGTTGACAGAGACCAGCAGGGTACCCTACCGGCACCGACGTTCCCTGAGGCCGAGACCAATAACAATACCATTAATGACGTTTTGGCATTTAGCGATGGCGGCAGCACTGTGCAGGTTCCCGCCTACAGCGGTATCGCCGTAGACGACAGTGTGGTGGTTTACTGGTCTGGCTTTACCGATAAAGAAGCCCTGGTTCCGGGAAGTGCGACGACAGTCACTCATACCGTCATTGCTGATGAGCTGGAGAAGGGATTTATTGTCAATATCACCACGCCGTATATCACGGTGATTGGGACAGGCACGGCGAAATCCTGGTATACCGTTCATAATGCGACCAGCCTACCTCAGCGTTCGAACGATTCTACGCCCGTCAATATCGACACTACCGGCCAACTCTTACCTGCACCGTTCTTCCCGGAAGGCGGGGATGGCTGGATTGATGCACAAGAAGCGGCAGACGGTACGCCATTATCCGTATCCGCATATCGCAATATCAGCGTAAACGATGTTGTGACGACCTACTGGCAAGGTTATACCCGTGCCGGAGTACTTATTCCGGGGGCATATAATCAGCAATCCCACACCATTACCACAGCGGATTTAAACAATGGTTTTAGCGTCACGCTTCCTGAATCCGTGCTTCTGCCAATCAGCGTAGGTTATGGTCAAAGTTATTATACCGTGGCCTTTGTGACCCCCGGCGCGGGCACGGGCACCTCCCTGAAAGCTCAGGTCGGTGTGGATACTGCCCACGTATTGTCTTTACCCGCTCCGGTATTCTCCGAAGCAATCAACGACACCATCAATGCGGCAGACGCGGTCAGTGATGGCGGCACCCCGATGGTGATCACTTATACCGATTCGCTAACCGCTGCCGGTATGACCATTGGCGATACGGTCACCCTGAAGTGGACGGGCTACCATTATGGTGATGTGAATCCTGTGCCGGGAGCATTTTATAGCTCTCTGCATACCGTTACGATTAACGATCTCCAGACGGGCAATATCACCGCGGTTATCCCGACGGAATATATTCTGCCAATCGGCACTGGCTACGCCGTAGGGAGTTATCAGGTGGCTTATCAGGCCGGTGGGATCGGGAATTCTACCCCGTCGAATGTCCTCGTCAGCTCCGATGCTATTTTCTCTTTGACAGCAGATACCACAGAAATAGAGGACGATGGCCTGTCTGTGGCAACGCTGAGTGCGCTGGTGGTAGATGGCACGGGTAACCCGTCCGTCGGCGTTCTCGTTTATTGGACCGCGCCGTCGGGTACGCTAAACCCGACGGTGAGCTTCACTAACTCGTCAGGCATAGCCACCTGCCAGTTTACCAGCACGACTATAGGTGAAGTGACGGTTGTGGCGTCACTGGCTAATCAAAGTTCCCGCTCCGTTATCATCTCTGTGGAAGAGGCTATTTCCTATCTGATTAGCGACCTACAGACCAGTAAGACGACAATAGAAGCCGATGGCACCGATGCGGCGACTCTGACGGCGACGGTCAAGGACAACAAGGGGAATTTGGCTACAGGCATTACCGTATATTGGAGCGACCCTAGCGCAACGGGGATGTACAGCCCATCGGCGAGCAATACCAACATATCAGGCATCGCCATCACCCAGCTCACCAGCACCCAGGTGGGGACGATTACGGCCACGGCCACCCTGTTTGATAAAAACACCCGCACGGTTCAGATCACCTCAGAAGCCGTTGACACTGATTCGATCACGAATTTGCAGACCAATAAACCCAGCATAGAGCCGGATGGTATTGATGCAGCCACATTAACGGCGACGGTTAAGGATGGCTCAGGGCAACCGGCAGCCTACGTCACCGTCTATTGGACTCTTTCTTCTGGTGACGGCACGCTCACACCCGTCTCAGGCCTGACCAACACATCCGGGATCGCCACCACCCAACTTACCAGCACCCAGGTGGGTATCATTACTGCCACAGCAACGTTGTCTGACCAAAGCACGCTCTCGGTTCAGGTCACCGTGCAAGAGGTGTTACCAACACTACAGGTGATGGGGGCCCGCAGTAGTATTCATGCTTCCTGTCAGTCTCAGGTAGGGCGAATTGCTGTCTTTGATGCCGGGGATCTCACGCCAGTCAGTGCCTATTGGTACTACGAAGGATATTCAGCAGAAGGGACTTCTCACGCCTTTATTGATACTAAGCCTCATCTTCCTCTTCACGTACAAAGCACCACGACGGGCGCCAATCTGGTGACCCTCAATCCTTCGAATGTCACCGGTAACGGTAACTGGGATGACGCTGGAACGGGCAAAGGATCCTTTAGCGCACTGCTTGATAATGCGACAGCGATTGGGTGGGGTGATGCGGCCTATGGTGGTTCAACGCCGCCATTAGCTGATAACCAGGGGGTTTATTCACTGTCGGCAACCTTTGAAGCTTTCGGGAGTCTGCGTACACCAAACCAAGCCTATGGGTGGGGGGCGAGTGAGGAAGGGGC
>CAMLBO010000109.1 GCA_946478305.1 uncultured Enterobacterales bacterium
CCTGTCTCGTGGGCTCGGAGATGTGTATAAGAGACAGGCATCGCTTCGCTCTCTTCCGGCAGCAACATGGCGCAACCGGTCGCATTGGAGTGCTCCTGCACAAATACCGGGTTTTTGGTTCCGCCGCCGCTCGCCATCATGGTGTCGATGCAATAACCGCTTTGATTCATGGTTTCAATAATGTGCCGCGTGCCGAGCGCCAGCGCCTGAATGGTTGCCAGATAGTGCAGCGCCATATCTTCCGGCGTGCGTGAGAGTTTGAGGCCGGTGAGCGTCCCCGTCAGCGTCGGGTTGGCGCGTGGCGAACGGTTGCCGTGGAAGTAGGGCAGCATATGAATATCTTTGGTCAGGAACGCGATGTTCTCTGGCTCGCCCGCCATTTTGCGCAAAATCCCGTTCAGCACTTCATAAATCGTTTTGCCGCTGTCTTTGCCCTGTTTCTGCAGGTCCGGATAGCATGGGTGCGACTGGATCACGTGGTCGATAAGCGCGCCTGTGGTGGACTGACCGCCTTCATTAAGCCAGTAATCAGGTAAAATAGCAGAATAGTAGGGCCCCCAGATGCCGCCGATATAGCGGGCGCTGCGCGACATTGCCATATGCGCGGTCGAGGTACCGCCAATCAGTGCGATACGGTGATCAAAATCGGCCGTCTCACCGGAAGCACCGCTGGCACCCAAAATGCCGAGGCTGCCCGCGTGGGCATCAATGATCGACACGCTGACTGCGGTCCCCGCCATCAGCCCCATCTCAACGGCGGCGCGCTGTGTCAGGCCATGCCCCAGTGGCTGACCCATGGTTTTGACTTCGCTGCCAATTTTAGCCGCGTTGTTTTCCAGCAGATCTTCCAGTCCGATCTGTTTGAAGTAGCTGGGATCCCAGCGGTCTTCGTGACCCACGTAGGTCCATTTACACACCGTAGAACACAGGGAACGGGTGGCATCTTGTGTGGCGCGCCAGGTGAGGAAGTCGGGCAGGTCAAACAGATGACCGACGTTGTTCCAGGTGGTCGGCATATGCTGCTTCAGCCACAGCAGCTTGGGCGTTTGCATTTCCGGCGAAATAATCCCGCCGACAAACTCCAGCACGCGGTGACCGGTAGCATTAATGCGATCGGCCTGGGTGATGGCGCGGTGATCCATCCATACAATAATATTCTGCTCACTACGTCCGGACGGGCTGACGGTCAGCGGCTTGCCCTCTTTATCGAGCACCACCAGCGAGCAGGTGGCGTCAAAGCCGATGCCTTTTACCTGAATCGGGTTGATATCGGCCTGATTCATTGCGTCTTTCACCGCGTTACACACTGCCTGCCAGATCTCATCCGAGGATTGCTCAACAAAATCAGCCTTCGGACGGAATAGCGTAATATCGCGACTAGCCTGTCCGACCATGCGGCCGGTCATGTCAAATATGCCTGCGCGGGCACTGCCTGTACCTACATCCACGCCTATAAAATAACTCGCCATGTTGATTTCCTTTCTTGTCTTATTCTTTATATAGCCAGTCCCGGGGGATAGCCGGTCAGGACTTACGATTCTGTAAAGCGATAAACAGGATCAGCACGCCGCCCCATAACGCCATGGTCAGATAACTACTCACACCCATCAGGTTCAGGCCGCTCTCGAGCATCTGCAATACGATAAGTGCCAGCACCAGGCCCAGTACGCGCCCAAAACCGCCGTCCGGGTTAATGCCGCCAAGCACTGAGGCAAGAATGGTCACCAGAAGGTATGAGTCTCCATAACCGGCCTTGGCTGAGTTAAATTTCGACATCATCAGCAGTGCCGCACCCCAGCCAAGCAGGGCGGAGAGGATATACACTGCGATAGTGACTTTATGAGTGTTAACGCCGCTAAAGCGGGTGGCTTGTTCGTTGGAGCCCATCAGATAAAGACTGCGGCCCAGGGTGGTGTGTTCCAGCAGGACCCACAGCAGCAGTGCCACCAGTAAGAACAGCAGCAGGGCCACCGGAATACCGAGCAGGCTGCCGTTACTGAGATACTGAATAGCCGCCGGGAAACCGGAGATCACCGCGCCGTTGGTCAGCAAAATATTCAAACCGGCGATCAGCGTCATGGTGCCGAGCGTGGCGAGAATCGGTGAGACGCCAATATAGGCAATCAGCACGCCGTTCAGGGTGCCAATGGCCAGAGCAACCGCCAACCCGGCCAGCATCGCCAGAATGAAATAGGCTGGCTGATCAGGATGCGCCACCAAAATGGCGGCCATCACCAGCGAACAGGCGTTGGCTCCGGCAATGACCGACAGGTTAATCCCGCCCGTCAGCATGGTGATGCCCATGCCCAGTGCCAACATGCCTAAAATCGGCAACTGCGAGGAGATGGACTGGAAGTTACCCAGGCTGAAGAACTGCCCGCCAAGCGTGAACGAGAACAACAGGGCGACAGCCAGGATGATCAGTAACTGCAAACGGATGATGCGGTCAGCTGGGATAAATCGGGTTAAGGTTGTCATGTCACATTCCCTTTGCCAGTTTGCGTTTCTCATTCCATGCGGTGCTGCTGATGCTGACCAGAATGATCACGCCGCTGAAAACCTGATGCCAGTAAGAGGAGATACTCAGCAGCGTCAGCCCGTTTTGCAGGAAAGCCAGCAGCATCACGCCAAGCACCGTCCCCGTCAGTGAGCCACGCCCGCCGGTCATGCTGGTCCCGCCTAAGACGACGGCGGCCAGCACCGTCAACTCATAACCCAGCAGTGAATTTGGCGCGACAGACTGGGTGATTTGCGCCTGTACCACGGCGGCAATTCCGGCCAGCAATCCCATAAACCCATAGGCGTAGAAGTGCAGGCGCAGAATGTTCAGACCCAGACGTGAAGCCGCGTCTCGGTTGCTGCCCATCGCGTAAATCTGGCGGCCAATGCGGGTACGGTTCATCAGCACGCCGGTGGCGATAATCACGCCAAGCAGGCTAAGCAGCGGGAGCGTCAGGCCATAGTCATAGCCATCCGAGCCTTTGAACGAGAACCAACTAATGCCGTTCATAAACCAGTCCGGGAAGCCATACAGCCAGGTACCGTTTGTCAGGTAAACCAGCAGGCCATAGAACAGATTCAGCGTGGCAATGGTGATGATGATGGCTGGCACCCGCAGCCAGTAGACCAGAAAACCGTTAACCAGCCCGAGCAACAGACCGACGCCCATCGCCATGGCAAAGGCCAGTGGAAAGCTGCCACCGTGGTGGATGATGTAACTCGCCATCACGTACTGACCGATGGAGGTGACTGCCGGGAAGGAGATATCAATACCTCCGGCAATCAGCACCACAAACAGGCCGCAGGCAAGAATACCGAGAATGGCATAGCTGGTGGCGACGTCGGTCAGGTTGCCGAGGGTCAGGAACTCGTTGGTCCCGAGGCTAAGGCCAATTGCCAGTACCAGCACCAGTAATCCCAACCAGAACTCATGCTGTGCAAAGGCTCTGCTCAGATGTTTTTTATCCATTTATCACCTCCGCAATCTGCGCTTCGCTGCACTGGTGCGGTGCGAACTCGGCAATCAGCTGGCCTTTACGCATCACCAGCACGCGGTGACTGTTGTAATAGGCCTCAGGAATTTCATCGCAAATCATTAATACCGCCATTCCGGACTCGGCCAGATCCCGCGCGATGCGGTAAATACCCTCTTTATTGGCGATATCCACCCCGACCGTCGGTGAGTCGAGAATAAGAATGTGAGGATGAGTCGCCACCCATTTGGCAATCGCAATACGCTGGGCGTTACCGCCGGAAAGCGTTTTCACCGGCAGTGCGCTGTCCGAGACTTTTATGTTGAGGTCGCGGATCAGATCATTCACTACCGATGCCGCCTTGCGGTGGTCCATCAGCCCGCTGCGGGTTTGTAGCTTGTTGAAGATCGACACCAGCGTGTTGTCATAGATGGATTGCTCCATGATTAACCCCTGGGTCAGGCGGTCTTCTGACACGTAAGCAATACCGTGGCGGATTGCATCCCGGTTACTGTGCAGCTTGACTTTATTGCCGTTCACCTTGATGTCACCGCTGTCCGGTTGGCTCATGCCAAACAGGCTCATGCACAGTTCAGTTCGCCCGGAACCGAGCAGGCCAATAATGGAGGTGATTTCCCCCTGACGCAGCGACAGCGAAACATCCTCATACTGACCGGCACGGCTCAGATGGCTGACTTCCAATAGCGGCGTAGCTTCTGCCGGTGCGCGGTGGGGCAGATGGCTGTAGCTGAAACGCTGGCCTGTCATCAGAAACGCCAGTTCGTTGCTGTCAAGTTCACTGGCGGGATAGGTACCGACCAGTTTGCCGTCGCGCATCACGCTGATGCGGTCTGCCACTTCCATCACTTCATCCAGGCGGTGACTGACAAACACCACGCAGATCCCGGCGGCTTTAAGTTCATTCACCACGCGCAGCAGACCATTGACCTCGGTACGGGTCAGTGATGCGGTGGGTTCGTCCATGATGACCAGGCTCGCATCAGCAGCAATTGCGCGGCATATTGCCACTAACTGACGGTCGGCGATCGACAACTTTTCCACTTTACGATCCGGGTCCAGAGACACCCCAACGCGTTGCATGGCAGCCAGCGCTTTTTTGCGCATGGCCTCCCGGTGTACCCAAAAATCGCCCCCCGGAAGATAGCGGTGAATAGCAATATTTTCGGCAACTGATAAATTAGGAAATAACGACAAGTCCTGGTAAATAACCTGAATGCCGTAATAAGAGGAGAGCTGCGGCGTCAGTGAATGAAATAATTTACCGTCAAGGGTAATAGCCGCGCCTTTTTCCGGATTATAAACGCCGGAAATCACTTTAATAATGGTGCTTTTACCACAGCCATTCTGACCAGCCAGGCAATGCACTTCGCCTTTATTTAACGTCAGGCTGACATTATCGAGGGCCAGTACGCCGGGGAATTTTTTGCTGATTTTTTCGAGACTGATAAATGCCTCAGTCGGAACCGGTGTGTTGAGCGAACTGGAATTTGATGATGTGTTCATCATATTATCCTTACAGCGTTCATACCCGTCATACTTCCAGTTGCCTAGAGGCGCCTACTTTTGTTACAGAAGCGTTGGCTACGTTCACTCACCCCAGTCACTTACTTTAGTAAGCTATTGGGGATTCACAGACTTGCCGCCTTCCTGCAACTGGAATTATTTAGGGTATATATAGGTGTTTTTAAGCTTTTGTATAGAAAGGCAGATACGGCACAACATACAACGCCGTATCTGTTTCTATTTGCCTGGTGAGGGCGCTGGGAGTAAAAAGACTCCCGATAAAATCAAAGCATGACTACTTATATTCAAAACTTATATTCAGAAGCCTAAAGATTTCGCATTCTCTGGCGTCACTTCAAGGATCTTATTAAAACGAATCACGTGCTTATCCATATCGATGTCGGCCTTACCCAAACCGTCGATGGTCAGATCTTTGGTTACTGGCTTACCTTGTAACATCTGGTCGGCTACGCTGACGAGAGCGTAACCCGCATCTTTAGGATCCCACAGCAGCACTTTCTTAATGTCACCACGCATCAGGTATGGCGCAGCCTGAGCCGGCATTGCAATACCCACTACGGCAATTTTATCCTTGGCGCGTTTTTGCTGAACCGCCTGACCGGCACCAATGGGGCCTAATGAGCCAAAACCGATAATGCCTTTCATATCAGGATAGGTTTTCATGAGATCCAAGGTGGTTGAATATGACTTATCAATATTTTCTGCCACCGGCAGACGTGAAGTCACTTCATGCATGTCCGGGTATTTTTCTTTCTGATATTTAATGGCGGCATCTGCCCAGGCATTATGTAAAGGCACAGTCAGTGACCCGACATAAATAGCGTAACCCCCTTTACTGTCCATATCCTTGGCTAATTCATCCATGTTGGCTTCGGCATATTTCTGGCTATCAATGGTTTCAATATCCCATTGACCGAGTTGCTGGTCGGGTGATTCGTGGGTTAATACCACAATACCGGCGTCACGGGCTTTCTTCAGTACCGGTTCTAATACTTTGGCATCGTTGGGCACCACAATAATGGCGTCGACTTTTTTAGCGATTAAATCTTCGATGACTTTAACCTGTGCTGCCGGATCGGGGGTTGAGGCACCGACCTGATAGGCATTAACGTGAAGTTTTTCCGCTGCGTCTTTTACGCCGACTTCCATGCGGGTGAACCAGGGGATGCCGGTCACTTTGGCAACCAGGGCAATGTCGTAAGGCTTGGCGGCAAAGCTGGGTGTGGAGGTCAACATGCATGCAGAAACCACACATGCGCTGACTAATGCGAGGTTAAATTTCATGGCTTTTACCTTTCTTATGATCTTATGTGTAGGGGTAGTGGTTATTTTTTCCACGCACTGAGATTACCAAAGGGAAAATGCGCTGCACGCGGCAAAGTGAACAAAATGTGATCAAAGCCCATAATAGTAAAATAAAATGATATTTAATGTTAAATTTAAGTTAATTTATTTAACTGTGAAGGATTATGAAGAATTATGAAGTCAAATTTGTTAAATTAACCCCTCATCAGCATCATTTAATTAACATATTAGTAACATTGTGGTGTTGTGAACCTGCCTTTTTCCTCCGTCTCCGTGGTGCAGAACAAACAGAATGCGCAGATTGTGAGAATAATCACGTATTGAAGGCGCCTGGGCTGCCACTGCATGAGGGCGGATCCGCATTCTTCACACCAAAATGGCGCATCACGCTCACCGTCATGGTGCATCACCTGGTCTGGCTGACACCCGAGGCATGCCTGCGATCACACTCCTGAGCGAAATATTCCCACCTTTCTGCCTGCATACTCAGTCGGAAGGCTTTCATGCTGCCAAAGGGAATTATTTTTTATCATTCACTTTTTATGCATTTTAAGTGAATATCAGCCATTTTTAAGTGGTTGTTTTTTCTTACTCCCGCCGTTTTTATGCATTTTTTCCCTTTGCTGGCACGAACGCTGCAATCTATCATCAACCTAAGAGAGTTAATTATTTAACTTAAAAGTAACAATTATGTAGCAGTCCGACCCCCTTAGACTCTGAGGTAGATATGCAACAACAACACAACGTCAGCCGCCAAAACTTTGATGACTGGATGGTGCCGGTCTATGCCCCTGCCTCCTTTATCCCGGTACGCGGTGACGGCTCCTGGTTATGGGATCAGGAGGGCAAGGATTATGTCGACTTTGCCGGGGGTATTGCGGTGAACGCGCTGGGGCATGCGCACCCGGAAATCAAAAAAACGCTGGTGGAGCAGGCGGATAAAGTCTGGCATCTGGGAAACGGTTACACCAACGAACCGGTATTGCGCCTGGCAAAACAGCTGATCGACGCCACCTTTGCGGAAAAAGTGTTTTTCTGTAACTCGGGGGCGGAAGCCAACGAAGCGGCGCTGAAGCTGGCGCGTCTCTATGGGCGCAAGCAGGGCGGCGGCAAGAGCGAAATCATCGCTTTCAAAAATGCTTTCCACGGTCGCACGCTGTTCACGGTTACCGCAGGCGGGCAGCCAAAATATTCCGAAGATTTCGCGCCGCTGCCGCAGGACATTACCCATCTGCCGTTTAACGATCTGGCCGCCGTGGCCAGCCAAATCTCTGACCGCACCTGTGCGGTGATCGTCGAGCCGATTCAGGGCGAAGGCGGCGTACTGCCCGCTGAGGCGCACTTCCTGCAAGGCCTGCGTGAGCTGTGTGACAAACATCAGGCACTGCTGATTTTCGACGAAGTGCAGACCGGCGTTGGCCGAACCGGTGAGCTGTATGCCTATCAGGGCTATGGCGTGGTGCCGGATATCCTGACCAGCGCTAAGGCGCTGGGCGGTGGTTTCCCGATTGGCGCCATGCTCACTACAGACCGCTATGCGGTGCTGTTCCAGCCGGGTACTCACGGCACGACCTACGGCGGTAACCCGCTGGCGACGGCGGTAGCAGGCAAAGTCTTTGCGCTGATCAATACACCGGAAGTGCTGAGCGGCGTGCAGAAACGCCACCAATGGTTTATCGACGGCCTGAAGCGCATTAACGATCAATACCACGTGTTCTCAGAAGTGCGCGGCGGCGGATTGCTGCTGGGTGCGGTGATGAGTGAACGTTTTGCTGGGCAGGCCAAACAGCTCAATACGCTCGCGGCAGAAGAGGGGCTGATTGCCCTGATCGCCGGACCGGATGTTCTGCGCTTTGCGCCATCGCTAATCATTCCGGGCAGCGATATTGAAGAAGGTCTAAACCGTCTCGAACGTGCGGTAAAACGCCTTTGCGCGTAACCAAGACTTAAGTTGATGAGGTAAACACCATGATGTTGATACGCCCTGTGCGGCCCGGCGATCTCGCTGATATCCTGCAGTTGGCCGGCAAGACCGGCATCGGTTTAACCTCTTTGCCAAAAGATGAGGCGCACCTGCGCACGCGCATTGAGCGCTCGGTTGCCACCTGGGAAGGTCGGCTGGACAAAGCCGATCAGGGCTATCTTTTTGTGCTGGAAGATACCGACGTCAATCAGGTCGTCGGCGTCAGCGCCATAGAAGTGGCGGTGGGGCTCAGTGAGCCTTGGTACAACTTCCGCCTAGGCACGCTGGTGCATGCGTCGAAAAGTTTGAATATTTATAAGCCGGTGCCGACGCTGTTTCTCAGCAACGATCACACCGGCTATACCGAACTCTGCACATTGTTTCTCGATCCCGACCGCCGCAACGGCAAGAACGGTCAGCTGCTGTCGAAGGTACGTTTCCTGTTTCTGGCCGCATTCCGCGAACACTTCTCGCGCAAAGTGATCGCCGAAATGCGCGGTATCTCTGATGACAATGGCAATTCGCCGTTCTGGGAAAGCGTCGGTCGGCACTTCTTCGGTATGGAGTTCGCCGAAGCTGACCGTCTGACCGGCATGGGGCAAAAATCCTTTATTGCCGAACTGATGCCTAAACATCCTCTCTATACCGAACTGCTCAGCCCGCAGGCGCGTGAAGTGATTGGTCAGGTGCATCCGCAAACTGCACCGGCCCGCGCCGTGTTGGAGGCAGAAGGTCTGCGCTACGCCGGTTACGTGGACATTTTCGATGCCGGTCCGACGCTGGAAGGTGAAATTGATGAGCTGCGGGCGGTAAAAAATAGCCGCCTGTTGACGGTCAGGATCAGCGAAGAGATCTTCGAGGATGATGCGCCGCTCTATCTGGTCGCCAATGAAAATTATCAGAATTTCCGTGCCGCACTGGTGCCCGGCGGGCATGCGCTCGGCAAGCTGACTCTGGATGCCGCTACAGCCTGCATCCTCGGCGTCACGGCAGGGGATAAAATCCGCGCCGTGGCGCTGTTTCCCTTTCAAGGCCCCGTCAGTGCATCACGCCTGATGAATACCCCTACCGATTTAAGCACTGAGGAAAGTCTCGCATGATGCATCCCGCACTGTTTATCAAAGGCCAGTGGCGCAGCGGACAAGGCGCGTTGCTGGAGAAAACCAACCCGGCAGATAACACCGCGCTGTGGTCGGCGTTGTGCGCCAGCCCGGAAGATGTTGAGGCCGCCTGTGCTGCCGCCCGTGAGGCATTTCCCGCCTGGGCACGCAAAACACTGACCGAGCGTGCGGCCGTCATTGGCCGTTTCGCCGAACTGTTGACGGAGCATAAAAGCCGTCTGGCAGAGACTATTAGTCTGGAAACCAGCAAGCCGAACTGGGAAACACTGACCGAAATTCAGGCAATGATTGGCAAAGTGGCCATTTCCCTCGAAGCCAATCAGGCGCGCACCGGCGAAAAACATACGCCAATGCCTGACGGTGAAGCGGTGCTGCGCCATCGTCCACACGGCGTATTGGCCGTTTTTGGCCCCTATAACTTCCCCGGTCATCTGCCGAACGGCCATATCGTGCCTGCGCTGCTGGCGGGTAACACTGTCGTCTTCAAGCCGAGCGAACTGACGCCGAAAACGGGGGAAGAGACGGTGAAATTATGGCAACAGGCCGGGCTGCCGGAGGGCGTGCTGAATCTGCTACAGGGTGGGCGTGCCACCGGCGAAGCGCTGGCGGCATCATCACAAATCGACGGTCTGTTGTTCACCGGCAGCGCAGGCACGGGCTACCAGTTGCACCGTCAATTGGCGGGACAGCCGGAGAAAATTCTGGCACTGGAAATGGGCGGCAACAACGCGCTGATCGTCGAGCCGGTGGACGATATTGACGCTGCGGTTAACCTGACCATTCAGTCGGCGTTTATCTCCGCTGGGCAGCGCTGTACTTGCGCGCGCCGCCTGCTGGTAAAGCAGGGGCAAGCAGGGGATGCATTTATCCAACGCCTGATAGAAGTGACCGCGTCACTTTTGGTTGGGCGCTGGAACGATACACCGCAGCCGTTCATCGGCGGGGTGATTTCTGATGGGGCCGCGCGCGGCATGTTGAAAGCGCAAGACGACCTGATCGCCCTGGGTGGTAAACCGCTGCTGACGCTATCCCGTCCTGACCCACACAGCACCTTGCTGAAACCGGGCATTATCGATCTGACCGGAGTGGCAGGCGTGCCGGACGACGAGTATTTCGGCCCGCTGCTGAGCATCATTCGCTACAACGATTTCGACCAGGCAATCGCCATGGCTAACCAGACCCGATTCGGGTTGGCGACCGGACTGATTTCCAGCAACCGCGCGCATTTTGAACAGTTGCTGATAGAAGCCCGTGCCGGGATTGTGAACTGGAACAAACCGCTGACCGGGGCATCCAGTAATGCGCCCTTTGGCGGCATCGGTGCATCAGGAAACCACCGTCCGAGCGCCTATTACGCCGCAGATTACTGTGCCTGGCCGATGGCCTCGCTGGAAAGCGACAAGCTTGAACTCCCCGTGACACTGTCACCTGGAATTGATTTCAGCCGCGTCTGAAGGCCATCAGCAATGCATAAAGGAGAGACGCATGTCCGGATGTGAAGCAAATTTTGACGGGTTGGTCGGGCCGACGCACCACTACGCAGGTCTGTCGTTTGGTAATGAAGCCTCAACGCGCAATCAGCATGCGGTGGCCAACCCGAAACTGGCGGCTAAACAGGGGCTGGCAAAGATGAAATCCCTGGCCGATCTCGGTTTTGCGCAGGGCGTGCTGCCGCCGCACGAAAGACCCCATTTAGCGACATTGCGTCAGATGGGGTTTGGAGGCAGTGACCGTGACGTGCTGAGTCAGGCGCAGGCCTATTCGCCGCGCTTGTTGTCATCGCTGAGTTCAGCGTCATCGATGTGGGTGGCGAACGCCGCGACGGTTTCCCCTTCGGCGGACAGCGCCGACGGGCGTACGCATTTCACCGTTGCCAATTTGAACAACAAGTTTCACCGTGCCATCGAGGCCGACACCACGTCGGCCATTCTGCGCGCCACCTTTAAACACGACGGTCACTTCGCCCACCATGACGCGCTGCCGCAGGTCGCCGCGCTGGGTGACGAGGGTGCGGCCAACCATAACCGCCTGTGCGGGGATTACGACCGGCCCGGCGTGCAGGTGTTTGTTTATGGCCGCGACGGACTGGTGGCGGGTGAAAACGAGCCGGTGCGCTATCCGGCACGCCAGACCCGTTTAGCCAGCGACGCAGTGGCGAGGCTGCATCAGCTCAGCCCGGCGCGTACGGTCTTTGTACAGCAGAATCCTGAAGCTATTGACCGGGGCGTGTTTCATAACGATGTGATCTCCGTCAGTAACCGAAACGTGCTGTTCCATCATCAGCAGGCTTTTCTGCATTCCGAGGAGGCGCTGGAAGAGATGCGCCGTAAAATGGCCGCACTGGAGCTGGATTTCCACCCCATTGCCGTGCCGCAGAGCAGGGTATCCATCGACGACGCGGTGGCGACCTATCTGTTTAACAGCCAGTTACTGAGCAAAAATAACGGCAAGATGATGATCGTGGTGCCAGAGGAGTCCCGCCAGCATATCGGCGTATGGGATTACCTGTGCGAATTGCAGGAAAGCGGTGGCCCGATTGATCAGATTGAAGTGTTCGATCTGCGTGAAAGTATGCGTAATGGCGGTGGCCCGGCCTGTCTGCGACTGCGGGTGGCGCTGAACCGCGCTGAACTGGCGGCTGTCAATGATGGTTCGCTGATGAACGACGCGCTGTTTACCCGTCTCAATCAATGGGTGGATAAGCACTACCGTGACCGCATGCAGGCTGACGATCTGGCCGATCCGCAGTTGCTGACTGAAGTCCGTTACGCGCTGGATGAACTGACACAGATCCTTGGGCTGGGTACGATTTACCCATTCCAGCGCTGAGCCAGGGAGGGAGCATAAAATGTTTGATTTTCTTAGCCAGACTCTGAACGGAGAACCGCCTGCGGCCATCACCGGACAGACCGCCACGCTTGACTGGATATGGCGCGGAGAGGGCGTTCTCGAGCTGTCTCCGCACCATACTTGCGACAGCGCGGTGGTGATTTCTGCCGGTATTCACGGTAATGAAACTGCGCCTATCGAGCTGCTTAATCAGCTGGTGACTGAACTGCTCAGCGGCGAACGGCCGCTGAAAGTCCGGCTGCTGGTGCTGTTCGGCAATCCGCCATCGATGCGCATCAATAAGCGTTTTGTGGAGGCGGACATGAACCGCATGTTCGGCGGCCGCCATGCTCGCTATTGCCAGAACGGCGAAACTCAGCGTGCGCATGAACTCGAACAAACGCTGGCGTTGTTTTACCGCACTGCGTCTGCCGTCGGTGCCACACGGCGTTTTCATTATGATTTGCACACGGCCATTCGTGGCTCACTGCATGTGCGCTTCGGACTGTTGCCGTTGCAGGGTCGCCCCCACGGCGCAGAAATGCTCCGCTGGCTGGACGCCGCTGGGCTTGACGCGCTGGTCTTTCACCGCTCACCCGGCGGTACTTTCACCCATTTCAGCAGTGAAGTGTTCTGCGCCGACAGCTGCACGCTGGAGCTTGGAAAAGCCCTGCCGTTCGGCAGCAACGATCACCGGCAGTTCATCGGAATCCGGCTGGCGCTCGAAGCTTTAGTCAGTGAAGAACCGCTGCCAGAACGGCAGGCAGACGGGCCGCTAAGACGTTACCGTGTCACGCAAGACATCATCCGTTCACATAACGATTTTCAATTACATATTCCGGCTGATGCCTTGAATTTCGCCCCATTCCCAAAGGGATTTGTGATCGCGGAAGAAGCGGGTAAAACCTACCGCGTTGAGGCGGAAAATGAATATGTCCTTTTTCCGAATGCGTCGGTGGCGCTGGGGCTCAGAGCGGGGCTGATGTTAGCGTTGGAGCGTTTTTGATAAAGCGGGGAAATCTTTTTAATTTCAAATTCAAATTCAAATTCAAATTCAAGGTCGTGGGCGCCGGCCCACACCGGGTTAAGGGTGGTAAACGCCACCCTTAACAATCCTGCGTTTTTTAATGAGACACCGACAGCTTCGCCGCTGACAGGGCACGTGTTTCAGTCACTTCCGTTCACGGCGCAAAATGTCACGGCTGCGCCGTCCCCGTCTTTCGGGTTCGAGCCATAGGTCTCGAACCTCTCATCCGGTGCCATTTTTGACCTGTCTCTTATACACATCTGACGCTGCCGACGACTCCTTACGTGTA
>CAMLBO010000110.1 GCA_946478305.1 uncultured Enterobacterales bacterium
CGAGCCACCGGATCGGTCAACTGATCCTTAAACGATCGGCATTAGCCTGCGGGCGCTTTTTTTTTAATTTTTAGACGGTGGTTTCTTTCGGTTAATAAGAATTATGCAGATAAATCCGTTTCTTCCCTCCCAAGCCGTTAACCTCCAAGTTCATGACTATACTTATCCTCAATGTTCACAAACCGGAGGATTAACATGACCATTCATAAGAAAGGACAGGCTCATTGGGAAGGTAACATTAAGGAAGGTAAAGGGACGATTTCCACCGAGAGTGGCGCGTTAGACAAACAACCCTATGGTTTTAATACGCGTTTTGAAGGCAAGCCGGGCACGAACCCGGAAGAGCTAATTGGTGCAGCGCATGCCGCCTGTTTCTCAATGGCGCTCTCTTTGATGCTCACCGAAGCAGGACATGTTCCTAAAAGCATCGATACCGTCGCGGATGTTTCGCTAGATAAAGTCGATGGCGGCTTTGCGATAACCAAAGTTGCGCTGCAAAGCACGGTGAAGCTGCCGGGGATTGATAAATCGGCGTTCGATGAAATCATTCAAAAAGCCAAAGCCGGTTGCCCAGTTTCTAAACTGCTCAAAGCTGAAATTACTCTCGACTATAAGCTCGAAAACTAAGTCAACGGATACCACTTTCCAATGTTAGACCGCTAGCCCCCTGCACCCGCAGAGGGCTATATCGTTAGAACGATCTACGCAACCGACTGTACGGTCTCGCACGGTGTTGGCCGCAGCAGTGCACGGTGGCATATAGCCGGTCCCGCGCTTCGGCCAGCGTGATACCGTCAAGAATACCGTCAAAAATTTGAGGCTTTCAGAATCCGTTATCAATCTTATCAATCGTAGAAAAGAGAAAGCCCCCTGATTGCTCAGAGGGCTTGCGGGTTTTGCTATCGACTCAAATCGTTAACAAGTGGCCGTAGACTATTCCCACTCAATCGTCGCCGGTGGTTTACCGGAGATGTCATATACCACGCGGGAAATACCGTCGACTTCGTTGATGATGCGGTTGGAGCAGCGGCCGAGGAAATCATACGGCAGGTGCGCCCAGTGTGCGGTCATGAAGTCGATGGTTTCGACAGCGCGCAGGGAAACAACCCAATCGTATTTACGGCCATCGCCCATCACGCCAACGGAACGCACTGGCAGGAAGACGGTGAAGGCTTGGCTGACTTTGTTGTACAGATCGGCTTTGTGCAACTCTTCAATGAAGATCGCATCAGCACGGCGCAACAGGTCGCAATACTCTTTCTTCACTTCGCCCAGTACGCGCACGCCAAGACCTGGCCCAGGGAATGGGTGACGGTAAAGCATGTCGTATGGCAGGCCGAGTTCCAGACCGATTTTACGCACTTCGTCTTTGAACAGCTCTTTCAGCGGCTCAACCAGACCCAGTTTCATCTCTTTCGGCAGGCCACCCACGTTGTGGTGTGACTTGATCACATGCGCTTTGCCGGTGGCAGAGGCCGCAGATTCAATTACGTCAGGGTAGATAGTGCCCTGTGCCAGCCATTTAACCGCGTCCTGCTTGCAGGCTTCTTCATCGAAGACTTCAACAAACACGCGACCAATGATTTTACGTTTGGCTTCAGGCTCATCTACACCGGCCAGCGCCGACAGGAAGCGGTTTTCCGCTGCCACGTGAACAATGTTCAGGCCGAAACGATCGCCGAACATCTCCAGTACCTGATCCGCTTCGTTAAGACGCAGCAAGCCGTTATCGACAAAGACACAGGTCAGACGATCGCCAATGGCGCGGTGCAACAGCATGGCGGTCACGGAGGAGTCAACGCCGCCTGACAGGCCGAGGATAACGTGGTCATTACCGATCTGCTCACGCAGGCGCTCAATGGCATCTTCAATGATTTTAGCCGGGGTCCACAACGCTTCGCACTGGCAGATGTCCATTACGAAACGTTCCAGAATGCGCAGGCCCTGACGGGTGTGCGTCACTTCCGGGTGGAACTGTACGCCGTAGAAGCGTTTTTCTTCGTTCGCCATAATGGCGAACGGACAGGTATCTGTGCTGGCAACGGTCACGAAATCCGACGGGATCGCGGTGACTTTGTCGCCGTGGCTCATCCAGACATCCAGCAGCGGTTTGGCGTTGTCACTGAGGGCATCCTGAATGTCGCGAATCAGCGCGCTTTCAGTCTGAACTTCAACCTGCGCATAACCAAATTCGCGCTCATTAGAGCCTTCAACATGGCCGCCCAACTGCATTGCCATGGTTTGCATGCCGTAGCAGACGCCAAGAACTGGGACACCGGCTTCGAACACATAGTCCGGCGCGCGCGGGCTGTCAGTGGCAGTCGTACTTTCCGGGCCGCCGGACAGGATGATGCCGTTCGGGTTGAATTCGCGGATTTGGGCTTCGGTTACGTCCCAGGCCCAGAGTTCGCAATAGACACCCAGTTCACGCACACGGCGTGCAACGAGTTGGGTGTACTGGGAGCCGAAATCGAGGATCAGGATACGGTGCTTGTGAATATTTTCGCTCATGAGGGGCGTTTTCCAGAAAGCAATAAAAAGCGTTAAAACAACGAGTTAAACTTTTCAACAACAATAAAAGCTTACTTCAATAAAGCAGACAGCGAGCACCTGGCTCGCTGTCTTAGGGTTACGAACCCATTCTATAGTTCGGGGACTCTTTCGTGATCGTCACATCATGAACGTGACTCTCCTGGATCCCTGCACCGCTGATGCGAACAAACTCAGCCTTAGTGCGCAGCTCAAGGATGGTAGCACAGCCGGTCAGCCCCATACATGAACGCAGACCGCCCATCTGTTGGTGCACAATCTCTTTCAGTCGACCTTTGTACGCTACGCGACCTTCGATACCTTCAGGCACCAGTTTGTCAGCCGCGTTATCGCTCTGGAAGTAACGGTCAGAAGAGCCTTTGGACATCGCGCCCAGTGAGCCCATGCCGCGGTAAGATTTGAAAGAACGGCCCTGATAAAGCTCGATTTCACCCGGGGATTCTTCGGTCCCTGCCAGCATCCCGCCAACCATCACGCAGCTTGCGCCAGCAGCAATAGCTTTGGCGATGTCGCCGGAGAAGCGAATACCGCCGTCAGCGATAACCGGAATACCGGTACCTTCCAGCGCTTCAACCGCGTCAGAAACGGCCGTGATCTGTGGAACGCCCACGCCGGTCACGATACGGGTGGTACAGATAGAACCAGGGCCGATACCGACTTTCACCGCGCTCACGCCCGCTTCAGCCAATGCCAGTGCACCCGCGCCCGTCGCCACGTTACCTCCGATGATTTGCAGATCCGGGTATTTCGCACGGGTAGCACGAATACGGGACAGCACGCCTTCGGAATGGCCATGCGAGGAGTCAATCAGCAGCACGTCAACGCCCGCGGCAACCAGTGCATCGATACGTTCTTCGTTGCCTTCGCCAGCACCAACTGCCGCACCGACGCGCAGGCTACCCTGCTCATCTTTACAGGCGTTCGGTTTACGTTCGGCTTTTTGGAAGTCTTTAACGGTGATCATACCGAGCAGATGGAATTGCGCGTCAACCACCAGCGCTTTCTCAACGCGTTTCTCGTGCATTTTCTGCAACACGACTTCGCGGGATTCCCCCTCTTTGACCGTCACCAGACGCTCTTTCGGGGTCATCACTGCGGTCACAGGCTGCTCCAGATCGGTCACGAAACGCACATCACGGCCGGTAATAATACCCACCAGTTCGTTCTGTTCAGTGACAACCGGGTAGCCGGCAAAGCCGTTAATTTGGGTGAGTTCTTTAACCTGACGCAGGGTGGTGGAAGGAGTGACCGTTTTCGGGTCAGCGACCACGCCGCTTTCATGCTTTTTAACGCGGCGAACTTCTTCGGCCTGACGCTCAATAGACATGTTCTTGTGAATGAATCCAAGGCCGCCTTCCTGCGCGAGAGCAATCGCCAGATTCGCTTCAGTCACGGTATCCATTGCTGCAGACAGCATAGGGATATTCAGACGGATTTTAGCGGTCAGCTGAGTGCTTAGATCGGCAGTATTGGGCAGAACTGTGGAGTGGGCTGGAACAAGGAGGACGTCGTCGAACGTTAGTGCTTCTTTTGCGATACGTAGCATGGGCAATATCTCACCAGGGTGGATGCGGAAAGGAGAAAATATTGCAGCGGGAGTATACAGGTGAGCAGGCATAGCCACCAGAACTATTTTGAGAAACTTCTTGATTACCTGTTTCGTGCATGTAGTATCGTTCGATTAAGTCTCTGTTTTTGAATTTGATCTGGATCACATGTCGCTACCTTCTTCCCCACCGATTTTTACCGTAAGCCGCCTCAATCAGACGGTCCGACAGTTGCTGGAGAACGAAATGGGCCAGGTCTGGCTCTCAGGCGAGATCTCTAATTTCTCCCAACCTTCCTCCGGCCACTGGTATTTCACCCTCAAGGATGACCGGGCACAGGTTAAATGCGCCATGTTCCGCAACACCAATCGCCGCACGACCTTCCGCCCACAAAATGGCCAGCAGGTTTTGGTGCGCGCCACCATTACACTTTATGAGCCTCGCGGCGATTACCAGCTGATTGCCGAAAGCATGCAGGAAGCCGGCGACGGCCTGTTGCAGCAAAAATTCGATCTGTTGAAACAGCAGCTGGCGGCGGAAGGGTTATTCGATGCCCAGTTTAAGCAACCGCTGCCCTCACCCGCCAAATGCGTCGGCGTGATCACCTCGGCGAGCGGTGCCGCACTACATGACGTGTTAAACGTACTGAAGCGCCGTGATCCGTCGCTGCCAGTGATTATCTACCCGACGGCTGTACAGGGCGTAGATGCGCCGATGCAGATCGTACGTGCTATTGCACTGGCGAATGCGCGTCAGGAAGTGGACGTGTTGATCGTGGGTCGCGGCGGCGGTTCGCTGGAAGATTTGTGGAGTTTTAACGACGAACGCGTGGCACGGGCGATATTTAAAAGTGCCATCCCGATTGTCAGCGCTGTCGGTCATGAAACCGACGTCACCATCGCCGATTTTGTAGCCGACTTGCGCACGCCAACGCCTTCGGCCGCCGCCGAGCTTATCAGCCGCAATCAGCTGGAACTGCTGCGTCAGATTCAGTCGCAGCAGCAGCGTCTGGAAATGGCGATGGACTATTATCTCGCCCAACTCACGCAGCGCTTCACCCGTCTTAATCATCGCCTGCAACAGCAGCATCCGCATCTGCGGCTGGCACGTCAGCAAACGGCGCTGTTCAAACTGCGCCGCCGTCTGGATGAAGCGATGCAAAACCAGCTGCGCCAGATGCTGCGCCGTACCGACCGTCTGCAACAGCGTCTGAATCAGCAGCAGCCACAGCCGCGTATTCACCGTGCTCAGCAAAAAATTCAGCAGTTACAGTATCGTCTGCAACAGGCACTGACGGCGCAACTGTCCGCGAGCCGTCAGCGTTTTGGCACTGCCTGTGCCCAGTTGGAAGCAGTCAGTCCGCTGGCGACGCTGGCGCGTGGCTATAGTGTGACCACCACGCCAAAAGGTGAACTGCTGAAGAAAACCACCCAGACCGCACCGGGCGACACGTTAAAAACCCGTCTGGCCGATGGCTGGATTGAGAGTGAAGTGACGTCGGTTCAGGTGGAGAAGAAAACGCGGAAACGCGTAGCGAAAGGGGCCTGATTCAGGCCCCTATTTCTATCAAATTGAGTAACTTTTCGACCGTTCCCCGTTCACCCACACTTCGCGCCCTTCTCCTTCAGGCAGGACGATATTTAGGGTTTTCCACGCTGGTCTGAAATCGCCGCGCTGAGTCAGCCGGATATCAATACGCTGCGCATTGCTGACAATCTCCCAGTTCAGCCACAGGGCTTGCCCCTCTTTCCAGCCGTGACTTTCGCCGTCATCATCAAACAGCAGACCCGCCGATACGCCATCAGCCGGAGCCGGGAAGACGTGCAGTTCACGCTGTATGTCTTTTTTCACATCGACACAGGCCAGACGCCCGGATATCGGTAAGGCCGAACCTGCACGCACCAGAAGCGGCAGCCGGTCCAACGGTGCGCTGAGGGTGATGTTCTGACCGCCCGCAAACCATTTCCCGCTGTAAAAATCACACCAGCCGATGCCGTTATCCGGCAGATAAACCTCGCGCTGCCGCTGCCCCTGCTCCACCACGCTGGCCACCAGCAGGTCGCGGCCAAGCAGGAAATCATCCGTTTCGGCAAAGGTCTGAGCGTCATGTTCATGGTCTAAGAAGGTCGGACGCAGCATCGGCTCGTCGTCACTATGCGCCTGCCATAGCAGCGTGTAAAAATAGGGCAGTAGTCGGTAGCGCAGTTCAATAGCTTCACGAATAAGCGACGTGCTTTTACTGAACATCCAGGGTTCGTTGACGGTGCCGTCGTCGTTCCACGAGTGAATGGTAAAGCGCGGATGCATCACGCCGTTTTGCACCCAGCGCACAAATAGCTCTTCATCCGGACGGTCACCAGCGAAACCGCCAACGTCATGACCCACGTTGTACAGGCCAGACAAGCTCATGCCGATGCCCATACGGGTGTTGTAACGCAGAGTTTGCCAGCTGGTACGGTTATCACCACTCCAGGTTTGTACGTAACGTTGCATACCAGAGCAGCCCGATCGGGAGATCAGATAAGGCCGTAGTTTGGGTGCAAAAGCCTGCTGGGCATCAAACGAGGCGCGCATCATCAGCAACGGCATCACCGGGCGGATATGTTTAATGGCGATAGGATTGCCAAAACCGTGGCAGCGCGCATCACTGTCCCATACTTCATATTCGTTGTTGTCATTCCAGGTGGAGCCAATACCGTTTTCGAGCAGTTGGGTGGTCACGCCATTTTGCCACCAGCGAACCGCCGCTGGATGGGTGAAGTCGAGGTGTGAGCCTTCGTCATCCCAAAAGACCGAGCGCTCTGGCGCGTCAGTTTCGGAATCTCGAATAAACAGGCCTTGCTTCGCCACCTCGGCATATTTCGGATGATCTTGTAGCAGGCAGGGTTTGATATTGGCGGCCAGACGGATCCCCGCATCAAGAAACGCCTGCGACATCACTTTTGGCTGTGGCAGTTTGTCGTAATTCCAATTGAAGACGTAGCGCTTATTGCCAATCGAGGTGTATCCCGACGACAGTTGGAAAGAATCACAGGGGATCTGATTTTCGCTGCACAGGTGGATGAATTTCATCAATTGCTGCTGGGCATCCGGCGCATCAGTGTAATACATGGTGGAACCACTGTAACCGAGGCTCCATTTCGGGCCAAAGGTGGTTTTACCGGTCAGGCGCACCAGTGCCTTAGTGACGTCAAGTGCCGTCGGGCCAAGGAACAGGTAGTAATCGAGATCGCCCGCTTCCGCGCTAAACCGGCGGTATGGCAGGTGGTAATTATCAAGCTCTTTGCCGAGATCAAGCCAGACATTGCTGAGATTGTCGTAGAACAAGCCAAAGCTGACGTCATCACGGCGGGTCAGCGTGAAGGGAATATGTTTGTACAGCGGATCGGTGCTGGCCGCGTTATAACCCATCGCATCAAGGTTGCGCATTTCGAAGCGGCGCCCGGTACGGTTGAGATCACCGGCTTTTTCGCCCAGCCCGTAATAATTTTCTCCGGCATGACGGCGCTGGTAGTGTGCCGAGCCATCGCCTTTCACCGAAAGCATATAGGCGCCGGTTTTACGGTCGCTGGCCAGCGGCAGCCATTCGCCCTGCCCGTTTTTGTATTCCCACTCCAGCCACAAAGGCTGATGGACGGTGACGCGCAGTTTTTCACTGGTGATCACCAACTGGTTTTCCTGCTGCTCGAGCGTAAAGCCCGGCAGGCTGAAACCGGCGTTGCTCAACCGGTCACGACCTTCCCATGGCACATCCTCTGCCGGGGCAATGCTCCAGGTGCGGTCGAGTGCCAGTTCCCCCCGGCGTTTAATCACTACCCTGAACAGGCCCTGCTCCAGTACGCGCAGGCAGAAAATATGTTGCCCGTCCACCAGCAGCTCAACGCCCGCCGCGTCCTGCGCAGCCAGCACCCAATGTTTTAACGTTTTCATGCACTTTTCCTTTTGTCTGCCGGACTGCGGCGTTCTGCTATCAGGGCAATCAGGAATACCGCCCCGATCAGGTCAAAAAATCCCATTGCGATAAATAGCGGATTAAACCCAATATTGTCGGCAACGGCGCCGATCAACAGTGAAAACAAGAAGCTGGCGATCCACGCCGATGAACCTCTCATGCCGTTAACGGTCGCCACCTGACTTTTGTCGAAAGTCTCGACCACGACTGCACTCAGCATGCACGAGATCACCTGATGCCCGAATCCCCCAATGGAGATCAGCGCAATCGCGGCATACGGGCTTTGGGTTATCGCCACCAGCGCCAGTGACAGCATCATGAAGGCGCCGGTGACCGAACTGGCCACGATGGAGTTAATGCGGCTATAGCCGAAGATTTTACGGTACAGCGTAGTGAGATAGCCGCTGGCGATACTGCCAAGGTCGGCCGCCAGGAAAGGTAACCAGGCGAACATCACGATGTGTTTTAAATCCATCCCGCGCTCGTTGGCGAGATAGAGCGGCACCCAGAAGCTGAATACCGCCCACGCGGGTTCGGCCAGAAACGCAGGAATGGCGATGCCGTAGAATTTTTTGTTTTTGCAGACAATTTTCAGCGACTTGATAAACGGCAGACGCGTTTGCTGCGGCTCATTATCCTGACGGATTAACGCCAGCTCTTCCTTGCTCAGATTGGGATGGGTTTCCGGCGAGTGGTAGAATTTCCACCACAGCAGAACCCAGAGCATCGACAGCACGCCGCAGAACAGGAAGGCACCGCGCCAGCCAAAGGAGAGATGCGCGACCAGAATGATCGGTGGCGCCAACATAGCACCAATAGAGAAGCCGACGCCGGCCCAGCCTGCGGCTACCGGGCGCTCTTTGCGCGGGAACCAGTCGGAGATAGCCTTGGCATTAGCCGGGGTCGCCGCTGCTTCGGCACTGCCCATAAAGAAGCGTAAAATCGCCAGCTGAACCCAACTCCCCGCCCCGGCATGTAGCATACAAACCACGGCCCAGATAGACGCACAGATCAGAAAACCGAGCTTCAACCCGATGACGTCAATCAACCAGCCACAGAGGGGCTGGAATATCGTATAGGCCGCCTGAAACGCGGCCACGACGTAAGAGTATTGTTCGGTGGTCATGCCCAAACTGGTTTTCAGTTCGGCAGCCAGTAAACCCAATGAGTTACGGGTGATGTAGTTAACCGTCACACCGAGCAGAAACAGCGCCAGCATCCACCAGCGTAAGGCTTTAATTTTACGACGACCGGCCGTCACCGCGCCGGAACTGATCTCAATCGTCATGCATCTTCTCCCCGCCGGTCAGCCCAATGGCTGCTGGCGATGTGTTATATAGAGTACCCTTGACGACTGTAAGCAGACTGATTTGTGAGCGGTACGTGATTCTTTGCAAGAATTTTCACGCATGGGTCTTTTAATGCTTATTTTGGTTATACAAGCCAGATAGCACGGCATCTGCCTGTTATGAAAATTTTTTCATTTTCGAATTTGAACAGGATCACACTTTGAACGGAAAGCTAAAAATTCAGCAAATTGCCGACCATACGGGGTTGTCGATAAGCACGGTGTCACGGGTTTTGGCTGGGAAAAGTAATACCAGCCCCCGCGTCAGACAGCAGGTTCTGGCATATGCAGAATCACAAGGGATCTTGAGTGGTTTGTCGACCGGCAGGCTGATGCTCAATAATCTGATGGTTTTCGCTCCGGCACGGGCCTTTGACGTACGCAGCGATATTTTTTACTACAAGGTGATCCAGGGCGTTCTGGCGACGACCGCCAACCATGAAGTCCGGGTCCGTTATTGTGCGATGGAAGAGGAGATTGCGGATGCTGCGCTGTTTATCGCCAAAATGAGCGATCCGCTGACAGAAGCTGCCCTTCTGGTCGGTATCGACGATCCTCATATTCATCAGCTCGCTGCTGAAATGGGCAAACCCTGTGTTCTGGTCAACTGCTGTGACCGCCATATGCGCCTCGACAGCGTGAGCCCTGACCATCAGAGTATGGGTGACTTCGCCTGTGATTACCTGTTCACTCAAGGGCATACACGTATCGTGACGCTCCAGTGCTTGCGCCGCCATACCATGGAGCTGCGTCTGAGTGGCATCAAACAAGCCTTTTCCCGCCATCATCAGACCTTCAGCGACCAACACCATCTGCTGCATACTTCAGGATTTGGCGCGCAGGAAAGTGAACAAGCGCTGCTGGCATTCCTGAATAACTTGCCCGATGGGCAGCCGCTGCCGACCGCCATTCTGGCCGGTGGAGACTTCATGGCATCAGGTATCGTGTCAGCGCTGGGGCAAAGAGGGTTCTCAGTGCCGGGAGATATCAGCGTCATTAGTACTGACGGGTTTAATCTGGCAGAGATCCACGATGTCCCTCTGACAGCCGTACACGTCCCGCGCGATGAGTTGGGCGCTGAAGCAATAGCGCTATTACAGCGGCGCATGCTACGCCCTGACGCCCCCTATACCACGCAGCTATTGCAGGGAAAGCTGGTCGTGCGCAATTCAGTCAGAAAAGCATCTGGCCGAACGGGATCACCCCACCCCCATCATTTGTATGACCCACAGCCGGACAGATAAATCTCATCTTCAGGAGCGATGACGCAGGGCAGTCCTATACTGATCACGACGGCGATATATTAGCCGCCTTTCAGTATCAGACAACCAGAACACCTTTCTTTCACCCTCGGGTGATTCCTGATAAGGAGATTCACGATGAATCACAGTTCAGCAAAGCGTTACAACAGTGTCATCCCTCCCTATATGCTCAATCGCATTATTGAGCACGGTTCTGAACTGCAGAAGGAATGCGCGCGTCAGACGCTTATCCACGTTAATACGCTGATGGCCAAACCTTATGCCAAGCCTAAAGCCACAAAAACGGCCAAAGCCGGTCATGTCGAGCGTGATATCTATGATGCAAAAAACGGCACTCAATTGCCGGGACACTCGGTACGCAAAGAGGGCCAGCCCAGCAACGGGGATGTCGCCGTTGACGAAGCGTATGATTATCTCGGCGTAACTTATGACTTCTTCTGGCAGGCGTATCAGCGTAATTCGCTGGATAATAAAGGGCTGGCTTTGCTGGGCACCGTTCACTATGACCAGGGCTATCAGAATGCATTCTGGAACGGCCAACAGATGGTATTTGGCGACGGTGACGGTGAGATCTTTAACCGCTTTACGATTGCCATTGATGTTGTGGGGCACGAACTGTCGCACGGTGTGACGGAAAGCGAAGCCGACCTGACGTACAGCGGACAATCCGGAGCGCTGAATGAATCGCTGTCCGACGTTTTTGGTTCACTGGTCAAACAGTTTCATCTCAAACAGACTGCGGACCAGGCCGACTGGATTATTGGTGAAGGCTTACTGGCAAAAGGGATTCATGGCACTGGTCTGCGTTCCATGTCACACCCAGGCACCGCCTACGATGACCCACTGCTGGGCAAAGATCCTCAACCTGCCGATATGAAAGGCTATGTGAAAACGCGCGATGATAACGGCGGAGTGCATATTAATTCCGGCATTCCCAACCGCGCTTTTTATCTGGCAGCCACAAAATTAGGCGGTAACGCCTGGGAACGTGCCGGATATGCGTGGTACGACACAGTGTGTGATACGTCACTGCCGCAGAATGCCGACTTTGCTACCTTTGCCCAAAAAACCGTTGCCCATGCGGAAAAGCGGTTTGACAGCAGTGTCGCCCAGGCAGTACGTGAAGCCTGGGAGCAAGTCGGAGTGATATAAATGAAACTCTTGGATGCGCTGGACAGCAGTGCTGTGATCGAAATGTATCGCGAAGGTGGGATGGCGTTTATTCCAAAACTCAACGGGCCGCGCCGCGTGGCGCTGGCCGGCATGAGCGATGATAAACGCCGCAAAATTTGCCAGCTGATTAATCAGGCACTCCCTTTTGCCAAACCCGCCGAAGAGGCCGGGCGTGGTGACCAGCGTTATTACCGGTTGGAAATTCAGTACACCGCCTCCGGGCAGTCTGGCAGTCTGGTGGTGGTGATCCCTGAAAGTCAGATCCCTGCCGAACTGGTCGAATTGTGGAAATCAGCCTCGCCGGACGATTAACGCCCGTAAGGGGAGTAACTGAATACCACCCGTTTTTTTGAAATCATGCCATGCCCGTTCTGACAGAAGTAGTCCACCGCGCCGCAGGCTTTGAGTGTTTGCAGGGGTTTCTGGCAGTCCGGGCATAATGCCGTTTGCTGAAAATCGGCATGACAGGGCCCACAGTGAAAGTGACCGCTTTCCCATTGCATGGGCAGATCGCATTGCGGGCAATGTGCTTCCATCAAATCGCTCCTCACATTTTGCTCAAATCATTGTTTAGCATAAAAGAAACAAGGTGCATTTTCATGCACCTTGCGGATTTTACGACTTATTCTTCAGATGCTGCAGCAGGCGTCTGCGCTTACGTTGCTGATGCGGCGACAGCGTGTTTTTCTTGCCTTCATACGGGTTCTCACCCTCTTTGAACTGAATGCGGATCGGTGTCCCCATTACTTTCAATGAGCGGCGGAAGTAGTTCATCAGATAGCGTTTGTAGGAATCAGCCAGATCTTTCACCTGATTACCGTGGATAACCACGATAGGCGGGTTATAACCCCCGGCGTGGGCATATTTCAGCTTCACGCGGCGACCGTTAACCAGCGGTGGCTGGTGATCGTCGGCGGCCATCTGCATGATGCGGGTCAGCATGGAAGTGCTCACTCGCGTGGTAGCGCAGGTGTAGGCTTCAATCACGGACTCAAACAGGTTACCCACACCGCTGCCGTGCAGGGCAGAGATAAAGTGAATACGTGCGAAGTCGACGAAGCCAAGGCGCAGGTCCAGCTGGTCTTTCACCTGAGCGCGCTCATCTTCGCTCATGCCATCCCATTTGTTCACGACAATCAGCAGTGAGCGCCCACTATTGAGGATGAAGCCCAACAGTGAAAGGTCTTGGTCGGAGATACCGTCGCGGGCATCAATCACTAGCATCACTACGTTGGCGTCTTCAATGGCTTGCAGGGTTTTGATCACCGAGAATTTCTCAACGGTTTCAGTGACTTTACCGCGCTTACGCACACCGGCGGTGTCAATCAGAACGTATTCACGCTCATCACGTACCATCGGGATATAAATACTGTCACGGGTGGTGCCCGGCATGTCGTAAACCACGACGCGCTCTTCGCCCAGAATACGGTCTGTCTCTTATACACATCTGACGCTGCCGACGACTCCTTACGTGTA
>CAMLBO010000111.1 GCA_946478305.1 uncultured Enterobacterales bacterium
CAGCGTCAGATGTGTATAAGAGACAGCAGCACGGCTTTTTGCCGAAGGTCAGGCACCAGGTGAATGAACCGCAAACGGCGCTGGCGTTGGTCGCTCATGGCTATGGCATCACGCTGCTGCCGGAAAGCTATGCGCGTATCCACTGGCCTGGCGTGCGTTTTTGCGCGCTACAGGAGCGGCTACCGGCCGATCTCTACACGATTTATCAGGCCGAGACGGTCACACCGGTGGCGCTGCGTTTTCTGGCGACGCTGGAGAGCGGGAAAAACGCATAAAAAAACCGCCGGGGATAAGCCCGGCGGCTGTTTTCAACTCCCACTACGCGTCGTTGATCAGTGCGCGGAAACGTCGTGATTAATCTTTTCTGCCTTGCTCTTAATCCCGGCAACGATCACCGCAATGACCAACAATACGTAAGAGATAGTCGCGATATTCAGCGCCCAGAACAGGCCGAATTCGCGGTGAATAAACGATGAGAACGACGCGAAAATCAACGTACCGACGGAAGCGGTGGTCAGCAGGGCTGAGGTCAGCGTTGGCGGTGATTTCTTCACCTGCAAACTGCCGTAGCTCATCAGGCCGGAGAACATTCCTGAGTTACAGAAGCCGAAGACGCCGACGGCAATCAGCACCAGCGAGGTGGACTCACTGTGGGTCACAATGCTCAGGCTGATAAAGCCCACCACGGCAGAGACCAGCAGGAAGGTGCGCAGTTTAACAAAGCGTACGGTGAACTGGTTCAGGAACAAGCCAATGGCTTTCACGGTCCAGTAAATGGTGATGTAGAACGCGGCGCGGTCAGCATCCAGCCCGAAATGTTCCAGCAACCAGCTCGGCATCCACAGAGTGAAGACCAGTTCGCTGAACACGAAAGCAAACAATGCAAAGCAAAGCACATACGCGGCAATGCCCCACGGCTCTTTGGCCACGCGATCGCTTTTGGCGACTTTCTCCGGTTGCGGCACGGAAGGGAATTTCTGGCCGACGCACAGCAGGATCATCAGCAGGCTCAGTGTCCCCATGATGCCGTACATCGCCAGCCAGCTTGCACCATGCTTGAACAGGAAGCCCAGCAGCAGGGAGAGTGTCATCCCGGAGAGTGCGAAGAAGAAGTCAGTGAAGATGAGGTTCGCCGAACGTTTTTTCGGGTCATCATTGATACGCACAACCAGATAGCTGCCGATAGACATCATCAGGCCAGCGGTAGCGCCGATCAGGAAGACGCCAATACCAAACAGTGTGATCGACGGCATCAGGAACAAGGCAATACAGGTCAGGACAGAAATGACCGAGCCAGTGATCAGCTGTTTGCCTAAATCAAATTTACGCATCAGGATGCCACTGATCATGATCGGCAGGAACAAGCCGATGTTCATCAGTGAAAACATGAGGCCGATAAATGCCGGGTCTTTGTTAAATGCTGTCGCGACTGGGCCAATAACAATACCCAGAGTAGACACCAGTCCGCCGGTAAAAAAGTAGCTGAGCCATGAGATCACATTGATCCGCCGACGGTTGTAAACAGTATTCATTAACTGATTCCTAGAGAAATGAAAAGTAGTAAAAAATCACCTGTCAGCCATGCCAGACCATCTATTTCCGGTGATTAAGACGTTTATTATTCCTTTTATTCAGGCTTTTGTCCCGCGTGTTTATTCGATCTCCGTATTTAATTTTCCCAAATATTCTAAGCAATTAGCGGCTTTTTTCTGGTTATGCATTTCTGCTTTACATACTGTAGCGGGCTAAATATAGTCAAAAATAGACCTATCATCCTTCTAAGCACATAGATACACCAACACAGGGTGCAGCGCTAATGAGTTCTTCTACTGATAATTCAGCCGCTTCCGTTTTGAATAAGAAGCGCCCGGTCATTGCCATTCACGGTGGCGCCGGGGCCATTACCCGTGCGGCGATGAGTGCCGAAAAAGAGCAACGTTATTTACAGGCACTGGAAGATATCGTCGCCAGCGGGCAGGCCATTTTGGCCGCCGGTGGCAGCGCGCTCGACGCCGTGACCGAGGCAGTGCGCCTGCTGGAAGAGTGCCCGTTATTTAATGCAGGAAAAGGTGCCGTCTTTACCCATCAGGGTACCCACGAACTTGACGCCAGTATTATGGATGGCCGCACGCTCGACGCCGGTGCTATCAGCTGCGTGAATCATATCCGCAACCCTATCCTGACCGCGCGTAAAGTTCTGGAACTCAGCCCGCACGTGATGTTTACCGGTGCAGGTGCCGAGAATTTTGCCCGCCAACATGGTCAGGAGATGGTTGACGCTGACTACTTCCATACCAATGAACGGTTTGAACAATTACAGCGCGCCAAAAGCAGCGAAAGCGGTGTGGTGCTGGATCACGACGGTGCGGGGTTGGCTGCCGCCGGCTCTGATGACCCGCTCGATGCCGATCGCAAATTTGGCACCGTGGGCGCTGTCGCTATCGATGCGTTGGGTAATCTCGCGGCGGCGACGTCCACCGGCGGGATGACCAACAAACAGGCCGGGCGCGTCGGTGACTCACCGATTATTGGCGCAGGCTGTTACGCCAGCAACCGCACCGTCGCTGTTTCCTGTACCGGTACCGGGGAAGTCTTTATGCGCACGCTGGCCGCCTATGACGTTGCGGCACAGATGGATTACGCCGGGCTGACTCTGCAACAAGCCAGCGATAACGTGGTGATGGAAAAACTGGTGGCGCTCGGCGGCTCCGGCGGTCTGATCGCCATCGACCATCTGGGCAATGTGGCGTTGCCGTTTAACAGCGAAGGCATGTATCGCGGCGTGGGCTACGTCGGCGAGGCCCCGCAGGTGGCCATATACTCGTGAGCAACTCTTCTTTGATTCTTCCCGATAATCAGGTACTGGCGGCGCGCAATCTTAGCGTGCGGTTTGAACACGAAGGTCAGGCTATCGAAGCCGTTCGCGGGCTGAGCTTTGAGGTGAACCGTGGCGAAACGTTGGCGATTGTCGGTGAGTCCGGCTCCGGTAAATCGGTCACCTCCCTGGCGCTGATGCGGCTGGTGGAGCAGGGCGGTGGTCAAATAACCCAGGGCGACGTGCAGTTCCGCCGTCGCAACGGTGAAGTGGTGGACATCAGCCGTGCGCCACAGTCGGCGATGCGCACCCTGCGCGGTGCCGATATGGCGATGATCTTTCAGGAGCCGATGACCTCGCTGAACCCGGTGTTTCCGGTCGGTGAGCAGATTGCGGAATCTATCCGTCTGCATCAGGGAAAAGATCACCGCACCGCCCGCGCCGAAGCGCTGCGTATGTTGGATTTGGTCCGTATTCCCGAAGCACGAAATATTCTCGACAGTTTCCCGCATCAGCTCTCCGGCGGTATGCGTCAGCGGGTGATGATTGCCATGGCGCTGTCGTGCAAACCGGCCTTACTGATTGCCGATGAACCGACCACGGCGCTGGACGTCACCATTCAGGCGCAGATCCTGCAACTCATCCGCGTGTTGCAAAAAGAGATGAACATGGGGGTGATTTTCATCACCCACGATATGGGCGTGGTGGCCGAAATTGCCGACCGCGTGCTGGTGATGTATCAGGGCAATAAAGTGGAAGTGGGTGAGGTGGGCACCATTTTCAGTGCGCCGCAGCATGTCTATACCAAAGCGCTGCTGGCCGCCGTGCCGAAACTCGGTTCGATGACCGGCAAAGCCTTGCCTGCGCGCTTCCCTTTGCTGGTCCATGACGGCAAGCATCACGATGAAACCCTGACCGGTTCCGCCAGTGACTTGACCCAAAATACGCTGACGCCCGGTGCACAGCCGGTATTGCAGGTGCGTGATTTAGTGACCCGTTTTGACCTGCGCAGCGGCATTCTCAACCGCGTGACCCGCCAGGTGCATGCTGTAGAGAAAGTCAGTTTTGATCTCTACCCCGGCGAAACGCTGGCGCTGGTGGGGGAGTCCGGCTGCGGTAAATCTACCACCGGACGCTCCCTGCTGCGGCTGGTGGAAAGCCAGGGCGGCAGCATCACTTTTAACGGCCAGGTTATTACCGAACTCAAAGGCCCGGCGCTGCAACATTTGCGGCGTGACATACAATTTATCTTTCAGGACCCTTATGCCTCGCTCGACCCGCGCCTGTCGGTGGGCTACTCGATTATGGAGCCGCTGCTGGTGCACAACGTCGCGCGTGGCAAAGAGGCCGAAGCCAGAGTCGCGTGGTTGCTGGAGAAAGTCGGTTTACTGCCGGAGCACGCCGAGCGTTATCCGCATGAGTTTTCCGGCGGGCAGCGGCAGCGAATTTGTATTGCCCGCGCGCTGGCGCTCAACCCTAAAGTGGTGATCGCCGATGAATCCGTTTCGGCGCTGGATGTCTCGATTCAGGCGCAGATCGTCAATTTGCTGATGGATTTACAGCGCGAATTTGGCATCGCTTTCTTGTTTATCTCTCACGACATGGCCGTGGTAGAGCGTATCAGCCATCGCGTGGCGGTGATGTATCTCGGGCAGATTGTGGAGATCGGCCCGCGCCGCGCAGTGTTTGAGCATCCTCAGCATGCCTATACGCGCAAACTGATGGCTGCCGTACCGGTTGCAGACCCGTCGCATCGCCGTCAGGAACAGACGCTGCTGGTGGATGATATTCCAAGTCCGATTCACGCGTTACATGACGAACCTGAAGTACTGCCTCTGGTTCAGGTTGGCGCGGGGCATTTTGTAGCCAGGCATCGGGTTGGCGGACTCTATTAATCGACATCGCTATTTAGGTATAAGAAAACGGGCAGCAACTTTAAGACAGACTAATAAAAAAATAAGGAACCAACATGACTCAGACTTTGAAGGGTAAGACAGGGCTGCGCACAGCCATCCTCGCTGTCGCCATCGCTGGCGGACTCGCCTCGGGCTCCGCCTGGGCGGCAAAAGACGTCACCATCGCCGTGGGGTCAAACTTCACCTCACTTGACCCCTATGACGCCAATGACACGTTGTCGCAGGCGGTCGCGAAATCGTTTTATCAGGGCCTGTTTGGCTTTGATAAAAACATCAAACTGGTTAATGTGTTGGCTGAAAGCTACACCGTCAGCAAAGACGGGCTGGTTTACACCATCAAATTACATCCGGGCGTGAAGTTCTCCGACGGCACTGATTTCAATGCTGAAGCGGTAAAAGTGAACCTTGACCGTGCCAGTAACCCCGACAGTCACCTTAAGCGCTATAACCTGTTCAAAAATATCGACAAGACCGAAGTGGTTGACGCTAACACGGTGAAAATCACACTGAAAACGCCATTCTCTGCTTTCGTCAATAACCTGGCGCACCCGTCGGCGGTGATGATCTCCCCGGCCGCGCTGGCCAAATACGGTAAAGACATAGGCTTCCATCCGGTAGGTACCGGTCCGTATGTGTTGGATCAGTGGAACCAGACTGACTTTGTGAAAGTGAAGAAATTCGACGGTTACTGGAAAAAAGGTGAGCCGAAACTCGACACTATTACTTTCCGTCCGGTCGTGGATAACAACACCCGTGCCGCTATGCTGCAAACCGGCGAAGCCGATTTCGCCTTCCCGGTACCTTACGAGCAGGCCGCACTGCTGGAGAAAAACAGCAAACTGGATCTGGTGGCCGCTCCCTCTATCCTGCACCGTTACATCAGCTTCAACGTGACGCAAAAACCGTTTGATAATCTCAAAGTGCGTCAGGCGATCAACTATGCCATCAACAAAGATGCCCTGATCAAAGTAGCCTTCGCCGGTTACGCGGTGCCATCTGAAGGCCCGCTGCCGCAGGGTATTGAGTATGCAGCCAAATTCAAACCCTGGCCTTATGATCCGGCCAAAGCCAAAGAACTGCTGAAAGAAGCGGGTTACCCAAACGGTTTCACCACCACACTGTGGTCGTCGCATAACAGCAGCACTGCGCAGAAAGTGATTCAGTTTGCTCAGCAACAGCTGGCACAGGTTGGCATTAAAGTAACGGTAACTGCCATGGACGCCGCACAGCGCGCCGCTCAGGTAGAAAACGTGGGTCAGAAAGAGTCCGGTCTGCGTATGTTCTACACCGGCTGGTCAGCCTCTACCGGCGAAGCGGATTGGGCGTTAACGCCGCTGTTTGCCACCCAGTCAGCGCCACCAAAACAGTTTAATACCGCGTTTTACAGCAACCCGCAGGTCGACAAAGATCTGGCTGACGCGCTGAAAACCACGGATAAAACGGAGAAAGCCAAACTGTATGAAGATGCACAGAACCGCATCTGGGCTGATGCACCTTGGGCCTTCCTGGTGACCGAACGTCTGGTGTCTGCCAACAATAAACGCCTGACGGGTTTCTACGTGATGCCGGATACGTCGTTTAATTTTGATAATGCCGACGTGAAATAAGTAGCACAGACTTCTGTAACGTTTCATTTTAGGGGAAGCACGGCGATGGGGTTCCTGCAGGGGTGCCCCATGCCGTGTTAACCCCGTGTATCTCGGGTTAACCCATGAACGTATTTGATTTGCCATGCTGAATTATTTTCTAAAACGATTACTTGGCCTTATCCCGACGCTGCTGATTGTCGCGGTGCTGGTATTCCTGTTTGTGCATTTGCTGCCGGGTGACCCGGCGAGGCTGATGGCCGGGCAGGATGCCGATCAAAGCGTGGTCGAACTGGTGCGTAAAGATCTCGGTCTCGACAAACCGCTCTACCAGCAATTTTTCACCTTCTTCTCCCATGCATTGCAGGGCGATTTCGGCCACTCGATGGTCTCGAAGCGTCCGGTGATGGAGGAGATAGGCGCACGTTTTCTGCCGACCCTGTGGCTGACGCTGACCAGCATGGTGTGGTCGGTGATCTTTGGTCTGGTGATTGGCGTGGTATCTGCCGTCTGGCGTAACCGCTGGCCGGACCGTCTGGGCATGGCGCTGGCTGTTTCGGGTATTTCTTTCCCGGCTTTTGCCCTCGGCATGCTGCTGATGCAGGTGTTTTCGGTGGAACTCGGTTGGTTGCCGACCGTGGGCGCCGACAGCTGGCAACACTACATTCTGCCTTCTATTACCCTCGGCGCAGCGGTGGCCGCTATCATGGCGCGCTTCACCCGGGCATCGTTTGTCGAAGTGATGCAGGAAGATTACATGCGCACCGCGCGCGCCAAAGGGGTGCATGAGTTTTTTGTGGTGGTCAAACACGGCTTGCGCAATGCCATGATCCCGGTCGTGACCATGATGGGGCTGCAGTTTGGCTTCCTGCTGGGCGGCTCGATTGTGGTGGAAAAAGTCTTTAACTGGCCGGGTCTCGGACGGCTGCTGATTGATTCCGTCGAAATGCGCGACTACCCGGTGATCCAGGCTGAAGTACTGCTGTTTTCGCTGGAATTCATCCTGATCAACCTGTTGGTGGATATGCTGTACGCGGTCATCAACCCTTCAATCCGATACAAGTGAGCAAGCGCATGAAAAACTGGCGGCGAAATGCCGTGCTGGCGTCGATGCCGGTAATGACCGCGGAGACGGTACAAAAACAGACGGTGCGCACTCCGTGGAAAGCCTTCTGGCGACGTTTCCGCAAACAGCACATCGCGATGGCGGCGGGTGTCTTTGTTCTGCTGATGATCGCCGTGGCGGCACTTGCCCCATGGCTGGTGCCCTTTGATGCCGAGAACTATTTCGATTATGACCGTCTCAATCAAGGGCCCTCGCTGGTGCACTGGCTTGGGGTAGACTCTCTCGGGCGGGATATATTCAGCCGCATCCTGATGGGCGCGCGAATATCGCTGGCGGCGGGCGTGCTGTCCGTGGTGCTGGGCGGCGCAATGGGCACAGTACTCGGGCTGATGGCCGGTTACTACGAAGGCTGGTGGGACCGCATCACCATGCGTATCTGCGACGTGCTGTTTGCTTTCCCCGGCATTCTGCTGGCCATCGCGGTGGTGGCGGTAATGGGTAACGGTATGTCGAACGTGATCATCGCCGTGGCCATTTTCAGCGTACCGGCTTTCGCCCGTCTGGTCCGCGGCAATACGCTGGTGCTGAAACATCAGACCTATATTGAATCCGCGCGCAGCATTGGCGCATCCGACGCTACCATCCTGTTCCGCCACATCTTGCCCGGTACGCTGTCTGCCATCGTGGTGTATTTCACCATGCGCATAGGTACCTCGATCATTACCGCCGCCAGCCTTTCCTTCCTCGGCATGGGCGCACAACCCCCAACGCCAGAGTGGGGCGCAATGCTCAACGAAGCCCGAGCCGATATGGTGATGGCGCCACATGTGGCTATCTTTCCAAGTTTGGCGATATTCCTGACGGTACTGGCGTTTAATTTGTTGGGAGATGGGCTTAGAGATGCGTTGGATCCCAAGCTAAAGGGATGATTTTGGGGGGCGGCCCAAATGCCGCTTTACATCTTTAAATTCAAATTCAACACCTTGGGTTGCCACCCAAACTGGCCTCAAGGGTGGTCTATCGCCACCACCCTTGAGAATCCCGGGCTCTTTTAAAAACAGCAGCTGCGCAGGTCACAATGGCCGTGTTTCAGCCATTTCTGTTATAGCCGCAAACTCCGCCGCTGCGCGGTACTCTCAGTTCGGGCTTCAACCCGCGTAAAAAGACTCGCGGTTTTGCGCCTCTCCCTCGACGTCGTTTTGAATGTGGCCGAGGCTTTTCTAAATTCAAAAACCAGACTCGTTTTTATCTTTTAAAAATGCGTAGGCCGCATTCAAAAATGGCGCTGAGCAAGTGGTTCGAGACCAGAGGCTCGAAACCCGCAGCGAAGGTACCGCCTAAGCGGCGACATTTTGCGGCTATAACAGTGGTGACTGAAACATGGCCATCCCGATTTAGCGATAGCGCGCAGTTAAAGAGCCGGAGATTCTTAAGAGGCGCGGCGATAGGCGCCTCTTAAGGCCGGTTTGGGTGGCAACCCAAGCTGTTGAATTTGAAGTTGACTTAAAAGGCAGCCCTAACGGTTCCGCCTAACCGTGCAACCACCTTGCATGAAACCTCAGGTGATCCTCAATAAACGTCGCTATCGTGAAATAGCTATGATCATAGCCCGGCTGTGCCCGCAGCTGTAGTGGCCAGCCGCGTTGACGGGCGATCTCAGCCAGTTTCGACGGCTGCAGTTGATCGGCGAGAAACTGATCGCCATCCCCTTGATCGACCAGAATTGGGAAAGTTTTCTGATCTTTCGGCAAAGCACTGAGCAGATGGCAGCTGTCATAATTGAGCCACTGGGTTTCATCCTCACCGAGGTAGGCGCCGAAGGCCTTACGCCCCCAGGGCACCTGACAGGGATTAACGATAGGGGCAAAGGCCGACACCGAGCGAAAGCGCTGCGGATTGCGCAGTGCCAGCATCAGCGCGCCGTGGCCACCCATGGAGTGCCCGCAAATTGACTGCTTGTCGCTGACGCTGAAATGACCGGCAATCAGCGTGGGCAACTCATCAATCACATAGTCATACATGCGATAATGTGCTGCCCAGGGCGCGCGGGTGGCGTTGAGGTAAAAACCCGCACCCTGACCCAAATCATACCCTTCATCGTTGGCCACTTCGTCACCGCGTGGGCTGGTGTCCGACATGACCAGTACCAGACCGAGTTCGGCGGCGATGCGCTGCGCGCCGGCTTTCACCGTAAAGTTCTCGTCATTGCAGGTCAACCCTGAGAGCCAGTACAGCACCGGTGGCGGATTGTCATCGCGCGGCGGTGGCAGATAAATACTGAATGTCATACTGCAATTAAGGCTGCCGGAGTGGTGGCGGTAGCGCTGCTGCCAGCCACCAAACATCCGGTGTTCTTCAAGAAGTTCTATCGAGCTACTCATCGCCAGGATCCCTTATTTATTAAAGTGAATAACCGTGCGAATCGACTTCCCTTCATGCATTAAATCAAAGGCTTCGTTAATCTGTTCGAGCGGCATGGTATGGGTGATGAAGTCATTGAGGGCGAATTCACCGTCGAGATAACGTTGTACGATCCCAGGCAACTGGGAACGGCCTTTTACACCGCCGAATGCAGAACCTCGCCATACGCGACCGGTCACCAGCTGGAACGGACGGGTGGAAATCTCTTCGCCGGCACCGGCCACGCCGATAATGACGGATTCGCCCCAGCCTTTATGGCAGCACTCCAGCGCGGAACGCATCACGTTAACGTTGCCGATGCACTCGAAGGAGAAGTCCACGCCGCCGTCGGTCATTTCGACGATCACGTCCTGAATCGGCTTATCGAAATCTTTCGGGTTGATCAGATCGGTGGCACCGAGTTTACGTGCCAGATCGAATTTGCTGGTGTTCAAATCAATCCCGATGATGCGGCCCGCACCGGCCATCACGGCACCGATAATCGCTGAAAGGCCAATGCCGCCGAGGCCAAAGATGGCTACGGTATCGCCTTTTTGTACTTTGGCGGTGTTGATTACGGCACCCATACCGGTGGTGACGCCGCAACCCAACAGACAGACTTCTTCAAGTGGCGCTTCTTTGTTGATTTTCGCCAGAGAAATCTCAGGCACTACCGTGTATTCGGAGAAGGTTGAGGTGCCCATGTAATGGAAAATCGGCTTGCCGTCTTTGGAGAAACGGGTGGTGCCGTCTGGCATCAGACCTTTGCCCTGCGTGGCACGTATTGCTTGACAGAGGTTGGTTTTGCCAGATTTACAGAATTTGCACTCGCCACATTCCGGGGTGTAGAGCGGAATCACATGATCGCCCACTGCCACGCTGGTGACACCTTCACCGACCGCTTCTACTACACCGCCGCCTTCGTGGCCGAGGATCGCTGGGAAGACGCCTTCTGGGTCTTTGCCAGAGAGGGTGTAGGCATCGGTATGGCACACGCCGGTTGCCACGATACGCACCAGAACTTCGCCTTTTTGTGGCGGCATCAGATCCACTTCTTCGATAGAGAGCGGTTGGTTAGGGCCCCAGGCGACGGCCGCGCGGGTTTTGATCATTTTAGTGGTCATGGTAATGCTCCTGTGTTCATTACCGGGTGATTTTCACCGGCAATCGGGTGTTTAAGCAACGGCACCACGCCGTCGTTCTGTACGATAATCAGCTCTTTCAGTGCCCGCACATTCGGGCTGAACGCATCGCGCCGCCAGATAAGCCAGGTGGCAGTATCGGCAAACTCGTCTGGAATTTCATTGACCTGTACACGTTCGTGGCCGGGCAGTTGTTCCAGTACGCTGCGCGGCACCATGGCCATGCCTGCGCCGCTGGCTACACAGGCCACCATCGAATGGTAGGATTGAATTTCCATGGTATTAGTGACCGGGACGCCGGTGTGTTTGATCCACGCCTGTAAACGCGAGCGGTAGGAACAACTAGGGCGAAAGGCAAAGACGGTGTGGCCGGGGCGACCTGGCGGGCTCTCCAGCGGCGATTCGCCGAGCGGTGAGATAACCACCATGCGCTCGCGAAACGCGATGCAGCCATTGATGTCATCAAAGTCGATCGGGCCGTCGACCAGGGCCGCGGCCAGACGTCCGGCGCGCACACCGTCGATGGTTTCACCGGAGGTCGCCGTGGTCAGAGAAAGTGCCACCTGCGGGTAGTGCTGATGGTAGGCCGCCAACAGGGCTGGCAGGCGCGTCGCGGCGGTGCTCTCCATCGACCCCAGCGCAAAGCTCCCGGCCGGTTCACCTGCATGGGTGATACTCATGGCTTCGTCACTCAGTGCCAGAATGCGCTGCGCATAATTGAGGAAGTTATGGCCCATGGCCGACAGACGGATACGCTGTTTTTCACGGATGAACAGATCGGTGCCGAGCTCCAGCTCAAGCTGGCGCAAACGGGTGGTCAGGTTCGACGGCACGCGGTGCAACTGCTCGGCGGCACGGGCCAGCGATCCGGTTTCGGCCACACTGCAAAACATCCGCAGTTGGGTAAGATCCATGATCTGCTCTCTGAAAGAAGGGGAAAGTCAGTATACGTAAAAATTACTGATTCTCAAAACGGAAAGAACTTGGTGATTATTATTCAGTTTTCGTGATTGATTCCATCCTGCATGATGGATGTCACTTTACTTTTACCCTTCTCGTAAGAAAGAAGGTGTTTCGATTTTACAATTTCATTATGTTTGTTCGATGTTGCGAAATTGTAAATGGCATGGGCGGGGCAGAACGGTATGGCATTTCGTATTGCATTAAGTGGTTTTCTGGCCTTTGTGGTCGCGATGGGCATCGGGCGGTTTGCCTTCACGCCGCAGGTGCCTTTGATGATAGCTGAGCATCAGTTTAGCCTGACAGGGGCAGGGCTGGTGGCGGCGGTTAACTACCTGGGTTATCTGTGCGGGGCGTTTGACGCCATGCGAGCGACCCGGCATCTTGAGCGCCGTCTATGGCTGGGAGTGTGGGGCGCGGTGGTGTTGACACTGCTTTCCGCTGCGGTAACCGGCGAAGTAATGCACAGCGTGATCCGTTTTATGATCGGCTGGACCAGCGGCTGGGCTATGGTGCTGGTGGCGGCGTGGTGTAATGAGAGGCTAATGCACTTTGGCCGCCCGGCCATGAGTGCAGCGGTCTTTGCCGGGCCGGGTGCTGGGATCTTCTTAAGCGGTATGCTGGCCGTCGGCATTCATAGCCTGCAACTGACGTCAGCGGAGGCATGGAGTGTTTATGGTGTGCTGGCGCTGATCTTGATTGCGTTAATCAGCGTGAATTTGCCGCGTAAAGGCGATCTGCATCGTGCACACGTGGCTACCGAACCTCTAAAAATGACGCCCGCCCTGAAACGGCTGGTGCTCTGCTACAGCCTGGCCGGGTTTGGCTATATCCTGCCGGCAACTTTTTTGTCGCAGATGGCGAATGCCCGCTTTCCTGACAGCCTGTTCGCACAATTCGTTTGGCCAGTGTTTGGCGGCGCGGCGGTGATAGGTATTGGTCTCGGTATTCTGACCCGCCACTGTCTGACAACCCATACCCGTCTGGCACTGACACTATGGGCTCAGGGGCTGGGGATCCTGTGTGCGGAAGTGGTGCCGGGTGTTACAGGGTTGGTGCTC
>CAMLBO010000112.1 GCA_946478305.1 uncultured Enterobacterales bacterium
GGAAACGTTATGCCAGCAACAGGGCTGGTCATGGCTGGCCTGGCGCTGTCTGCCGCAGGAGACCGGCAGCGAAGGGGTGATCGCCCTTGATGTCCTGGCTCATGAGGTCAAACAGGCAACTCTGGCGCTGGAAGAGAGCCACCCGCTGGGCCGCCTGTGGGATATCGACGTGCTCGACGCCAGCGGTTCGATATTGTCGCGCCGTGATTTCAATCTGCCTGCACGCCGTTGTCTGATTTGTCAGCAACCAGCTAACCTTTGCGCCCGCGAACAAAAGCACAGCACAGCACAGTTGCAAAGCCAGATGGAGGTCATGTTCTATGCCGCAAAGCAAAAGTAAAGAACCGGCTCAGGCAATTTTTCAGCAAGCGCAATGGGCTGCAATGGCGCATCAGGCACTGCTGCATGAGGTCAATCTGACACCGAAACCGGGCCTGGTCGATCGCACTAATAACGGCGCGCATCAGGATATGACCCTGCAGGATTTCTACTGCAGCGCAGACGCCATTGCCCCCTGGTTCGGCCGTTTTATTGCCGAAGGCGAAGAGAGCTATCAACGACCCGCGGGCGAAATATTACGCCGCCTGCGGCCGCTGGGATTGGGCTGTGAAAACGCGATGTTTACTGCCACCGATGGCGTGAATACCCACAAAGGCACCGTATTTTCCATGGGATTGCTGTGCTGCGCACTGGGGCGTTTGCACCGTCAGGGAAACGTCATTAATGCCGCTGCGCTTTGCCGTGAAGTGGCTATTTTTTGCCAGGGTCTGGTTGAAAAAGAGCTGTCCGGCACACCGGTTTTATCACAGCAGACTGCCGGACAGCGGCTGTTTCATCTTTACGGACTGACCGGTGCCCGGGGTGAAGCGCAGTCAGGTTTTGCCACGGTTCTTGAACTTAGCCTGCCATTTTACCGGCGGATGATGGCACAGGTAAGAGGGCAGGAGCGGGCGCTAAGCCAGACGTTGCTGCTGTTGATGAGTCTGAATGCTGACACCAACGTGGTCTCACGCGGTGGGATGAACGGGCTGGCATGGTTGCAACGCCGCGCCCGCGAAGTACTGCGTGACTGCCGGCAGAAATCGGCGACGCCACTGTTACAGCAATTCGATGAGCAATGTATTGCCCGCAATCTGAGCCCTGGCGGTAGCGCCGATCTGCTGATTGTCACCTGGTTCCTGGCGCAGTTTCCGGAATAAAAATCCAATAAAGCATGTTGATATCTCTTACTTTAACCTTTGTAACAGGAGACCATTGATGGTCATTTCTAAGGAATTCATCGGAAAGGCTCTGCTGCCGCTGGTGGTGCTGGCCGTGTTGCTATGCATCCCCGTGCCGGATGGCATGCCTCCACAAGCATGGCGTTATTTTGCCATTTTCGTCGCCATGATTGTCGGCATGATCCTCGAGCCCATTCCAGCAACGGCGATCAGTTTTATCGCCATGACGGTGTGTGTGATTGGCTCCAATTGGGTACTGTTTGATGCCAAAGAGTTGGCTGACCCGAATTTCGAAGCGGGAAAACAGGCGCTGAAATGGGGGCTGGCCGGTTTCTCCAGTACCACGGTCTGGCTGGTGTTCGGGGCATTTATTTTTGCGCTTGGCTATGAAGCGACCGGGCTTGGTCGACGTATTGCACTGATTATGGTCAAGTTTATGGGTAAACGCACCCTGACGCTCGGCTACGCGATTGTCATTATTGATATTCTGCTGGCGCCGTTTACACCCTCTAACACCGCGCGTACGGGAGGGACGGTTTTCCCGGTTGTTAAAAACCTGCCTGCGCTGTTTGAATCCTACCCGAACGATCCCTCTTCACGCAGAATCGGCGGGTATTTGATGTGGATGATGGTGATCAGTACCAGTCTCAGCTCGTCGATGTTTATTACTGGCGCAGCGCCTAATGTGCTGGGCGTGGAATTCGTCAGCAAAATTGCCGGTGTACACATCGGCTGGATGCAGTGGTTCCTGGCGTTCCTGCCGGTTGGTTTGATTTTGCTGATCGTGGCGCCCTGGTTGTCATACGTCCTTTACAAACCCGGCGTGACGAAAAGCAATGAGGTGGCGATCTGGGCCGTCGGTGCGCTAAAAGAGATGGGGGGGCTGACCAAAAAGGAGCTGACGCTGATTGTGCTGGTGCTGTTAAGCCTCTGTTTATGGGTGTTCGGCAACAGCTTTATTGACGCGACGGCCGTAGGTCTGCTGGCCGTGTCACTGATGCTGATCCTTCACGTCGTGGCGTGGAAAGATATCACCAAATATTCCAGTGCCTGGAATACGCTGGTTAACCTCGCCACGTTGGTGGTAATGGCGAACGGTTTGACCCGCTCAGGTTTTATTAAATGGTTTGCTGACACCATGAGCCATCATCTGAGCGGTTTCTCGCCGAGTGCCACCGTCGTCGCGTTGGTGCTGGTGTTCTATTTTTCACATTATCTGTTTGCCAGCCTGTCGGCGCATACCGCGACGATGATGCCGGTTATTCTGGCCGTGGCGATGGGCTTACCGGGCCTGCCGATGGCGGAACTGTCAATGCTGCTGGTATTATCGATTGGTATCATGGGTGTTCTGACGCCTTATGCGACCGGTCCCGGCGTTATTATCTATGGGTGCGGCTACGTCAAATCCAAGGACTACTGGCGTCTTGGTGGCATCATGGGTGTGCTCTATATCTCAATGTTGTTGCTGGTTGGTTGGCCGCTGATGAAGCTGTGGATGTGATCCTCCCCCGTTGAAGCAACAACCTTAAAAAGCGGAGCTAAGTCTCCGCTTTTTTTATGAATTTTTTAGTAATACACCTTAACGGGTTGTTACTTCACATCGATTCGTTCCCGCCGTGACATCCTGTACTCTTGATAGTTCCCGTATATCGCATTGATAATTATTATCGTTTCCATTATTGTTATGCCCTCTTCAGGGAACGTAAAGGAATCGCAAGAAGATGATTATGCGGAGAAAAAGCGGCAACAAATTTTTAACAGGTGCGACGCTTAGCGTGGTGTTGGGGCTGTTCAGCGCGGAGTCGCTGGCGGTAACCGTTACAGACATTGCCGGCCGTACGGTCACCGTACCTGATAATGTAGAACGTATTGTGCTGGGTGAAGGGCGGTTATTCTTTGCGTTATCTCTGCTGGAAGGGCAGAAGCCTTTTGACCGTATTGTGGGCTGGCAGGGAGATTTCCGTAAACTCGACCCGCAGACCTACGCTGTCTACAAAGAAAAATTCCCGCAGATTGATGCTATTCCGCTGATTGGTAATACCAGCGCCGACAGTATCAGTCCGGAAAAAGTGTTGACGTTAAATCCGCAGGTGGCGATTTTTGGTTTATCGGGCCACGGGCCGGGTAAAGAGAGCGCGCTGGTCGGGCAACTGCAGAAAGCCGGGGTGCCCGTGGTGTTTGTCGATTTCCGCACCTCGCCGCTGAAAAATACCCTGCCAAGCATGGAATTGCTGGGTAAAGTGCTCAACCGCGAGAAACAGGCGCAGGACTATATCAAGTTCTATCAGGACAATATCAAACGCGTCACCGATGTGACCCAAGAGATTCCTGAGCAGAATAAACCTACCGTATTTATCGAGCTGCGTGCGTCCACCGCAGATGACTGCTGCCGCTCGGCCGGTAACGGCAATATGGGTGACTTTATCGACTTGGCCGGTGGGGTTAACATTGCTAAACCGCTGCTGCCTGGCCCGCTGGGACAGGTTAACCTGGAAAAAGTGATCGCCTTGCAGCCTGATGTCTATATCGTCAGTGGCGGCGCTGCGCCACAGAAAGCCGGAGATACGAATCCGCCGACCAGCCTGATATTGGGGGCGCAGGTTACGCCACAGCAGGCACAGGACAGCCTCACGCCGCTGTTAAAACGCAAAGGCATCGCCACGCTGAAAGCGGTAGAAGCGGGGCGCAGTTACGGTATTTGGCACAATTATTACAACTCGCCCTATAACGTTATGGCAGTGCAGGCGTTTGCCAAAGGGTTCTATCCGCAAAAGTTTGCCGATTTGGATCCTGAGCAAACCCAGAAACAGATGTACAAACAGTTCCTGGCCGTAGAACCGACGGGCACGTACTGGATCGACGCGAAGAAACCGGAAAACGTGCAGTAACCCGCTGCGGGTTTTGTTTTATTAATTACTGAGATGTAAAGACACATGAGCGCAACCTCCGATCCCTTACTGACGGCCAGCCCGCAGGCTGACAACAGCGTGATGGGCCGATATCAGAATATTGTCCGCCGCCGTCTGTTACTCATGTTGGTGCTGGTGATGGCCATTATCGCGTCACTGATCATTGATTTTATTATGGGACCATCGGGGTTGTCGCTGGGTACGCTGTGGCAAACGCTGTTTGATGCGGCGTCGGCCGATGCCGGTACCCGTGTGATTGTCTGGGATATCCGCCTGCCGTATGCGCTGATGGCGATCGCCGTTGGCATGTCGCTTGGCCTGGCTGGGGCTGAGATGCAAACCATCCTCAATAACCCGCTCGCTTCGCCGTTTACACTCGGTGTCTCCTCGGCGGCAGCCTTTGGTGCCGCGCTGGCTATCGTCCTCGGCATCGGTATTCCGGGCGTGCCCGATCAGTGGTTCATTTCCGCCAATGCCTTTATTTTCGCCTTGCTTGCTGCTCTGATGCTTGACGGCATAACCCGCTGGACGCGCGTTGCCAGTTCCGGCGTAGTGCTGTTCGGTATTGCGCTGGTCTTTACCTTCAACGCACTGGTTTCCCTGATGCAGTTCATCGCCACTGAAGATACTTTACAGGGGCTGGTGTTCTGGACCATGGGCAGTCTGGCGCGGGCATCCTGGGTCAAACTTGGGGTGATGCTGCTGGCCTTCTTCGTGCTGCTGCCGTGGTCAATGATGAGTGCGTGGAAGCTAACGGCGCTGCGTCTGGGTGAAGATCGTGCCATCAGTTTTGGTATCGATGTGCGCCGTTTACGTCTGGGTACCTTGCTGCGTATCAGTATTCTCTCCGCGCTGGCAGTGGCCTTCGTCGGTCCTATTGGCTTCATCGGCCTGGTGGCGCCGCACATCGCCCGCCTGATGTTTGGTGAAGATCACCGTTTCTACCTGCCAGCCAGTGCGCTGATTGGTGCGCTGGTGTTGTCGATGGCCTCCGTGGCGTCGAAAAATCTGGTGCCAGGCGTCATTATTCCGGTCGGTATTGTGACCTCGCTGGTTGGGGTGCCGTTCTTCCTGAGTATTATTCTGCGCCACCGGGGGAATGTCTGATGTCCACCGTACTGCAATTTAAAGCCAGAACAGACATGAATACAGCAACGCAAGGTTTGCAAATCCGTGACTTCAATGCCGGATACCCTAAGCGCCCGGTGATCCGTCACCTCAACGTACCGAGGTTGCCACGTGGAAAAATCACCGTCCTGCTTGGCCCGAATGGCAGCGGGAAATCGACCCTGCTGCGTTCCCTTGCCGGGCTGAACCGGGCAGAAGGGCAGTTAATCCTCGATGGGCATGACCTGATGCCGATGCCGTTTGCCCGCCGTGCCGAACAGGTAGTTTACCTGCCACAATCGCTGCCTGCGGGCGTGCATCTGCACGTGTTGGAATCCATCATCGTGGCCCAGTGCGCTTCCGGCAATAACAGCAAACAGGCCGAAACCACTGAACAGGTGATGACGCTGTTGCAACAACTGGGCATCGAACATCTGGCACTGAGTTATCTCGACCAGCTCTCCGGCGGGCAGAAACAGTTGGTGGGGTTAGCGCAGTCGCTGATCCGCCAGCCATCGTTGCTGCTGCTGGACGAACCCTTGTCGGCATTAGATTTGAACTATCAGTTCCACGTGATGGATCTGGTACGCAAAGAGACGCAAAAACGCAATATTGTCACCGTAGTCGTGGTACATGACATCAACATCGCGCTGCGCCACGGCGACTGCGTCCTGATGCTTAAGGACGGCAATCTGATTGCCAACGGAGAGCCTGAAGAGGTGATCACGCCGGAAAGTCTGGCACGCGTTTATGGTGTGCGCGGACGCATTGAACGCTGCTCGCAGGGAACGCCACAGATACTGATCGACGGACTGGTCGGCGACCCTTCCATTTGAGTTTCACCCGTCATATTTCAAGATTTTTATAAATAGCCGGGTCACCAATGTAGTGGCCCCGCCTTTCAATTTGTGAGCCTGAAACTAAAACTCATCCGACAAATCCGGCGGCATTCGATCGCGCTAAATTCGGGGATTTGAAGGAGTTTTCTTACAACCACCGCATGGGCGGGGTTGTTTTTATCTCATGGAGAGAAGTACATGGTTAAGGTTACATTGACACCAGCATTCAAAGTCGGGCTTATCGCACAGCTGATCACCGCCGCATTTCCGGTGTTTGCCGAGGATGCCAGAGACGCGAGAGAAAATGAGGATCAGATCGTTGTGACCGCCTCGTCGGTCCAGCAGAACCTCAAGGATGCGCCCGCCAGTATCAGCGTGATCACCCGCGAAGATCTGGACAGAAAGCCGGTGCAAAACCTCAAAGACGTGCTGAAAGACGTTCCCGGCGTGCAGCTTACCGATGAAGGCGATAACCGCCAGGGTGTCAGTATTCGTGGCCTGAGCAGCGGCTATACCCTGATTCTGGTTGATGGCAAACGCGTTAACTCGCGCAATGCGGTCTTCCGCCACAATGACTTTGATCTGAGCTGGATCCCGGCAGAATCTATCGAGCGTATCGAAGTCGTGCGCGGGCCGATGTCCTCCCTGTACGGTTCTGACGCCCTGGGCGGCGTAGTTAACATTATCACCAAAAAAATCGGCACTGCCTGGCATGGCACCCTGAGCGCGGACACCACCGTGCAGGAGCATCGCGATCGTGGCGACAGCTATAACGGCAACTATTTCACCAGTGGCCCGCTGATTGATGGTTTACTCGGCGTGAAAGTTTACGGTGCACTGGGCAAGCGTGAAAAAGACCAGTCAGAATCTTCCAGCGGTGAAAAAGGTTCGCCGCGCATTGAGGGTTATACCTCACGCAATACCAACGTTGAGTTTGCGTTGACCCCAACCGACGATCAGGACATGACCTTTGGCTACGGCCTGGACCGCCAGGATCGTGACTCCGATTCCCTGGATAAAAACCGCATCGAGCGCGAAAACTACTCTGTCGGCCACAATGGCCGCTGGGGCTGGGCCAATACCGAACTGCGTTTTTACGGTGAGAACATCGAAAACAAAAACGCCGACACCATCACCTCTAAAAATAACTCTCTCGATGGGAAAATCGTGGTGCCGCTCGGTGAGTACAACCAGCTGTTTACCTTAGGGGGGGAATACCGTAATGACAAACTCGAAGACGGCGTTAACCTCGCTAACGGCGGCAGCACGCAGGCCAACCAGTACGCGCTGTTTGTGGAAGACGAATGGCGGATTTTTGAAAGCCTGGCGCTGACCGGCGGCGTGCGCATGGACGACCACGAAAACTACGGCGTTAACTGGTCACCGCGTGCCTATCTGGTTTACAACGCCACGGATACCGTGACCGTAAAAGGTGGTTGGGCAACCGCCTTTAAAGCCCCCTCCCTGTTGCAGCTTAGCCCGGACTGGCAGAGCGCTTCCTGTCGTGGCAGTTGCCAGATTATCGGTAACCCGGATCTGAAAGCTGAGACCAGCGAAAACGTCGAACTGGGCCTGTATTACGCCGGAGAAGAGGGGCTGCTGGAAGATGTCACCGCCAGTGCCACAGTGTTCCAGAACGATGTCGATGACATGATTAGCGTCAACCGTACATCAAACCGTTCACAGGCAGCGAAGTACGACAACTTTGTCGGTTTTGATGCAGCCGGGAATCCGATCTTCAAATACTTCAACGTCAATAAGGCACGTATCCGCGGGCTGGAAACCGAACTGAACATTCCGTTCAGTGACGACGTCGGCCTGAAGCTCAACTACACCTATAATGATGGGCGTGACCTCAGCAACGGCGGCAATAAACCGCTCTCTGATTTGCCGTTCCACACGGCCAACGCCACGCTGGACTGGAAACCACAGGAAGACTGGGGCCTGTATCTCTCCGCCAACCTGAAAGGGCAGGCGCGCACGGTCAACAACGATAACTCCACCCCTGGAGGCTACACCATCTGGAACACAGGGGGTTCCTATAAGGTGAATAAAGCCGTCAAGATTCGCGCCGGGGTGCTCAACCTCCTCGACAAAGATCTCAACCGTGACAGCTACAGTTATAACGAAGATGGACGTCGCTACTTTATGGCGGTGGATTACAGTTTCTGATGATGTGCTGACGGCATAAGCCGTTTTAAGATCAAGGTTGTGGGCACCAGTCCATACCGGGGTAAGGGGATTTAAACGAATTCCCTTACCCATCCTGCTCAAAATCCTCGTGGCTTTACGCCTCTTTCTCGGCGGTATTTTTGAATGCGGCCTTGGATTTATAAACACATGCTGCATATAATTTCGCCCCCTCTTATCAGTTATTGTTCCTTGGGCTACTTATGCAACTGTCTGATTTAGGCAATCGAATATGCATCCTGGGACCGTCTAACAGCGGTAAATCGACCCTTGCTGATGCCATCGCCAGAAAGTGTGAGCTGAAAGCGGTTCATCTCGATCAGCTCTATCACTTACCGAATACCCACTGGAAAGCGCGTCCGACGGAGGCATTCATCCATCTGCATGATAGCGAAATAACCGGTGAACGCTGGGTGATAGACGGTAATTATACGAAATGTTTACCACAGAGACTTTCTCGGGCAACGGGGCTTATCCTACTGGATGTTTCGACGGCCTTAAGCCTGATGCGTTATTTCTACCGGACGCTGTTTGAAGGGCAGCGGCATGGAGGTTTAGATGGGGCGAAGGAGAGAATCAACTGGCCGATGCTTCACCATATTACTGCCGTAACACCCAATAACCGCAAGCGTTACGCTGAAATGTTCGAGGCACTTGAGCTTCCTAAAATCCGCCTCCGCTCCCGTAAAGCCATTAAACAACAATTTGACGCGTGGGAACTGACTCGCTAGCGGCGCTATCTCCCCCACCTGGGCGCGGGGGAGATAAGCAGAACTACCGCTTCTGTATGTAGGTCAGCGCCAGTGCAACGGCGAGCACCAGTCCTTTAATGATATCCATCGCGTAGTAGGGTACTGACAACATCACCAGTCCGTTGGAGAGCACGCCTAAAATCACTGCACCAATCAGCGTGCCGAGCGCGTTGGGCTTACCGGAACCGGCCAGAGAGAACCCGATATAGGCTGCTGCCACGGCATCCATCAGATAACCGCTGCCGGCATTCACCTGCGATGAGCCAATACGGGATGCCAGCAAAATGCCGCCGGAACCGGCCAGCAGCGAAGAGATAACATAGGCCGTTACGCGATAGCGTGCGGTGCGGATCCCCGCCAGGCGTGCCGCGAGCGGGTTACCGCCAATGGCATACATGCGGCGGCCATGTTTGGTCAGCGACATAAACAGCTGCACGACGATGGTCACCACCGCCATCACGATAACAATCACCGGTACTTGCCCCAGCAGGTTAAACACGGCTGGCACCGTACCTTCGGCCATATCGCCACTCGGCAACACCATATTCTCGGTGATGGAGCCGCCGTAGCTGTAGGTCATTGCCGCGCCCTGAATCACAAACAGACTGGCGAGCGTAGCCAGCATGTCAGGGATTTTCAGAATCACGATCAGGAAGGCATTGAACAATCCGACCAGCGTACAGAGCGCCAGCGTGATCAGAATCGCTTCGGTAGTATTAAACCCGTGCCAGACGAACATCGAAATCACCAGCGCATTAGCCAGCGAGGCGGTTGAACCGACTGACAGATCAAAACCGCCGACTGACAGCGAAATCGACACGCCGATAGCGATCACGGTCACAATGGCAATCGAGCGCAAAATATTGATGATATTTGACGGTTCTAAAAAGTTGTCAGACGCGATGCCAAAACCAGCGATCAGCAGCACGACGGTGAGCAACATGCCCCATTTGTAGAGAAATTCGAACAGCTGGTGGCGCCATGGCTGGGCCACAGTGACATTTTGATCGGTAATCACAACTTTGCTCACGCGGGTGTTCCTCCGGTGGAATACATTAATAATATCTCTTCGTCGACGTCGGCGGCATTGAGTTCAGCCACGATACGGCCATCCCACAACACCAGAATGCGGTCGCATAACCCGACCAGTTCGGCGAACTCACCGGAAGCATAAATGATGCCTTTTCCCTGTTGCGCCAGGCCGTCAATCAGCCTGAAAACGTCCGTTTTGGCCTTGATGTCCACGCCTTTGGTCGGTTCGTCAAAAATCAACACCTGACTCTCACTGCGCAGCCATTTCCCGATCGCTACTTTTTGCTGGTTGCCGCCGGAAAGGCGGGCCAGTTTTTGCAGCGGTCCGGAAGCCCGAATACCTAAACGACCCATAATATCTTTCGCCCAGCTCAGTGCCTGGCGCGAATTGAAGATAGAAAAGCGTGAAAAACTGTCGTCGGCGGTGACGCTGAGGTTCATCGGAATATCCTCGTCGATAAAAATCCCCTCTTTGCGCCGCTCTTCCGGCACCAGTGCCAACCCAAGTTCGACCGACAGGTACGGCTCTTTCGGCTTCCAGGGTTTACCGTTGAGTTCGCCGCTCTCAACCTGGCTCGGCGTGGCACCAAACAGCGCCTTACAGAGTTCGGTTTTCCCGGCTCCTGCCAGCCCGGCAATCCCTAAAATCTCCCCACGATGCAGACTGAGTGAGATATCGCGCAGTTTGTCTTTATCGTGCATTCCCTGAATGCGCAGCAGGGTTTCAGGGCTGTGCGGCGGGCGGCGGGGAGGATAAATATCCTCGAGCTGATGACCAATCATCTTCTCGATAATGTGCTCGTTGGTCAGGCCCTCCATGCTGTCATCGCTGACCAGACGACCATCGCGCAGCACGGTCATGCGATCGCAGATATCGCGTAGTTCATGAATACGGTGCGAAATAAACACCACCGCCATTCCTGCAGCTTTCAGCTTGCGCACCAGCGCAAACAAGCGCTCACTTTCGGCCTGATCCAGTGGGGCGGTAGGTTCATCGAGGATCAGGAAACGGCACTTATGCGACAGCGCACGGGCCAGCAAAATCAGCTGTTTTTCTGCCAGCGTGCAGCTTTCGATGCGGCCGCGCAGGTTAATGCTCAGCCCGAGCTGGTCAATCAGCCGCTGTGCGTGGTGATAAATATCGGACCAGTTATGCAGATGACCCGGCTCCGACAGCGTATCCAGCATGATGTTTTCTGCCACGTTGAGCGTCGGCACCAGTGCGACATCCACCTCCTGCTGTACCAGATGAATACCGTGCGTCCGTGCCTGATGCGGTAATTTCACCGTCACCGGCTGCCCGTCGATGGTTATTTGGCCGGTATAGTGGTCATGCGTGCCTGACAGTACGGCCATCAGCGTGGATTTCCCTGCACCATTGGCGCCCACCAGGGCATGAACCGATCCCCCTTCCAGAGTGAAATCCACCTGGCGCAGGGCAGGGAAACCGGCAAATGAAATCGAGATATTGCGCATCTCAAGGGTTGAGGAGTTCACGCTGGAGGTTAGCCTTATGCAAATAATTTGGGATGGATGTAAATGGCGTTATAGACGTTTAGCCGTCTATAACTTGCGGTGACAAAGTTTTAACATATATAGGGATTTAAGCAACTTATTTTCAATCTTTGAAGTATTGGGCGGCTGCCCAAGCCCGCTTATAAATCTTTAAATTCAACTTCAACTTCAAGGTCGTGGGCGTCGGCCCACACCGACCAGGGGGCGGCCAGTCGCCGCCGCCCCCTGGACCCCCGGGCTTTTTCATGGAACCCCGGTAGCTGCGCTGGTCACAATGGCCGTGTTTCAGGGGCCACAGCGATAGCCGCAAACTCCGCCGCTGCGCGGTACTCTCATTGCGGGTTACAACCCGCGCAAACCCCGCGCGGTTTTCCACCTCTTATTCGACGTCGTTTTGAACGCGGCCGAGGCTTTTCTAAATTCAAAATCAAACCGTTCTTCTTTCTTCTTTCTTCTTTCTTTTTTCTTCCTTCTTTTTACTTCTTTTGATTTACATAGCCGCTAAGGCGCAGTCAAAAATGGCACCGGATGAGAGGTTCGAGACCTATGGCTCGAACCCGAAATACGGGGACGGCGAAGCCGTGACATTTTGCGCCGTGAACGGAAGTCGCTGAAACACGTGCCCTGCCAGCGGCGAAGCTGTCGGTGTCACATAGAAAAACGCAGGAGTTCCAAGAGGAGGCACGTTTATGCCTCCTTTTGGGCAGGTTTGGGCGGCAGCCCAAGGTCTTGACTTTAAAGCCAGTTTGGGTGGCAACCCAAGGTTTTGTCCTTGAATTTAAAAAGCGTTTTCGGCTCGCAATCCGAACGCCAGCGCGACACCAAGCGCCTCCTCGGCCCTCACCACAATGCGTCCCTCTGCTTCAGTAAGCGGGATCTCACCGACTGTTAAACTGTTGTGGACCTGCTCCAGCGACCCGGTCGCGAATTCCAACGCGACCATGCGGGCGCTGCCGTTTTCGCCTTCGGGAACGTTGCCGAACTCAGCGGCGGCACGGTCAGGGGGGATGAAGCGCACAGTGGCGCGTCCTGCGTGGATTTTAACGCCGCCGTGACCATCGCTGACCAGCGTCTGATGGCCAAACAATTCGCCGTAGACC
>CAMLBO010000113.1 GCA_946478305.1 uncultured Enterobacterales bacterium
GAGATTTCTGCCTGTCTCGTGGGCTCGGAGATGTGTATAAGAGACAGGCTTAATCATATGCGTTTTGGCCGTTATGTCACTGCCATCGGCGCCAATGCCGAGGGCGTTCGCCGCGCTGGTGTGAATACCAAAACCATCACGCTGCGCGTCTACGTTATTTGCGGTATGTGCGCGGCACTGGCCGGGATGATCATCACAGCGCGTCTGGGCAGTGGCTCATCGAATCAGGGCGAAGGCTTTGAATTACAAGTCATTGCGGCCGTGGTTTTAGGCAGCACCAGTCTGTTTGGCGGATTCGGCACTATTATCGGTACCCTGCTTGGCGCACTCTCGATTGCCGTGATCCAGAACGGGTTGATCCTGTCACATATGTCACCGTTTTATACCCAAATCGCGACGGGCTTAATCATTCTGCTGGCTATCTGGCTAAACACCCGCATTTTCAACCCGGTTCGAAATACCAAAGGATAGCAAGATGACCTCTGACTCTGCATTTTCAGGCTCGCTGTTCAGGCATGCCGATCCTTTTCCGCTCGGCACGCAAAGCGGCTTTGCCATGACCGTCCTCGGCCCGTTGCCGGTGGAGAAACTCGGTGTGACCCTGATGCACGAACATATTCTGCTCGATGCTTCAGGTAAATGGGTGCCGCCCTGTTGTTGCAGCGAAAGGCACATTGCTGAGATGCCGGTAAAGATCGAAAATCTCGGCGAACTCCAGCTTAATCCGCTGATGAGCCGCGATAACTGTCAGCTGTTTGATGCCGATCTCGCCGTCGAAGAGCTCTTAAAATACCGTGCACTGGGTGGCGAAACTGTGGTGGATCCGACCAATATCGGCATCGGCCGTGATCCGAAAGCGCTGCAACGCATCTCACGACTCAGCGGGCTGAATATCATTATGGGGACGGGTTTCTACCTGGAGCCTTCGCATCCCAATTATGTGAAAACGCACTCTCTGGAAACGCTGACCGATCAGATTATTTATGACGTTGGTGGTTTCAGCGACAAACCGGAGGTGGTTGCCGGACTGATTGGTGAAATTGGGGTATCGGCGGCGTTTACACCGAATGAAGAAAAATCTTTGCGCGCAGCGGGACGGGCCAGCGCCCAATCCGGGGTGCCGATGCAGATCCACCTGCCTGGCTGGGAGCGTTATGGCCACAAAGTGTTGGATATTCTGGGCGAAGAAGGCGCGGAGCTGCGTAACGTGGTGTTGTGCCATATGAACCCGAGCTTTGCGGACAAAAACTATCAGCGCACCCTGGCCGAGCGCGGTGCGTTTCTCGAATACGACATGATCGGCATGCCCTACTTTTACGCCGATGAACGTGCTCAATCCCCCTCTGACGAAGACAACGTCCGCGCCATTTGCGCGCTGATTGATGACGGGTTTATCGGGCAGGTGTTGCTATCACAGGATGTCTTTCTGAAAACCATGCTGACGAAATTTGGCGGCCATGGTTACGGTTATATTCTCAAACATTTCGTGCCGCGCTTACGCCGCCACGGCGTGACCGGCGAACAGCTGGAAACGCTGATGATCGGCAATCCCAAACGCGTTTTCTCTATAAAGCCGTGATCTTAGCGCCGGGAGTGAGAATGAATGAAGCGGTGATCGGCCTGACCCGAGCTCTGTTGGGCTTCAATACAATGAATCCGCCAGGCGATGAAACGCAATGTCTGCACTGGTTGGCGACATTTTTAACTAAAAATGGCTTCAACGTTCAGTTACATCAGTTTGGTGAAAACCGCCACAACCTGCTGGCTTCACTACCGGGAGCTGCTGCCGGAAAACCGCTGGCTTTTACTGGCCATCTCGACACCGTGCCGCTCGGCAATGCGCCGTGGCAACAGGACGCCTTCGCCGGTGAAATGGTTGATGGCAAAATTTACGGACGTGGCAGTAGCGATATGAAAGCGGCTATTGCGGCTTTTATCATCGCCTGTATCCACAGTGCGGAGACTATCGCCGCAGGAAGTGGTGTGGTGCTGATCCTGACCGGTGGCGAAGAAACTGGCTGCGACGGCGCACGTGCGATGATTAATGACCCATTAATTACACTGCCACAGCCCGGCGCATTGATCGTCGGTGAACCGACCGCAAATTACCCGATGATTGGCCATAAAGGCGCACTCTGGTTGAGGTGCGAAACTAAGGGAAAAACCGCGCACGGTGCGATGCCTGAGCTTCGCATAAATGCCATTTATCTGGCGGCCGATGCCATCGGTAAAATCCGCCATTTTGACCCCGGCCCGCCACACCCGTCGATGAAAAAGCCGACTCTGAACGTCGGCACCATCCGGGGCGGCCTGAACATCAATTCGGTGCCGGACCACGCCAGCTTTGACGTAGACATGCGCACCGACCCAACGCTGGTGCATAAATCGCTGTCGCAAAGATTACAACAACACTTAAGTGACACCGTCACTGTTTCAACACTGATTGACCTGCCCGCGGTGTTAACTGAACATCAGCATCCGTGGATACAGCGGGTATTTACGCTCTGCGCCGCCCTTCATGCTGAGCCGCTCGAAGCCAGGATCGTGCCCTACTTTACCGATGCCGCCTTGCTGCTCGATGCCATCGGCTCGCCGCCCTGCATTATCCTCGGGCCGGGGGAACCGGCCATGGCGCATCAGACAGATGAATATTGTTCGCTGGCGCGACTGTATGAGAGTGTCGAGTTATACCAACAGGTCATTGAAGACTACTTCCTTTTGGGCTGGGCTGCCCAAACCCGCTTTTAAATCTTTAAATTCAAATTCAAGACCTTGGGCCTGCTGCCCAAACCCGCCCAAAAGGAGGCATAAACGTGCCTCCTTTTGGAACTCCTGCGTTTTTCTCTGAGACACCGACAGCTTCGCCGCTGGCAGGGCACGAGTTTCAGTCGCTTCTGTTCACGACGCAAAATGTCACGGCTGCGCCGTCCCCGTATTTCGGGTTCGAGCCTCAGGTCTCGAACCTCTCATCCGGTGCCATTTTTGACTGCGCCTTAGCGGCTATGTAAATCAAAAGATAAAACATGGTCTGCTTTTGTCTTTTAAAAAAGCGTGGGCCGCATTCAAAAATGGCGCTGAGTAAGTGGTTCGAGACCTGAGGCTCGAAACCCGCAGCGAAGGGACCGCCTAAGCGGCGACATTTTGCGGCGTTAACAGCGATACCTGAAACACGGCCATCCCGATTCAGCGATAGCGCGCAGTTAAAAAACGCAGGGGTCCAGGGGAGGCGCGTTTACGCCTCCCCTGGTCGGTGTGGGTCGACGCCCACGACCTTGAAGTTGAAGTTGAAGTTGAAGCTGAAGTTGAGGTTGAAAGAAAATTTCCGCCACTTTCCAAGATGGCAAACGCGCATGGAAGCGTTATCCCTCCAACTCCCACAATGTGTGCCGTATTAACTGCTTCAGCTTAAGCGCAGCCTGGGAGGAAGGTTGATCCCTGCGGCTTAGCAACACAACTTCAAACGGCAGGGCTTCCACCACGGGCAGAATTTTAAGCTGATGGGCATAGCGGCGAGCAGTAAAGGTATCCACTACACCGACTCCGCCACCGGCCAATACCAGATCGGCAATCACGGAGTAAGTTTTGATGTGCAACGGCGAATGTGGCGTCAGGTTGTTTTCACGCAACACGCGGCCAAGGACCTGACCAAGCGGGTCTTGTTGTTGCAGCATCAACAGATCGTTATCGCATAGCCAACTCAGGGAAACCGGGCCCTCAGGCGGGCTGTCTGGTGGCAGCAAGGCGACCATATTGGACTGATAAATTGATTCTGACACCAGTTCTGACGGTACCTGCTCACCGAAAGCCAGCGCAAAATCCATCTTATATTGCAGAAGATCCTGGCTGAGAGTGTTGAAATGACCGGTCACCAACTCAACGCTGCCACCGGGGATCTGACGACGGAAATCCACCAGCACCGGCGCCATAACACTGTGACCTAATGCATGAGCCGAACCAATGCGTACATGCTGCCCTTCACCCTGGCGCAGTTGTCCGGCCAGGACACTAATGGCCTGAATATGGCTGAACAGTGCTTCCACTTCCGGCAATAACCGTCGCCCTTCCGGCGTCACAATCAACCCCTGCGGACTGCGTTCGAACAACGCAAAACCAAGCTGCTGTTCGGCATGATTCAATACCCGGCTGACATTGGGCTGAGAAACATTAAGCAAACGCGCCGCCCCGCTGACGCTGCCCGCCTGAAGTACGGCCTGAAACACTTCAATATGGCGTAAACGCATACGCTGTCAGCCCTTCACAAAATCAGATGTCAGCCAGTATACCCAAGATCATTTTTGGTGCTATTTCTGTGTGGAAGCCAGATAAGAAAACGCGCTGAGCAAACTAATGACGGGAACCACACTGCCACTGGTATAGCTGACGGTTACCGCATCAAGGCGTTCTACGCCGGGGATCAGCATAAAAAGATCCGCCAATACCGGTTTTGCTGCCATTAATTCGAGCGTATAAGGCGCACAGAAGCGGTTAGTGATGCCGGGAACCGCCTTGCTGACGGCAATGGAGGCCTGTTTACGGATCTGGGCGCGCGCGATGGCCGGGCTGTCAGATTCTGCAGCATGGGCAGAAATTGCACGTTTTACACAGACATATTGCGCATACGGATAATGTTGATTGATCCAACGCTCCAGCTGATCGTCACCGGTGACCAACCATAACGGTACGCTATATTCGGCAGCCGCAGCCGCATAGAGGTCACTTTCACCGACGACCTGCCCGTTGAGTTTGACGCGATAAAATGCCCGTCCATTGATGGTATGCGCTAACACGCCCGCTTCTCCTGCCGCGGTGTGAAACCCAACCAGCATCAGGCCGTCGTACTGCTGTTGTTCAATGCCCTCAATCATCGATAATGCCCGAGGTTTGCCTTGTACCAGGCGAGCTCGCGGATCGATTTTTTCTGCCCGCAGGTTTTGCATCATGGCATGGCTGTCGGCGACCGTCACCGACGTCGCCCCCCCGGCGAAAGCGCCGTCAATGGCGGCATTCACTTCCTGCTCCATCAGAGCACGTGCGGCGTCGTAATCGGCATTGCCAGGGTTGCACTGCTCAGGGCGCATCACGCCGGCAATACCTTCGATATCGGCGGAAATAAAAATTTTCATGATAATTTCTCATTGTAATGGTCTAAAACATCCCGCAGGGAAACCCGATGGTTACCGCGAAACCCGCTCACTGATTCAGCGCTTAACATCGCATCGACAACCGCATGTTCCGTGGCGTCGGCTGCCATTGCCAACAGCGACTCGAGCTGTTGATCGGCGACGCACAGGCCGCTACGTTGAGTGGAAAATGCCAGCGCAATGTCTCCCGAACCGTGTCCCCAGTAACTTCCAAGCCGGGCTAAACCGGCACCCGCCCGTTTGCTTATTCGCGCGAGCTGGCGGCTGTCGAGATACCGGTCACAAGCCATAATAATAATCACCGAACCGGCGTCAACCTGCGGTGCCAAATGAGGGAGCACCTGCTGAAAAGCAGGCCCAACCCGCACGCCGTCAAGCGTCAGTTCAGTTAGCGTTCCAAAATTAGCCAGCACCAGAATCCCCAGTGTGGCATTGAGGCTTTTACACCAGCGCGACGCGGTGCCTATGCCGCCTTTTAGTCCGAAACAACTCATGCCGCGCCCGGCCCCCACGCTGCCACGGGCAAAGGCAACGCTCGCCACGTCTATGGCGGCCAGCGCATCATTTTCCGTGACGGCCAGCGCCTGAATATCGTTGAGCCAGGCGTCGTTGCATTCGAGAATGACCGGATTGATGGTCGCATCCGGGCGGCCAATCTGCGGGAACTGCTGGCAGCTGCGCCGTACCAGCGCATTAAACAGCGTGCCGACGGCAAAGGTGTTGCTGAGGAGAATGGGGGTTTGCAGCTCGCCAAGCTCCATCGCCTGAATCAGCCCGATGGGTTTGGCAAAACCGTTAAGCACAGAGACGCCACAAGGCAGCGGCGCGCCATAAAGGTTATCTCCCGGGGGGACAATGGCCGTGACGCCGGTTTGAATATCACCCGCGGCCAGCGTGCTGTGACCGACGATGACTCCCTCGACGTCACTCAGGCTGTTGGTCGGGCCACAGGGAAAACGCGGGCGAAAAATCTGCCGCTCGTTAACCCAGCGGGCCAGCAGTCCCTGTACTCCTGTCTGTGAAAAATCATCTTTTTTTGTATTCATATCTTAAGTTTAGAAGCCAACAGGAAGATCCGCCGGGTAAAAAGGTCGGAATTACAGCCAGATTTCACCCTGGTGATAGCGTAAGGCGGGTTCAGCGTCCTGCGACAGCCAAATCGGCCCGTCGAGATCGACCCGTTCGGCCTGCACAGCAACGGGTAATGCGGCCTCCATGGCAATCGACGAACCAAGCATGCACCCCACCATCACCCGCAGCCCCAACGCTTCCGCTTCTTTACACATCGCCAGCGCTTCCGTCAGCCCACCACATTTATCGAGCTTGATATTGATCATCTCGTAGCGATCCCGCAGACCGGCAATATCGCCGCGCTGGTGACAACTCTCATCGGCACATATTGGAATGGGATGCAGGCAGCGCACCAGGTCATGATCGTTGCCTGCCGGCAGTGGCTGCTCAATCATTGCAATATTGTATTCATGCAGAGCATTGAACAAACTCTCCAGATCCAGTCCAAGCCAGGATTCATTGGCGTCTACCACCAGCGTGGCATGCAGCGCTGCCAAACGAATAGCGGCTATTTTCTCGACAATCTGCTCACGGTTAAGTTTAATTTTCAGCAACTTTGCGCCACCGGCGATGGCCACTTTGGCTGCCGCCGCCATGTTTTCCAGCGTATCCAGACTCAAGGTTTCGGCAGTGATCACCCTTTCAGGCGGGGTCATTTCCAATAATTGCCAGACGGCTTTGCCCTGCCGCGCCGCGTCAAGTTTCCACAGCGCACAGTCGAGGGCGTTGCGTGCCGAACCCTGCGGCAACATCTTTTGTAGCGCCACGCGGCTGAGTCCCTGCTCGACCAGAGGCTGAACCAGCAGAAGCTGTTCAGTGACGCTGTCGGCCGACTCCTGATAGTGAGGCGTTGGCGTACATTCGCCAGTGCCGCTGAATTCCCCCTCGGTCAGATGAACGCGCACCACCACCACCGCCGTGCGAGTGCCGCGTGAAATCGCAAAGGGCCGGGCCAGTTTCAGCTCCAGCGTTTCAAAAGTCATGGTGATCATCAGCCGTTGTCCTTAATCCATTGCGCCATCTCTTTAATACCGAAACGTACCGGATCCGTAGCCGGCACGCCAAATTCAGCGGTAATGGCCGTCAATGCCGCTTTTGCTTCCTGCTCAGTCACGCCAGAGGTATTAAGGGAGAAACCGGCCAGTTTAACGTCCGGGCTGGTCAGGCGGGCCGCAGCAAGGTTGGTCTCTACGCACTGGTGCAGCGTTGGCATCGGCTGATGGAGTAAATGACGCATATGCGGGCGGCCAAGTTCATGGCACATCACCAGCAGATGAGCCTGGGCGCCATGGATTAATCCCATGCTGACACCGGCGAACGACGGGTGATAAAGCGATCCCTGTCCTTCGATGATGTCCCAGTGATGTTCATCATTGGCTGGAGCCAGCGCTTCTACGGCACCGGAGATAAAGTCGGCGATCACCGCATCAATGGCGATACCCGCCCCCGCCACCAGCACGCCGGTCTGCCCGGTGGCACGAAACTCGGCGTTGATATCCAGCTCACGCATGGCTGCTTCCAGCGCCAGCGAGGTGTACATTTTGCCAACTGAGCAATCAGTGCCCACCGTCAACAGGCGTTTTCCACTGCGCTTAATGCCGGTACCGGTATCCAGCTTTGGCCGCATATGGCGCACGTCAAACAGTGCGACCTGATGCTCTTTTGCAAGCGCCACCAGTTCAGGAATATCATTCAGTCCCTGATGCAAACCGTTGGCAACGTTCATTCCGGCACGGATGGCGCTTTTGATGGAGTCCAGCCAGTGCGCTGGCAGTTTGCCACCTGAATTGGCGGTGCCGAGCACCATGGTTCTTGCGCCACGCGCTTTAGCCGTTGCAACATCCATTTCCTCCAGACCCAGCGAGACGGAATCAGCCGCCAGACGGATCTGGCCGACGCAGGAATCGGGCCGCCAGACGTGAATACCGCGCGCCGTTTTTGCCGCCAGCGGATCCATCACATCACCAAGAAATAGCAAGTAAGGCATAGGAATATGTTGCATATCAGTATCTCTCTAAAGTAACAGTTCAGGGAACCGTTCCAGGTTACAGGTGAAGCTGACTATTCCATGTGCAGACTGTACTGGCGAATACTCGTTTGACAGGGGGGTATACCCTGACGTTATGGGCAGTAACGTCCTGAGTAAGATAGGTTATATTTCTTGAGTAGCCATCGTTCGGGAATGGGTAAATCGTAAGCACAAAAAAAGGCAGAGCCAATGAACTCTGCCTTTGGAATTACCTTTTTCAGACACAGAAACGGGTAATAACTCGTGGATTCAACTTAGAAACGATAAGTCAGGGCGACGGTCATGATGTCGTCAGTATTCAGGCCCAGAGCGTTATCATCTTTCAGCTGGTTGATCAGGTAGTCAGCATAAACGTACATGTTTTTGTTGAAGTAGTAAGTTGCGCCTACTTCGAAGTATTTAACGATGTCAGCGTCGCCGATACCATTTTCGATATCGTGTGCTTTAGACTGCACGTAACCTACAGAAGGACGCAGACCATTTTCGAACTGGTACTGAGCAACGAACTCAATGCCTTTAGTTTTGTTAGCAAAACCGCTTGCTGCCGGCGCTGCGCCTGTCGCAGGAACAGAGATTGGCTGTGAATTGCGCGTTTCGTTGTACATGGCTGCCAGATAAACCTGGTTAGCGTCATATTTCAGGCCCGTTGCCCATGCAGAAGCTTTGTCGCCTTTACCATAGGTCGCGTTGGATTGGCCATTGGTACGGTCAGAAGAAGAACCCGCCAATGCTGCGCCGATACCTGAACCTGCAATGTTTTCATAATCCAATGATGCGCCGTAACCGTCACCGTTCGCTTTCGCATCAGGACGGTTCGCATCACCTTCATTTTTACCCTGATATTGCAGAGCAAAGTTCAGACCTTCAACCAGACCGAAGAAGTCCTGGTTGCGGTAAGTTGCCAGACCATTTGAACGGCCAACCATGAAGTTATCGCTGTTACCGGTGTCGCCGCCGTACTCAGGCATCATATCGGTGAACGCGATAGCGTCATACACCACGCCATAGTTACGGCCGTAGTCGAATGAACCGAGATCTTTCAATTTCAGACCTGCAAAGCCCAGACGCGTTTTGGTGCCTTCGGTACCTGCTGATTCAGCGTGGTTAGCCTGAACGTTGTATTCCCACTGGCCATAACCGGTCAGTTGGTCGTTAATTTGAGTTTCGCCTTTAAAACCGAAACGCACGTACGTTTTGTCACCGTCAGAACCGGTGTCATCACTGAACTGGTGTTTACCATTCACACGGCCGTACAGGTCTAATTTATTGCCGTCTTTGTTATAAACTTCGGCTGCGTTAGCCGCTGAGGATGCAACAATTAAAGAGACCACTACGGCCAGCACACTGCGCTTCATCATTATTTAATTTCCTTGATTTTTTTATAAAGGATTTCTCATGCCCGCTTTTTAATATCGGGCTGTGAGTTTTTAAATGTTTTAAAATGCTTCTGTCTGTAAATCGATTTGAACCTTAGCACTAAGCACAAAAAGTTAAAATGGAAAAGTTCGGACGTTTTAGTTAATTTGACGTAAAGAGTTGTAACAAAATACTTCAAACAGGAGATTGTAACCCACTGATTATATGCGTTTTTTGCATAATGAATTGCACCATCTTAGTGCGATGCACCAAGATAGTGCAATTTTAGTTAAGGAATGTATCTTAATTGTAACCAAGATCACTTTCACGTAAGGGTTTACCACCATTAACAATCGTTAATAAAATGACATTACAAAACAGGCAATGCATTTAAATAGTGCATAGCAGGGTAAGTATTTTAAATAGCTTTCTCTTATACCAAAAACAGGAAAAGCAATATTCCGTTTTTTGTACTACTCCATTTTTTTCATATTTCTGTGTGTTAAATATTAATAAGCCAAATTTTTGTCATACGTATAACGAATATAATTACCCTGGTGATTAAACTGAACGAATAACGCCATGTGATATATGACCGATTTGATTATTTTTCATTCTTTCGGGCAAATGCAGGGATTTATCGGAAGGAGAAATGGCGAGTTAAGGTGGGGGAAATCGGTACCCTTCCCCCAACGCTCCCTGTGGCAGGAGAGTTGGGGTTTCGCAATGACAGCAGAATGAACGGTATGGGTGGGCGAATTTATCTGAACTGTGCCGCATGAAGTTGAGCGTAGCGTCCCCGCAGGGCTAACAAGGCATCATGCGTGCCCTGCTCGATAATCCCTTCTCTGTCGACGACAATAATGCGATCAGCATTCTGAATTGTCGCCAGACGGTGAGCGATGACCAGCGTAGTGCGCCCCTGAGATAATTCGGCCAACGATTGCTGAATTGCCTGTTCGGTGGCGGTATCCAGCGCGGACGTCGCTTCATCAAGGATCAGGATCGGCGGATTTTTAAGGAAGATACGCGCAATCGACAGACGCTGTTTCTGCCCGCCGGAGAGTTTAACACCGCGCTCGCCAATCACCGTATCCATGCCTAACGGCAACGCATCAATCACTTCATCCAGCCTGGCCTGCCGTGCGGCTTCGCGAATTTCTGCTTCCGTCGCATCCAGCTTGCCATAGGCGATGTTCTCGCGGATGCTGCCCCCGAACAGGAACACGTCCTGCTGCACAATGCCAATGTTATTACGCAACGAGGCCTGCGTCATGTCGCGGATATCCATCCCGTCGATAGTAATAGAACCGCTGTCGAGTTCATAAAAACGCGGCAGCAGCGAACACAACGTGGTTTTACCTGCACCCGATGGCCCGACAAACGCCAGCGTCTCACCTGCTTTGATAGTCAGATTAATGCCATTGAGGATTTTGCTGGCTGGCGTATAGCCAAATACGACGTCGCGATAGCAAATATCACCGTGTAAATGTTCAACAACTTGCGCATTTGGACGGTCTACAATATCTGGCGCGGTATCGATAAGTTGAGTGAACCGTTTAAATCCGGCAATGCCTTTTGGATAACTTTCCAGCACCGAGGTGATTTTCGCCACCGGACGGAAGAAGACTTCAACCAGCAGCAGGAAACCAACGAAACCGCCGTAGCTCAGCTGACCGTTCACCACATACCAGGTGCCAGCAATCATCACGATAATCTGAATCAGGCGCGTGCTCAGATAGCTCAGCGTCAAGCTGGCGGTCATGATGCGGTAGGCTTTCAGCTTGGTGGTGCGGTAGTTTTCGTTATCCGAAGCGAAGAGTTTTTTCTCGTGTGCTTCGTTGGCGAACGCTTTTACCACACGGATACCGCCGATGCTCTCTTCGATACGGGCGTTGAAATTCCCCACCTGACCAAACAACCGCCGCCAGGTTTCGGTCATCTGCGCGCCGTAGCGGCTGACCAAAAACGTCATAAACGGCACAATAATGATGGTCATCAGCGCCAGCGGCAGATGCACGGTCGCCATTAAAATGAACGAGCCAATAAAGGTCATGATCGCGATAAACAAATCTTCCGGTCCGTGGTGCGCCACTTCCCCTACTTCTTCCAGATCCTTGGTAACGTGAGTAATGATGTGGCCAGTTTTGGTGTTGTCGTAATAGCGGAAAGAGAGTTTCTGTAGATGGCTGAATGCCTGACGCCGCATGTCTGTCTCAATACCGACCCCCAGTGCATGCCCCCAGTAGTTGACGATAGCCATCAAACCGGTGTTGAGCACATAGATAAGCAGCAGACCGACGGTCGCCGCCAGAATCAGCACGAAGTCATGGGCTGGCAGCAGTTTATCGATAAAGACTTTGATCGCCATCGGAAAGCCCAGCTCCAGCAACCCGCCCAGGATCGCGCAGCCGAAATCGAGGTAGAACAATTTTTTATAGGGAGCGTAATAAGAGAAGAAACGGCGGAGCATCATGCATCCTCAGTGGAAGAGCCCGGGCGCGGGCAAGTTCGCTAGTCTAAATGAAAACTGTTATCAACGGGAGGGGGGGGGGAACGCTTTGGAAAGCGTTGGAAACCTTTAAATCTTTAAATTCAACGTTAAAACCATGACCGTCGGCCCACACCGGTAAACCTTGGGCTGCCGCCCAAACTGGCTTTAAGAGGCGCCTATCGCCGCGCCTCTTAAGAATCTCCGGCTCTTTAACTGCGCGCTATCGCTGAATCGGGGTGGCCGTGTTTCAGGTGCCGCAGTTATAGCCGCAAAATACCGCCGCGTTGCGGTCCCCTCCGTTCGGGTAACAACCCGCGCAAAAATACGCGCGGTTTTCCACCTCTCCTCCGGCGGCAATTTTTGAATGCGGCTCAGGCATTTTCAAAAGACAAGAACGGTTCTGGTTTTGAATGTACACGTGACTGAAGAAAGGCAAAGGCAAAGGGTTTTGAATTTAAAAAAGCTTCGGCCGCGTTCAAAACGACGTCGAGTGAGAGGCGCAA
>CAMLBO010000114.1 GCA_946478305.1 uncultured Enterobacterales bacterium
ACACGTAAGGAGTCGTCGGCAGCGTCAGATGTGTATAAGAGACAGGGTAAGTGATTCGGGTGAGCGAGTGCAGCCAACGCACCTGTAGTGTGAAAGATGACGGGTAAATCTATTTGGCCGCAGCAGCGCGCCACTCTTTGATGTAATCGAGGCGTTTTTTCTGCTGCAGATATTCCAGCAGGCTTTCATCAACGGGGATCGGTTTGAGCGCATTGCCGAGCATTTTGGTCATGCCGTCGATGTCGTTCGTGCCTTCAATATCGTTACGGATTGACGGAATGTCAGCCTGATTGGCAAGAATGTTCTGTCCCGCTTCAGACAGGACGTAATCCAGCCAAAGTTTGGCGGCGTTACTGTTTTTGGCCTCCTTGCTGATAAAGGAGACGCGCGACAGCACCAGGGTATAGTCCTTCGGATAGGAGATACCGAGTGAAGGATCGGTTTTAGCACGCGCTTCAGCGTAGGAGCCCAGAATGTTAAAGCCAATCAGGTTTTCGCCTGAAGAGACCCTTTCCATCATGGTGCCGGTTGATGATTGTACGGCCAGCCCGCCTTTCGCCACTTCGCTTAGCGTCTTGAAGTAGTTCGGGTCGGCTTTGAAATCCTGCACGGAGAGCATGAAACCGAGCCCTGATTTCTCAATGTCATAAGTGGTGACTTTTTTCTTGAATTTATCTGGCTGGCTGGCAATGAGTTTCGCCAGCGCGGTGTGGGAGTCCGGCACATCACCCTGTGGGATCAAGCGTTTGTTATAGATAAAGACCACGGGTTCGTAGGTTGTGCCGTAGGCTTTCTCTTTCCATACTGCCCATTTCGGTAATTTCGTCAGTTCCGGTGAGGAATATTCAGCGGCGTAGTCGGTCGCCAGTTTCAACGCCGTATCCATCGACGAACTCCATACCACGTCACCGCTGGTGCCGCCTGCCGCCTGCTCGCTGATATAACGGTTATAGAGTTCGGTACTGTTCATGTCGTTGTATTCGACTTTTACGCCCGGAAATGCAGCTTCGAAGCCCTGAATCAGCGGGCCCGCGGCCTTGGTATCGGTGGTTGAATAGATAACCACCTTGCCCTCTTTGGTCGCGGCATCTACGATTTTTTGATAGTCGGCCGGATACCCTTGAGGTAATGCAGACAGTGCAGAGGTAGAGATCAGAACGGCAGAAGCAATCAGAGAGAGACGTAATTTTTTAGACATTATTGTTAACCTCTAGTTACATTTGAGAAACTAAAAATCAACATAGCGCATAACATCTGACTGGCAATGGGGTAATTTTTTTATCTTTCTGAAGTGTGATTCGGGGCGTTTTTTAGGCAATTAAAACCACGAAGCGAAGACTCACTGGCAAGCAGATTCTGAATAAAAGACACAAAAAAAGCCGCTAATTGCTTAGCAGCTTTCTCTTGTTGTTTATGGCGGAGGAGAAGAGATTCGAACTCTTGAATGGTTTCCCATCGCCGGTTTTCAAGACCGGTGCCTTCAGCCGCTCGGCCACCCCTCCGCAAACAACAACTTGCCTGAACGTTCAGTGCTTCAGACGGGGCGTAGTATACAAGACCGGATAAAAGATGCAAACATTATTTTTATTCCACCTTGTTGATTTTATAAGCATTTAAACAATATCGCCAAACAACAGATACAAAAAAAGCCGCTAATCACTTAGCAGCTTTCTTGTGTTGTTTATGGCGGAGGAGAAGAGATTCGAACTCTTGAATGGTTTCCCATCGCCGGTTTTCAAGACCGGTGCCTTCAGCCGCTCGGCCACCCCTCCGCAACGAAGCGAACTATAAACATAGCCATTCTGCTTGTAAAGCCTGATTGCATTCATTTGCCTGAAAAAACGGCATTCGATGATCAAATGATGATTAAATCATCATTACGGCCATTTTGCCGCCACGGTACCGCCGTTTTCCGGGGTTTTGATGGGTAAAGAAGGGTAAAACGCCTTTAATCACCTGACGTAACTATTTATGATCCCACTCTGATTGTATTTTCACCGACTCCAACTTTGTCGATAAGTGAGATTTTTACTATGGATCGTATCGTTGCCTCTTCCTCATCTCGCGCGGGCTCGTTGTTAAGCACGCACCGGGTGCTGCGTAATACCTATTTTATGCTGGCACTGACGTTGGGTGTCTCTGCTATTACGGCTACGGCCAGCACAATGCTGCGCTTGCCCTCACCAGGCATGCTGATCACGCTGGTTGGTTTTTATGGTCTGATGTTCCTGACCTATCGTACTGCCGATCGTCCGGTGGGAATTCTGGCGGCATTCGCCCTGACCGGCTTTATGGGTTACACCCTTGGTCCAATGCTGAGTTCACTGCTGTCCGTTGGTGCGGGTGATATTATTATGCTGGCCCTGGGTGGTACGGCACTGGTGTTTTTCTGCTGTTCAGCCTACGTGCTGACCACTCGCAAAGATATGTCGTTCCTGTCAGGCATGATGATGGCGGGCTTTGTGGTGTTACTGGTGGCGGTGATCGCTAACCTGTTCCTGCAGATCCCTGCGCTGTCGCTGGCGATAAGCTGTCTGTTTATTCTGTTCTCCGCCGGTGCGATTTTGTGGGAGACCAGCAACATCATTCACGGTGGCGAAACTAACTATATTCGCGCAACGGTCAGTCTGTACGTGTCGCTGTATAACGTGTTCGTCAGTCTGTTGAGTATTTTAGGGCTGTCACGCAGCAACTGATCCTCACAAACCACGTTCAGAGCCCCGCTAATGCGGGGCTTTTTATTTTGTGCAGGATGGCTTTTTGCTAAACTGTGTGCTGAGTGTTTTTACTGCATTGAGGTTTTATGCTGGAATTTGCTGGTCGTGAGATTGAGACCGACGCACAAGGGTATCTGAAAAACAGTGTCGACTGGGACGAAGCGATGGCTCCCCTGTTAGCTGAACAGGAAGCGATCGTATTGAGCGACGCCCACTGGGAAGTGATCCGCTTTGTGCGCGAATTTTATCTTGAATTCAACACCTCGCCTGCCATCCGCATGCTGGTTAAAGCCATGGGGCAAAAGTATGGCGAAGAAAAAGGCAACAGTCGCTATCTGTTCAGGCTGTTCCCTGAAGGCCCAGCCAAGCAGGCTACGAAGATTGCCGGGCTACCTAAACCGGTAAAATGTCTGTAAGTGAGACCGGCAATTCTTCAGAGCGTTAATGACGGATTTTAAAGTCGCTGAAATCACCTGGCGCAGTGGGCTCGCTTAACACCCGCTCGACAGTTGCGTGCTTTGGCCCGCCCTGTTTAAGCCACGCCAGCAGCTGCTCTACTTTTTCCTGCTCACCACAGGCCACCACTTCTACGCTGCCGTCGTCCAGATTCCTGGCATAGCCGGTCAGACCAAGCGCCGTAGCCTGATGCTGAGTTGCAAAGCGAAAGCCAACACTCTGTACCCGGCCGTACACATAGGCGGCTATACTGATTTTTGCCATAATATTCTCTCCGTTAGCGGTATGGTTCGTTGCAATTTAGACTGCTTGCCCGGACAATGACGCTCTTTTTTTGTCTCCGAACCGACAGAACCTAATTCTATGACTGCTCGTTTATTTCTGGCCAAAGGCCGCGAAAAATCCCTTCTCCGCCGCCATCCGTGGGTGTTTTCCGGCGCGGTAACCCGTGTCGAAGGTAAAGCACTTTCCGGCGACACTATTGATATTGTAGACAGTCAGGGCAAATGGCTGGCACGTGGAGCTTATTCACCCTCGTCGCAAATCCGTGCCCGAATCTGGACATTCCGTCAGGACGAAGACATTGATATCGAATTTTTCGTCCGCCGTCTGCAACAGGCGCAAAGCTGGCGTAACTGGATTGCCAAACGAGATGGCCTTGATGGTTATCGTCTGATCGCCGGCGAGTCCGACGGACTCCCGGGCATCACCATCGACCGTTTCCAGAATTTCCTGGTGATCCAGCTGTTGTCCGCCGGTGCGGAATATCAGCGTGCCCCACTGCTGGCTGCGCTGCAAAAATGTTATCCGGAGTGCGCTATCTGGGACCGTTCAGACGTCGCCGTGCGTAAGAAAGAGGGTCTTGAACTGACCCAGGGCCACGTTCTGGGTGACGAGCCCCCTGCACTGTTGCCGATTCAGGAACATGGCATGAGCTTACTGGTCGATATTAAAGAGGGCCATAAAACTGGCTTCTACCTTGACCAGCGTGACAGCCGTCTGGCTGCGCGTAAATATGCCGAAGGCCGTAAAGTGCTGAACTGCTTCTCTTACACCGGCGCTTTTGCTGTTTCTGCCCTGATGGGCGGTTGTGAGAAAGTCATCAACGTCGATACTTCACAAGGTGCGCTGGATATCGCCCGTCAGAACGTTGAGCTGAATAAACTTGATCTGTCCAAAGCCGAGTTTGTGCGTGAAGACGTCTTCCAGTTACTGCGTAAATACCGCGCTGAGGGTGAGCAGTTCGATATGATCGTGATGGATCCGCCGAAATTCGTCGAAAACAAAAATCAACTGGCCAGTGCCTGCCGCGGTTACAAAGATATCAACATGCTGGCATTACAGTTGTTGCGTCCCGGTGGAATTTTGTTGAGCTTCTCCTGTTCCGGCCTGCTGCCAACTGATCTGTTCCAGAAAATCCTCGCCGATGCAGCGCTCGACGCCCATCGCGAGATCCAATTTGTTGAACAGTTCCGTCAGGCTGCTGACCATCCCGTGATTGGTTCATATCCTGAAGGCCTCTATCTGAAAGGGTTTGCCTGCGTCGTGATGTCCTGATTTTATCGATCTGTGCCTTATACGGGTTCAGATCGTGAATCATCAGCACTAAAAGTGGTCAAAACTTGAAATAGGGCGTCCTGCCTCCATATAGGAAACAGAACGTATTTTTCAGGAGGTGACTATGATTGCCAGCAAATTCGGTATAGGCCAGCAGGTCCGCCACAGACTGTTAGGGTATTTAGGTGTGGTGATAGACGTTGATGCGGAATATTCACTGGATAAACCGGATGCTACCGAAGTCGATGCCGACGACGCAATGCGTACCGCGCCTTGGTATCACGTGGTAATGGAAGATGACAAAGGTCAGCCGGTGCACACCTATCTGGCTGAGATCCAAATTGATCATGAAGCGTCCCGCTCGCACCCTGAGCAGACATCGCTGGATGATTTGGCTGAATCAATCCGCAGCCAGTTACTGGCGCCACGCCTGCGTAATTAAGCCTCTGTGCCCTACGCTGTTTTATAAAACCGGTCCTTCTGCGACCGGTTTTTTTATGCCTGTTTTGCTGACGGACCTATTTCTCTAATCCGAGACGAGGGATCTCAATTTTAGGGCAGCGGTCCATGACCACTTTGAGCCCTGCTTGTTTGGCCAGCACCGCCGCCTGTTCGTTGATCACCCCGAGCTGCAGCCACAGCACTTTCGCACCAATATCCACCGCCTCCTGAGCCACCTCATATGCCGCTTCTGCATTGCGAAAAACGTCCACCATATCCACAGGATGGGGAACTTCGGCAAGCGTCGCATAGCCGGTTTGCCCCAGCAGTGTCTTACCGGCCACTTTTGGGCTCACTGGCGTCACTTCATATCCTTGAGACAGCAGATATTTCATTACGCCATAGCTTGGGCGCGCAGGATTATCGCTGGCTCCCACCAGGGCGATGGTTTTGACGTCGTTGAGAATAGTGCTGATATCATTATCTTGCATGGCATAAACCTCACGGAAAGATGTAAGGAAAGTGTAACTCAGCTCTCCCGCTTCCACAGCTTTTCCTCGCTCCCCACTCAGTGACGTCTTGTCAGAAAGAGTGTGTCTAAACGTAAACATGAATACATTCTGCAAAATTTTGACACATTCTGTGGGTTAACCGATAATAGAGGGTGTCGGTAGCAGTTAAAGGAGGAACTATGAAAGTGAGAATGAAGGCCATGATGGCCGCTTTGTTATCGGTTTGCCTGTCGGCACCCGCATATGCGACCAGCCTGAAGCTTTCCCCAGAGCTGGATTTGCTGGTCATTGATGGCAAAAAGATGTCAGGCGCTATCCTAAAAGGAGCAGACAGCCTCGAAGTCGATGCCGGTCAGCACCAGATACTCTTCCAGGTGAGTAAGATTCTGCATCCTGCCATGATGGCTCCTCTGACCTACCACTCGCCAGCGATGATCGTCACTTTCAGCGCCAAAGGTTTGCGCTCTGTCGCCTTTGAATTACCGCCACTAGATAATGAAACGGATGCCGCCTTCTTCAATAAAAAGCTTAACTACCGCATTGTAGACGAAAATGGCCAGGAGATTGCTACCCGCCGAGACGTGCTGCGATCGGTCGCCAACGGCAATTCTGTCGACCTGGTGAAAATGATGATCCGTTATAATCAGTCCGGCCTGAAAGCCTCTGTCCCTGATTTCGCCACCTTGGCGCAAAAGGGTGAATCAGCCGTTGCCCCTGCCTCGCTCTCTTCACTGATGCCAGCCAGTCCAGCGAATGCGGAGCCATTGCCCCCTTTCTGGGCTCAACTTACCGCATCTCCGCATTTCGGCCGATTCATCTCCTGGTTCACCCTGCCACGCGCCTGATATTAATAAGATTTCCCCACCCGCCTCACGAATTGCATTTTCATTCCATTAATTCTTGCATCAACGCTATGCAGTAAAACGCAGTTTCAGTACTCTGGATGCAACTATACTCTGCGTTGCTGACTTTGCGTTTAAGGGATAATTAATGGAATTTACCACCCGCACCATTGCCAAGAAAAAACACATCGCGCTGGTCGCTCACGACCACTGCAAAAATATTTTGATGAAATGGGTCGATAAGAATATGGCCGAGCTGGCGCAACATACTCTTTATGCCACCGGCACCACGGGCAACCTGGTGCAGCGCAATACCGGTATTGAAGTAAAAAGTATGTTGAGCGGCCCGATGGGCGGCGATCAGCAGGTAGGAGCAATGATTGCGGAAGGGAAAATCGACATGTTGATTTTCTTATGGGATCCGCTGAATGCCGTCCCCCATGACCCGGATGTGAAAGCCCTGTTGCGCCTTGCCACCGTCTGGAATATTCCAGTGGCAACGAATGTCTCTACCGCGGATTTTCTGATAGCGTCCCCGTTATTTAAATCGGAAGTGGATATTTCAATACCTGATTACCAACGCTATTTGTGGGCCCGTCTGAAAGATTAATCCAAGATTATGCCCGTCAGTGCACATTGCGATGTCTCTGGCGGGCGCAACAGGGAGGTTTCAGGGTTTGCGCTGAACCGGTACGCCGAGATCTTCCAGCTGTTCGACAAACACTGACGGTTGAGCCTTATTCTGCATTAACCAGACATTGTGCTTCGCCCGTGTCATCGCGACATAAAGCAGGCGCCGCTCTTCCGCATCCGTGAAATTCTCTGGTTCAGGCAACAAGACCTCTTCCAATAGCGACTCGCGCGCCACCGCCGGAAAACCATCACTGCCTTCATCGAGGCCAACGATAATCACATACTCAGCCTGCTGACCTTTACTGGCATGAATGGTCATAAAATCGATATTCAGCTTCGGCCAACGGGTAGCGGCCTTCTGTAATACCTCAGGACGCCGGTGATGGTAGCGGGCCAGCACCAGGATCCGCTCGTCCACATTGGCGAAACCACTCAGTTTATCCAGTAATGCATCCAGTTGGTCGTCCGGCAGGATCACCACATTTTTTTTATTCCCCCTGGTCAGGCTGTTAAGTGGCTTCTTCAACTGATAGGGATTTTGCTGCACAAACTTATTCGCTATTTCACCGATACGATCGTTAAAGCGATAAGTGGTATCGAGTGCGCACTGCGCGCCCTCGCCAAAGCTGGCCGCAAAAGCCGTCGTCAATGACAGTTCAGCGCCGCTGAAACGATAGATAGCCTGCCAGTCATCCCCCACGACAAACAGACTGCTGTGTCTATTTTGTTCTCGCAATGCGCTCAACAGGCGCGCGCGCTGCGGTGAGATATCCTGAAACTCATCCACCAGGATATGCTTCCATGGGCTGATAAAACGCCCCTTCTCCAAAATATTGACGGCCTGATGAATAAGGCCGGAGAAATCGACAGCCTCTTCCTCTTTCAGGGCCGATTTCCAGGCTTTCAACAGGGGAGCCATCAACCGGATACGTTTCTGGAAAAGGTCGCGTACCTCCTCAGAAGCCTGCTCGACCATTTCCGCCTGACTGCCTCCATGCATACGCATCAGACCAAGCCAGCGCTCAAGACGGCTGCCCAACCTTTCAGCCAACGCTTTGTTTTTCCAGTAATCACCTTCAGGAACGTCCCACTCGAGTTCATCGGTCATCCACTGCCGCCAGCCGCTAGCCTGGACCTTTTTCTCGGCGCACTGCTGCTGCCATGTCTTGATTAACAAGCTGCGGCGGGCTTTGCTGTCCGTTTCCAGTTTGCTGATTTTTGGGACTTTCTTACTGCCCTCCTGAATGATGTGCAGCGCCAGCGCGTGGAAGGTTTTCGCTTTGATATCGCTGGTATTAAGACGTTCCTTAATGCGGGCATTCATTTCGTCTGCCGCCTGACGGCCGAAAGCCAGCAACAAGATCTGTTCCGGATGAGCCTCCTGGCGATGCAACAGCCATCCGGCACGCGCCACCAGCACAGAAGTTTTACCGCTGCCGGCACCGGCCAATACCAGTACGGCGTCTTCACCATTCACCACGGCCCGGCACTGGCTGTTGTTCAGCGGCGAGGTTTCTACCTGGTCAAAGAAATCGCGGTGTTGTTCGATAACCCGCTCGGTCCAGGCCAGATTACGTTTATCAACGCTTTGCCCACCCTGCCGTAACCATTTCAAACAAAGTTCGTAATCATCACGGCAGTTCTCAAATTCACCCAGGCGTTCGACGGGAACAGGAACGGAGGAAAAGGCTTCTGCAATATTTTGCTGAACAGCGGCCAATTCACTTTTCTTAAACCATTTATCTTGCTGCTCAATGCGCGCTATTTCTTCGGCCTGTTGATGCAGGACACCGGCGCTGACCTGACTCATCTCCTCACTCCAGCCTTGCCAGACCTTGAGAAGATGATGATAAAACTGCTGAGTTTCCTGCCACTCAGTGCCGTGCAGCCTGACAACTTTCTCTTCCGGTAATTCAAACTCCAACTCGCCCCAGACAATGCCGCGCTTGCAACGAATATGGATAAGCTGATTGAAAGGAATCAGGTAATGATGTTTATCGCCACTGACTTCAACGCCAGCATTGAGCAGTCGCACCCGGTTATAAGGATGTTGTGCCAGATGTTTCCCGAACGAAGTCGATTTCAGTTCCATATCATCACGCCATGATTTCTCATTTTAAGAACCGCTCATTGATAGCTGATTATTAATTAAGGATTTGCTGGCAGTTTACCTGCAACAAGCGCTGGCGCTCTACCCCCAAAATCAGGGTAGAATAAAAAGAGTAGAATTTCCGTTAACGCTATGGCGTTACCAACCTCTTCTGACCTGAGCCGAGTGATTACATGCGCGCTATTTTAAATATTCTGAATTTCGTATTAGGGGGTGTTTTCACCACCCTTGCGTGGCTACTGGCCACACTTATCAGCATCGTGCTGATCTTTACGCTGCCCCTGACCCGTTCCTGCTGGGAAATTACCCGCTTGTCGCTGGTGCCTTTCGGTAATGAAGCCATGCACGTTAATGAATTGTATCCGGAAAAGCGCAATGCCGTGCTATCCGGTGGCGGCACCCTGCTGAATATTTTTTGGTTTATCTTTTTCGGCTGGTGGCTGTGCCTGTCGCATATCGCGGCCGGTATCGTGCAATGTTGCACCATTATCGGTATTCCGGTCGGCATTGCTAACTTCAAAATTGCCGTGATCGCTCTTTGGCCGGTGGGGCAACGGGTAGTCTCGGTTGAAATGGCAAAGCAGGTCCGTGAAGCCAATGCCCGTCGTAATCTTGAGAATGGCCGTATCCGATAATTATTACCTGACCTTTTTCAGCCTTTACATCAGCCTTTTTGTCACGTGGAGTTCGTCGTGCTCTCTTTTGCTCCGGGTTTGAGGCGTTTTGCCTACAACAGCAATGTTCTTTATAACATCCGAATATTTATAACACTCACCGGTGCCGCGGCGGTCCCCTGGTGGCTTCATCTTCCGACACTGACCATCCCGTTAACACTGGGTGTCGTGGCTGCGGCCCTGGCGGACCTGGATGACCGGCTGACGGGCCGGCTACGCAATTTATTGATCACCCTGGTCTGTTTTTTCATTGCATCCGCCTCTATTGAACTGCTGTTCCCCTACCCCTGGTTGTTCGCTTTGGGGCTGATGGTCTCTACCTGTGGCTTTATTTTGCTGGGTGCTTTGGGGCAGCGCTATGCCACCATTGCTTTTGGCGCACTGCTGATTGCCATTTACACCATGCTGGGGACCAGCATGTATCACATCTGGTATCAGCAACCTATGTTGCTGCTGTGCGGGGCTATCTGGTACAACCTGGTGACGCTTGCCGGGCATATTATTTATCCGATCCGCCCCCTTCAGGACCTGATTTCGCGCTGCTATCAGCAGCTGGCTCATTATCTGGAGGCCAAGGCGGCCCTGTTCGATCCCGATCAGGAAGGTGATAACAAAAAACAGCTGGTGGAGCTGGCGATGGCCAACGGCCAGTTAGTTGCTACGTTAAATCAGACAAAAAACACGCTGCAAACCCGCCTGAAAGGTGACCGGGGTCAGAAAGGTACCCGCAGAACGCTGCACTACTATTTTGTCGTGCAGGATATTCATGAGCGGGCAAGTTCCTCCCACGTGCAATATAAGAAGCTCAGCGAACAGTTTCATCACAGCGATATTCTGTTCCGCTTTCAGCGCCTGATGAGCATGCAGGCCCGTGCGTGTGCTCAGCTTTCACAATCTATTCTCTACCGGCAGAAATACTCCCATAATTCTCAGTTCGAACGGGCATTCTTACGTCTGGATGAAGCGCTATTGCGTCTGGATGCGCAGGCAAAGCACAGGGAGATGCTGCAGGCGCTTCGCCATCTACTGCGCAACCTGCGCGCCATTGATGCCCAATTGGCCAGTATTGAATCCGAACAGACACTCCCTGAGAACCAGGATGGTAAGAGTCCATTCGCCGAAAATAGACTCACCGGTCTGGACGACATCTGGTTGCGTATATCGCGCCACCTGACACCGAAGTCAGCACTGTTCCGTCATGCCATTCGTATGTCGATTGTATTGGTGGTCGGCTATGGGTTTATTCAGATTAGCGGGTTGTCACACGGCTACTGGATTTTGCTCACCAGTCTGTTTGTTTGTCAGCCGAACTATAATGCCACCCGCCGCCGGCTGGCATTAAGGATAGTCGGCACGCTGGCAGGGATTGCGTTGGGGATTCCCATCTTGTATTTCGTTCCTTCTATCGAAGGGCAGATGGTGCTAATTGTGATCAGCGGAGTGCTGTTCTTTGCCTTTCGTAACGTGCAATACGCTCACGCAACCATGTTCATCACTCTGCTGGTACTGCTGTGCTTTAACCTGCTGGGTGAAGGGTTCGAAGTCGCCATTCCGCGTATTATTGATACGCTGATTGGTTGCGCAATCGCCTGGGCCGCGGTGAGTTTTATCTGGCCTGACTGGAAGTTCAGGCAATTACCTGTCGTGGTGAATAAAACCTTTACTGCCAACTGCCGCTATCTGGATGCCATTCTGGTCCAGTACCATCAGGGGAAAGATAACGGGCTGGACTATCGCCTGGCCAGACGTGACGCACACAACTGCGATGCTGAACTGGCATCAGTGGTCTCAAACATGACCTCGGAGAAAAATAATGATCCGCAGACGCTTGAGGCAGCCTTCCGCTTGCTGTGTTTGAATCACACAATGCTGAGCTATATTTCTGCGCTCGGTGCACATCGTGAGAAGTTGCATGATACTGAGACCTTACGACTGCTTGATGACGCGGCGTGCTGCGTGGATGGTGCCTTGCACCACGAACCCTCAGAGTCAGGGCGCATTCAACAAGCTCTGGAACAATTGATGGCGCGCATTCAACTGCGCACCACCGAGTCGGACAGTAAAGAGCAGTTGGTTTTACAGCAAATCGGTCTGCTGATTGCCCATCTTCCTGAGCTTACTGACCTTAACAGTAAAATTCTGCCGGTGAATGAAGGGGAATAAACTCCGTCAGCTAAGAAACTGCGCACTTAATCACTTGGGTAAATTCAGTGCGCGGGCATTGAGGTCTGCGCCTGATGTGAGATGAACCACTGCGTAAGAGAAATTCGGGCATCATGGGGCAAAGCTGCCTCATGATATCCAAGTATTGCCCCCTCAAGCGCCATCAAAACATTCAGTCCTATATTTTGCTTCACTGAACACAGCTTTAAATAGGTTGTACAGGCACCTTG
>CAMLBO010000115.1 GCA_946478305.1 uncultured Enterobacterales bacterium
CAGTTGATTTTGGCACCGTTGGTGGCGGCCGTGCTCAATATTCGCTGGGTGGACAGCCGCTGGGTGCTGGCTTGTGGTCTGGGATTACTGGCTTTCACCTGTTATTGGGGAAGCCAACTGACGACGGCCTGGTCGGGGGATAATTTCTATTTCATCCAGACGATGCAGGCTTTCGGCCAGCCGATGGCCGTGATGCCCATTCTGATGGGGGCGACCAGCGTGGTGCTGCCACCCGAAGGGCCCTTTGCATCGGCGATGTTCAACACGACCCGTGCGCTGGGCAGTATTGCCGGTGGAGCGCTGTTAACTGAGTTCCTCCATCACAGGCAGCAGATACATTCGAACTTGTTGCTGAATCATGCGGGGAACAGCAGCTATTTATTATCCCAGCCTTATGAGGGGGGCAGCACATTTTTGGCACCGCTGAACAAGGATGGCTCTGCGATCTCTGCAGAAATACTGGGGCAGTTTTCTCAACTGGTACGCAAGCAGTCGCTGGTCCTGGGCATTTCAGATAGTTATCTGGCGATTATCGTGCTGGCACTCTCACTCACTGTATTGGCGTTCCTGCTACCTAAACGCACATTTCCGCCGTAGTAACCGGCAACCAATAACGATTCTATCCTGCTTCCTCAACCCAACGTTCAAACGAGAACCAGAACATGATTAAAACCACTTCCATGCGCCCTGGCTGGCTGATTGCTGTGGTGATCCTCGGGCTTTTATTGATCACTGCCTGGCAGATGCTGGTCCACAAGGGAAATCCCCAAACCAACGATGCTTTTATTTCCGCAGATTCCACGCTGGTGGCCCCGCGTATTTCAGGCACCATTGCCGAAGTTATGGTCGCTGATAACCAGTGGGTTAAAGCGGGAGATGTACTTGCCCGCATTGATGATGGTGACTACCGCAACGCGGTGCTCAGTGCGCAGGCGAATCTGGAAACCGCCAACGCGCAGATGCTGAGTTATGTCGCCCAGTTAGGTAAACAACAGCACACTATTTTACAGGCCAAAGCGCAGGTTAATGCTGGTGCTGCCACTTTAATGTATGCCAGACAGAGTGCTGACCGCTATAAACGATTGCTGCAAAATGGTTCCGGCACGGCCGATCAGCGTGATGAATCTGACGCGAACTACCGCGCGAAATTGGCAGCACAGCAGAGTGATATGGCAGCGGTATTGGCGGCAGAAAAGCAGGTTGATGTGCTCAAAGCGGGCCAGGCACAGGCTAAGGCTGCAATTGACTCTGCGGTAACAGCGCTGGCGCAGGCCAAGCTCAATCTCAGCTATACGCAAATCAAAGCACCTGTCGAAGGGATTGTCGGCCAACGTTCAGTACGCGTGGGAGGATATGTGAGTGCCGGAACCCGCATTTTAGCCGTCGTGCCTCTGCAACAGGCCTATGTTGTTGCAAACTATCTGGAAACTCAGCTGGCTGACGTAGTACCGCAACAAGCCGTGACGGTGACGGTCGATGCTATCCCCGGCGTCATCTTCAAAGGACGGGTAGAGAGCATTTCTCCCGCGACGGGCGTCACTTTTGCTCCTATCGCGCCAGACAATGCAACGGGTAACTACACCAAAGTTGTGCAGCGGTTAGCAGTGAAAATTGTGCTGGAGCAGGGGCAGAAGAGTGTGGGCCGCCTTAAGGTCGGGATGTCCGCCGTGCCGACGATAGATACGTCCTCAGGCTAGGGGAGGGGGTTATAAAACAAAAAAGGTGGCCAGAATAAGCTTCATGGCCACCTTTTTTTAGGTTAAATACCCTAGGCGCAGCTGCTATGAGTGCTGATTTTGCGCTTTTATGTGTATTTGCTCGGGCTTTCCTGAAAACAGGAAACGCAGCAAAGGGATACGTTTGTGGATCTCATACAGTATGAAAGCGATACCGAAGACAAACACCAGACCTACCAGGAAACCTACCCAGTCGTTATGAATGCGTGGGGTAATAAAGGCACCGTAGATCAGGGTCAGCGGATGGTGAACCAGATAAATGAACAGGGATGAATTCACCAGATAAGTTATCCACGGCGACTGGAAGTTCAGTACATAATGGCTGAATGAGAACACCACGTTGACCATCAGGATACCCAGCAATGAGGTGATAATCGCATCAAGCTCCATCGAGTAAAGCTGTGGTGTGTTGATGTGCTGGTTGATCATGTAGGCTAGAAACAGGAACAAACTGGTGATCCCAGCCCAGGCAGAAGGTTTGATGAACAGCTCTTTCAGCCAGGCAAACTTAAAGGCGAACGCACCAATAACGAAAAAAGGCAGGTAGAACAGGGTCTGCATGACGACGAAATTAAATGCGCCATTCGATAACAGTTCGGGTGCAAAAATATAAATCGCTCGATTGAATGTGGCATAAATTAAGCCGATAAATAAAAACAAAATTGAGAGTTTTCCTAATGAATCAGTTCGGCTCTTAATTGCATTAATGCGATTAATCTTAATTTGCTTAAGGGATTTAAATAAATAAAAACAAATACTGGTCAGAATGACCAAGGTCAGCAGAAACCATAAATGTGAAACCATTTCCCATACAGTGATATTGATTTTTTGATACAAACCAAGGCTATCCCAGTTGGAGAATTTGTCAGTGAACTTCATCAGGAAGTAGAGCTGGGGCAGCGTGATCAACGGGAAAGCCGCAGCCAGCGGGATTGCCACACGCTCAAGACGTACCTTTAGCCACTTCTGCGGGTCATAGCGCTCGTAGAGCATGTAAGAGAAGTAGCCGGATATCACGAAAAACACCTGCATGCGAAAGGCGTGGATGATGTCATTGAAAACCGTCAGACCATTGGAGGGCACTGCACTGTTTACGGCCCAGACATGGCTGGAGTAAATCAATGAAATATGGAATGGAATACCGAGCAGCATCAAATAGGCCCGGATGGAGTCCAAAAAGAACTCACGCTGATTATTTTGTGATTTCATTACGTATCCGTTGTATGAAGCTTATCCTGATTTTAGTGCCTAAATTGCGAACAGGGTAATAATGTGTAGTAAGGAAAAGTGTTCATTCCTTACGTAAGCTTAATTTATTTGCGCTGAACCTACTATGTTCTCGGACAAGTTTCCATAGCCGGAGTTTCAACGAATTGATATCCTTGTAGGGTTGTGTGCTTAAACGGTTCATCAAAGGATGAACCATCAATCTCTCATGTTGTCGGAAACCTGACTATTCCTTTAAAATCGAATGATGAGTTTAGCGCACGTAAAGGAGGGGATGTGCCGGGTAAAAATTTTTCCAAAGGGCCACGTATGACTAAAGTCCGTTTGCTGAGTGCCGCAGTGTTGATGTCTCTGATCTCTTCATCTGCCTGGGCTTTTTCTATTGATGATGTTGCCAAACAAGCCAAAGCGTTAGCCGATAAAGGCTACGAAGCGCCGAAGAGTAACCTTCCATCGCAGCTTCGCGATCTGAAATTCGCGGACTACCAACAAATTCAATTCAATCATGATAAAGCGTACTGGAAAAATCTGAATACGCCTTTCAAGCTTGAGTTCTATCACCAGGGCATGTATTTCGACACGCCGGTGAAAATCAATGAAGTGACGGCCAACACCGTCAAAGAAATCAAGTACAGCCCGGATTATTTTAATTTTGGTAACGTGAAGCACGACGCTGATACGGTCAAAAACCTTGGGTTTGCCGGTTTCAAAGTTCTTTACCCGATCAATAAAGCGGATAAAGATGATGAAATTATGAGTGTGCTGGGGGCCAGCTACTTCCGCGTGATTGGTAAGGGCCAGGTTTATGGTCTTTCTGCGCGTGGTCTGGCTATCGACACGGCGCTCGCTTCAGGGGAAGAATTCCCGCGCTTCCGCGAATTCTGGATTGAACGCCCTAACCCGGATGAAAAGCATCTGGTGATTTACGCTTTGCTTGATTCCCCTCGTGCAACAGGTGCTTACCGCCTGGATGTTTACCCCGGCAAAGAAGCGACTGTAGATGTGCAGTCTAAAGTTTATCTGCGCGATAAAGTCGGTAAATTGGGTATTGCCCCTCTGACCAGCATGTACCTGTTTGGCGCAAATCAGCCTTCTCCGGTAATGAATTATCGTCCGGCGTTGCACGACTCCAACGGGCTTTCCATGCAGGCTGGCAACGGTGAGTGGATCTGGCGTCCGCTGAATAACCCGAAACATTTGGCCGTCAGCCAATTCACCATGGAAAACCCTAAAGGCTTTGGTCTGCTCCAACGTGGCCGTGAGTTCTCCAACTTTGAAGATCTTGACGATCGCTACGACCTGCGCCCGAGCGGTTGGGTCGAAACCAAAGGTGATTGGGGCAAAGGTAAAATTGAGCTGGTGGAAATTCCTACCGCTGATGAAACCAATGACAATATTGTGGCGTTTTGGACTCCTGAGCAGTTGCCAGAAGTCGGTAAACCACTGGAACTGAATTACCGTCTGCATTTCAGCCGTGATGAAGAAAAACTGCATTCGCCAGACCTGGCTTGGGTTCAGCGCACCATGCGTTCTACCGGTGATGTGAAGCAGTCAAATCTTACTCGTGAAGCTGATGGCAGCGTGGCGTTCCTGGTTGATTTTGTCGGCCCGAATCTGAAAGCACTGAAAGATGACACTCCGGTGGCTTCTCAGGTCAGTATCGGCGACAACGGTGAGCTGGTTGAAAACAATGTCCGCTATAATCCAGTAACTAAAGGCTGGCGTCTGACGCTGCGCGTGAAAGTGAAAGATCCTAAGAAGCCAATCGAAATGCGCGCTTCTCTGGTGAATGGTGAAAAAACACTGAGTGAAACCTGGAGCTATCAGCTGCCTGCAAATGAATAAGTCAACGCATTCTACCGAAGATTACGTAAAGGCTTTGCCGCTTACTGATGAACAGAAAGCGGCGCTCACTGAGCAGCTTCCTTCTGCTGAAGGTGAGGCCTTTGCCACCGTGCACCGCCGTTTAGGCGGTGCTTCAACACAAAGCATTAATGTCTCTGATATTGATGCACCTCTTGTCTCTGTGAAAGCCCGGGTAGCTGCAGGGTGGCCCGATGCAATGGAAAAAGGCAGCTTGTCCGAAGTGGACAATGAAGGCCGTACCCTTGTCAGTGCTATGCCTGCGGTCAAGCGCTCCAGCATGTTTCCTGATGTCTGGCGCACCAACCCGGTAGGCCGCTTCTGGGACTCTATGATGGGGCGCAGCGCGGCAGCGCGTCGTTATACCTCGTCAGAGATGCCTGAATCAGAAAAGAGATGGCGTCACGCTGGCTCAGTACGCCGTTACACTTTACTGGTATTGATGCTGGTACAAACGGCTATCGCGACCTGGTATATGAAAACCATCCTGCCATATCAGGGATGGGCACTGATCGATCCTGCCGATATGCTCAATCAGGATTGGCTTCAGTCCGTGCTGCAACTGCTGCCTTACGTATTACAGACCGGGATACTGGTGCTGTTTGCCATTCTGTTCTGTTGGGTATCAGCGGGCTTCTGGACGGCGCTGATGGGCTTTTTACAACTGCTCATTGGGCGAGATAAGTACAGTATTACTGCTTCCACAACGGGCCTGGAACCGCTGAACCCTAACAATCGTACCGCGCTTATCATGCCGATTTGTAATGAAGATGTGGAACGCGTGTTTGCGGGTCTGCGTGCGACTTATGAGTCTGTGAAAGCCACCGGTGACCTGGACCAGTTTGATATTTATGTTCTGAGTGACAGTTACGACCCGGATATCTGCGTTGCTGAGCAAAAAGCCTGGATGGAAGTTTGCCGCGACGTTGAAGGGCATGGGCGCATTTTTTATCGCCGCCGCCGTCGCCGCGTAAAACGTAAAAGTGGCAATATCGATGACTGGTGCCGTCGCTGGGGCGGGGAATATGCCTACATGGTCATTCTCGATGCCGACAGCGTCATGAGCGGCGAATGTCTCACCGGTCTGGCACGTCTGATGGATGCCAATCCGAACGCAGGTATTATTCAGTCTGCACCAAAAGCATCCGGCATGGACACACTCTATGCACGTTGCCAACAGTTTGCTACCCGCGTTTATGGACCGCTGTTTACTGCTGGTTTGCACTTCTGGCAACTGGGTGAGTCGCATTACTGGGGCCATAACGCCATCATTCGCGTGAAGCCGTTCATTGAGCACTGTGCTCTGGCACCTTTACCGGGTGAGGGATCATTTGCCGGTTCCATCATGTCTCATGACTTTGTGGAAGCTGCGTTGATGCGCCGCGCGGGTTGGGGGGTCTGGATAGCCTATGACCTGCCGGGCAGTTACGAAGAGTTGCCACCAAACCTGCTGGATGAACTGAAACGCGACCGTCGCTGGTGCCATGGTAACCTGATGAACTTCCGTCTGTTCCTGGTTAAAGGTATGCATCCGGTTCACCGTGCTGTATTCCTGACCGGCGTGATGTCCTATCTGTCAGCGCCGCTGTGGTTTATGTTCCTGGCTCTGTCTACCGCGCTACAGGTAGTTCATACGCTCATGGAACCGCAGTACTTCCTGCAACCCCGTCAGCTTTTCCCTGTCTGGCCACAGTGGCGACCTGAACTGGCTATAGCACTGTTCTCGACCACATTGGTACTGCTATTCCTGCCTAAACTCCTCAGTATTGTGCTGATCTGGGCAAAAGGTGCGAAAGAGTACGGCGGCGGGATTCGTCTGTTCCTGTCGATGCTGCTGGAAATGCTGTTCTCCGTTCTGCTGGCTCCTGTACGTATGTTGTTCCACACCGTTTTCGTGGTCAGCGCATTCCTCGGGTGGGAAGTCGTCTGGAATTCTCCGCAGCGTGACGATGACGACACCCCTTGGGGCGAAGCCTTTAAGCGTCACGGTTCGCAACTGCTGCTGGGTGCGGTTTGGGCGGGTGGAATGGCCTGGCTGGATTTGCGCTTCCTGTGGTGGTTGTCGCCGATTGTCTTCTCGCTGATCCTCTCTCCGTTTGTGTCTGTGCTGTCAAGCCGCGCAACGCTGGGTATTAAGAGCAAAAAGGCCAAACTCTTCCTTATACCTGAAGAGTACGATCCGCCGCGAGAACTGGTGGCGACGGAGGAATACCTCAAGCTCAACCGCTCCCGTATGATGAAAAATGGCTTTATGCACGCCGTGTTTGATCCGACCTTCAATGCCTTAGCCACGGGTATGGCGACATCTCGTCACCTGCTGCGCGCCAGCATTGAAAATGGTCGTCAACAACGATTAGAGCATGCCTTCAAAACGGGTCCTAAAGATTTGGGTAAAGCAGACCGCCTGATTCTATTGAGTGACCCGGTACTGTTGGCACGCCTGCATACTGCTGTATGGACGCAGCCTGACCAACACGGCTGGAGCGCGTATTACAGCGAATTACCACGTAACGTTGAGGCTTTCCCTGAAACGCAAACGCTGGAATTGAAGCCTGCTCACCACGGGTAAGCTCCATTACGCTTAATAAAGTATGGGCAGTATGCTGATGCATGCTGCCCTTTTTATCGGCTTTAACGAGTAAACAACGTGATTAATCAAATTCTGCTGCGCGGTACAACCATAGTGATAACGGTGACCCTGCTCACTGGCTGTGGCAGTATTATCAGCCGAACCGTGCCCGGACAGGGACACGGTAATCAATACTATCCAGGGGTGCAGTGGGATGTTCGCGACGGTCCCTGGCGTTATGTGACGGTGATCGACGTACCGCTTTCGATGATCGTTGATACCTTCATGTTGCCGATCGATGCACGGCATGGACCTTATGAATAAGCAACGAGTTCGTCAGTCTCTATCACGACCTGGATAATCATCTTCATCGTCCCATTCATCTGCACTCGCCGCACCTTCTTCTGTATCTAGCGGTGGCTCGTATTGGTATTCACCTTCATCCCACTCATAAAGCGTACTCTCTTCCATCCACTCCTCTTCCAGTTCACGCTTATCGTAGTCATCCTCGAAAATGGCTTGTGCTGCGGCACCGCTGCGAAAGGGCAGGCTTTCAATTGATTCGCCTTCTTTAGCCGAAAACTCAGCCTGCCACATAATGTCACCGTCCTGCAAAATGTACTTTTGCAGGTTAAATTGCTCCGGCACCGGCGCTTCGTCACTGTCTGTCGTGTCCTGCGCTGACTCAAGAAATTCTTCGCGGGCGGCATCAACAGCTTCTTCAAGGGTGGCGTACATACTCATTTTTTTCTCCTGAATTACTTTCACGGGGGTTCCGGCTAAGGTTTAATGAATGCGTTAGTAATGAATAGCTAACGGGATGTAGATAAAAAGTCGACTGACTTTTTACTCGATTCACTAATTGTTGACGCTATGGCGAAGGATGCAAGTTTTTGGCAGCCACATGCGCATAAATTCATTAATTTAAGCCTTTTTCGGAACCTGCGGGCTTACAAGGACCCGCATATGATTGCCCGCGATTGTGTTTTACGTGTTGCCCGTCCAACAGACAATATGCAACTTATTGCGAAGATGTATTGCGAGGGGTTGGGGTTTCAGCGGTTAGGAGAATTTGAAGATCATTTGGGTTTTTGCGGGGTACTGATAGGGCATTCGAAACACTCTTATCATCTGGAATTCACCCATCATTTGGGAACTACTGTTGGCAAGGCGCCAACTCTGGATAATCTGCTGGTGTTCTATATTCCGGAAGAACCAGCATGGCACCAGCAGTGCATACAAGTGCAATCTGCCGGATTTATTGAGGTTGTTTCGTATAACCCTTACTGGGATGACACGGGTAAAACTTTCGAGGATACAGATGGCTATCGCATCGTGCTGGCACAACGCGGCTGGAGCCTCTGACCCTGGGGAACTATTTACTCGACCATCGCCTGACGTGGCCGGCGTTGCAGACACCAGTAGGAATATATCGCGTTGAATAGCACCACCAGTGCGGTGACGAGAAACACCGTACGAAAGCCGTAGCTTGCCGACACCGCAGCACCCAGCAGTGGGCCAGTGACATTGCCGACATCGCGGAATGACTGGTTATAGCTAAATACCCGTCCTGCGACCTGATTGGTACAGTTATAAATTAGCAGAGTTTGTACTGCAGGCAGCAAGGCACCATCAGCGGCACCAAGCATAAAACGCAGGATCCCCAGTTGCAGAGGGTTTTGTACAAAAGCCATGGGGATCAGTAACAGTACCGAGACAGCGAGCATAGCCACCAAAATCCTTTCCGGGCCGATTCTGTCACCCAGCTTTCCAAGCTTGGGTGCACTCATCAACGCGGCGACGCCGGGTACCGAAGCAATCATACCGCTGATAAATGCAAGGTTCTGGGTATTGCCTGCCAACTCACGTACGTAGAGTGTCAGAATTGGGGCAATCGAGCCCGTTGCAACCTGGATGATGAGGGTGGTGATAAACAGAAATAGCACCAGCCTGGGGTTTTTCAGTGAAGCAAAAACCTGTTTACGGCTGAGCATGTCTTTTTTATGGACTGGAACAAACTGCTCGCGGATGCAATACAGGGTCATCAGGAAGCATAGAAACAGGACTGTTGCGGTAATGAAGAACACCGGACGCAATCCATAACTGTCTGCCAATAAACCCCCTACCATCGGCCCAAGTAGCGCACCACTTACCCCTCCGGTGGAGAGTGTACCCAGCGCCCAGCCACTTTTATTACGAGGAATTTGGGTCGCAATCAGCGCATTGGCATTCGGGACGAAACCGCCGAGCAACCCCAGTAGTGCCCGCAGAATCAGTAATTGCCAGATATTTTGTGCCAACCCCATCAGCGCCATGACGATAGCCATGCCCAGCGCAGAACGTAGCAACATAATTTTTCTGCCCTTGCGGTCTGCCAGGCCACCCCAGAAAGGCGAGGCAATAGCTGAAAACAGAAACGTTATGCTGAAAACTAACCCGGACCACATGTTAAGAGATTCATGGCCAGTGATGCCGAGGTTTTCGATGTACAGGGGTAGGAAAGGCATGACCAGACTAAACGCGGCACCGGTCAGAAAACAGCCGATCCAGGCGACAAAAAGATTACGTTTCCAATTTATAGGTGCAGGTGCCGTTTCTGGTGCGGATTCCGAAGTCATAAAATACCGGTCAAAGAGGTCTGTTGACTCTGAGCTGCTGATGAAAGTAGGACAGAGAAGATTAACTATCATTTAGCAGGATAATTATGCGCCTAATAATCAGTCACATCAATAATGTTACGGAAAAGTTAACGCATAAATAAAATACAGGTTCATTAATTTAGAAGCTTGGAGATAGATCAAACAGGCGCTTAAAAGGGGGAAGAAAATGGTGAGTAAAGGCAATGAGGCAGTAATCGAAGGGGGATTGAATCTGAGCCAAAGGTTTCACGTCGGCTCAGATTCAATGGCAGAGGTTATTCTGTCACCTGATACAAGGATGGTTCACCTTCAGGTCGGGTTTTGAATCGGCGGTGCAGCCACATGTACTGTTCTGGTGCCAAACGAATTTCGTTCTCCACCACTTTATTCATATAAGCGGCAGCCACGACTTCATCATCCAGAGGGAAATTCTCCACAGCGGGATGCAGCAAAAGCTCATAACCTTTACCGCCTTCAAGGCGACGTGGTGTAAAAGGGATAATCGCTGGTTTACCCATCCGCGCCAGCAAATAGGTGCCGGTAGTGGTGGCAGCCTTATCTACGGCAAAGAAGGGCACAAATACGCTGCTACGTGGTCCATAGTCATGATCCGGGGCATACCAGATGATGTCGCCCTGCTTAAGGCTGCGGATCATTCCTTTAAGGTCCTTGCGGTCTATCATGGCTTTATTGGAGCGCATACGGCCCTTGGTCTGAATCCAGTCCATCAGCTTGTTGTCATGGGGACGATAAACGCCTACGCCCGGATTATGGATACCGAAAATACGGGCACCCAGTTCCAGTGTCAGGAAATGCACACCAATCAATAAGACACCTTGCTGATTGTCGCGGGCTTTCTGAATGTGCTCCAGCCCACTGACTTTAAACCAACGTTCAATACGCCAGTCAGGCCAGAACCACGCCATGCCCGTTTCAAAAAGACCCATGCCGACGGATTCAAAATTCTTCAACACCATGTCATCGCGTTGTTCACGGCTCATATCCGGGAAGCAGAGTTCAAGATTACGCTGTGCGATACGAAAACGACGCCTTAAGAAACGCATTGAGAAACGACCGAGCCCTGTCCCCAAACGGTAAATGACCGGATAAGGCAAAAGCACCAGTAAATAAAGCAACCCTAAGCCCATCCAGGTTAACCAATAACGCGGATGCAGAAGGGAAAGAGTAAAAGTAGGTACCTGAGTCATAAAATCTCTGCGCCAGTGTCGAAGTATGAAAATATAAGCTCTGTCTAGTGCAGTAGCCTGCCACGGGAAAAACGCCACAGTGCGGTCCGCGGGACCGCTGTGATTCATTTTCTGAAGCAAAGTGACATATTGTGGCACTTTTTTGGTTTCAGGTGAAAGGCAACGGCATTAATAGCTAATTTAATGTACATCTGTATTGGTTCAGTCCAGACATAACTTTTTTATGGGCAAATTCGCTGAACAATGCGCCATTTCGATCGATTGAATATCGGCAGACAATGGCAATTTGTCAATTAAACAGGCGTGTTTATAGAAGATAAAGGAAATTTTTCAGGGCAAATTGTGCCGGAATATTGGAAAAGTAGCATTGAAAACGGGCAACAATGCTGCTGCCCGCTAATAGTGTCTCAGTTAAAACTGCTGGTTATTCAGACAGGAATAGCCCTTTAACATTATGGGGTTCACTACGCCAATACTGTTTTGGCGCACTGACTTTTGCTCCCAACCTGGCCGCGGCATGCCACGGCCAGCGTGGGTTATAAAGAATGCCTCGCGCCAGAGCTATCATATCTGCCTGGCTGGTACTGATGATGGCTTCTGCCTGCTCGGGTTCAGTAATCAGACCGACAGCGATGACGGGCATCTCTACTTCCTGTTTGATTCTTTGTGCAAAAGGTACCTGATAGTTAGGCCCAACGCTGATTTTTTGCTTTGGGCTCAATCCGCCGCTGGAGACATGAATATAGTTGCAGCCCAGCTTGTCCAATGCTTTTGCCAGCTCCACGGACCTGTCTCTTATACACATCTCCGAGCCCACGAGACAGGCAGAAATCTCG
>CAMLBO010000116.1 GCA_946478305.1 uncultured Enterobacterales bacterium
GCACAGCAGGCACAGCAGGCACAGCAGGCACAGCAGGCACAGCAGGCACAGCAGGAAAATGAAAACACAGCCAACGCATATACGGCATACAAACAAAAACCATTAACCTATGTCTCCCGTAATATGAAGTATCCCATCGTAATGAACGGGCAGCCGCAGTGGCGTAGCCACGGCAGCGCCTGTTCAATGGCCGTTGACGTTCGCCCAGGCAAACATCGGATTCAGGCTATAGCCCCGCCGCGCGGGGCCATGCTTCCGATGGTCAGTCTTTGAAGGCGTGGTCGAGTTCGTTAATCTGTTTGTAGATTTCTAGCATTTGCACGTTGAGTTGGTTGATAACCTGCCCCGCCAGACGCTGCGTTAACTCTTCACTGCCCCAGAAGTATTTTTTCTCAAACGCCCGGAACTGCTCGCGCAGCTCATAGGTGGCATTCGCCAGCGCCGCCACATCAACACGCAAATCGATATTTTCCCTATAGTTACTCATGAATAGACCTCCTCACGCGGTAAGGACTGGGCACTTGGACGCTGACGCTGAAACTCCGCCAGACGACGCAGCCCCGCCGCGTGATACTGCTCTAAGAGTTCGATACCAATCCAGCGCCGTCCGGCCTGTGCCGCCGCCACGCAGGTAGAACCGCTGCCCGCAAAGGGGTCGAGAATAATGTCGCCGGGCTGCGTGAAGGACTCAATCAGCGGGCGCAGCGCGGACACCGGCTTTTCGGTAGGATGGTGGCGATTGCCAGAATATGCCCATGGCATCACGTCTGGCACCGGATTATCGGGAAGTGGCGGTCTGCCTTTGGCCAGCACGTAGGCGCTTTCATGTCGGTAGCCCACGAAGGCCGATTTTGACGAGTAGGCTTTGGTAAACACGATGTGCCCTACCACCCGAAAACCGGCGGCTTTCCACGCGGCCATAAACTGGTCAACGCGATTCCACCCGTAAAAACTGACCGCCAGACTGTCATTTTTGAGTACCCGAAACATTTCGCGGCTGACGGGAAGTAACCAGTCACCCTGCTTATCGTTGGCAATGGAACGCCCGGAACGGTCGGTATAACCGACGAGATACGGCGGATCCGTCAAGATAAAATCGACGGAACGGGAAGGAAAACCAGACATAACCTGCTGACAGTCACCCAACACAAAACGGGACATAGCGACACTCCACATACAGAGAACCGGAACCGGCCGGCGCCGTGCCCCCACGACAGACGGGCGCAAAGCGGAGCTGGAAGGGCTGACGCGGAAGCCGCAGCGCCGACAAGAACGGGCTGAATGCGCCGTGAATGTCGGTGACCGGGTGAGCAGGCAGGTTTACGCACCCTTACAAGCGAAGCGGCACGTCTACAGTGCGGGCACGGGGTTGGCGCTAACTTTTGTTTAAGTCAGGCCGCGACAAGCAAGCCGGAGGAATAAATCGGAAACAGCCAGGAACAACCGATGAGGAGCAACGCGACATCATTAACGTTCCCGCCCCGGCGGGAACTGTGCCAGCGGCGAGGCAATAGCCGCTGCAAGCTGCGATAACGGGTTCAGATGAGCAAAAAATGCCGCAGCGGAATGCCACGGCCATATCAAAATTGTCCGATAACGAGCGGTTTACCCGCGCGGCGCGGCCCCGAACGTCAGCTTGTTCGGCAGCTGCAGACCGTCAAACCAACGTTCATGCTCGGAGCGGTCTGCCAGCTCATCGCGCATTTCAACGAGGATCGCCCACATCGGCAGGCCAGACCGGAGCGGCGCATCCTTCAGCCCGACAAACCGGCGTCCCCACGCCTGAACCATGTCGTTCAGGTCGTCATCAAAAATCCCCGAATTCTTCAGGCGGGCATACCAGACGGGCAGCTGCGAAGGGGTGATAAACGCCAGATCAATCTCTGCCTGTGCGACAGCGGCCTGATACCGCCTGCGCTTTTGGGTGCGGGCTTTGTCTACATTTCTGTCCCTACGATTGGCTTTGAAGTCCCACTGTTTATACCTGCGGTCGCGCAGCCGGTGTTCTGAATCAGGGAAATACTGGCCCACGGCACACCCCGACAGGGGCAGCGTGCAGACCTGCCCCCGGCTCTCGATGAGCACATTCAGCGCCTCGATATACCGCTCTTTCGGCTCCCCACACCGGTCTGCCGGGCAGTAGTTTGCCGCCGCGCGTTTCACGTCACTGGCAGAAATGCATCCCCCTTTACCGCCGCGCAGCTGTCTGAACAACGCCTGCGCATAGGGATAACGTCCCCGCCGCTGCTGCCGATCCTCCACATCGATGATGGCCTGCAGCGCGGCGTGCTGAAACGGGTTAACCGGTATTAAGGCAAGATGGTTGGGGATCATACGGCACCTCCGGCCTGTCTCAGGGCCACCGCCACCGACTCTGGCGTAGCCAGACCGGCGGTGATAGAGGCCATCACCGCGTCCAGCGCGGCAGCGATCAGCACGGGTTCAAACTGCTCACTGTTGTGGATCCATGCAACCGACGCCCCGTTATCAAACGGCAGACACAGCCGCCAGTACGGCACATCGGCGCTGCTGCTAAACAGGCACACCGTCACGGTAGGTGCCGCATACGGCGACAGCCTGACGTTGACCGGCGCATCGCCGCCAAACTCGCTGCGGTACTCGATGTCGCACGTCCAGTCCTCCGACAGGCGCAGCTGGTTAACCACCTCACGGCTCAGGTCGCAGCGGTCAGTCTCTCCGCGCTCCGCGTACTGCTCCAGTTCGCTGCCCGTCATCGCGTGTACTCTGACAGGCGTTAATTTTTCGTATTTTGTCATGGCGTTAACTGCCGCCCCTTGCGGAGCGGCATCTCCTGTCAGGCGGCAATATCGGTGGATTCAGAAGGGGTTTCGGTGGTCTGTGTGCCGGTTTCAGGCTTTCCGGTGTCACTTTCCGGCAATGCTGGCGTCTCACTCACCGGCAGCAGACAGTCAGGTACCCAGCTGGTCAGCATAATTTTGTCTTCAGCCAACTCAGCCGCATCGCCCTTTTTCAGCTTAAGCACATCGCGCCCTGCCCCCTCCAACCCCGCCTGTGACAGGCTGTCAGAGATTTGCTCTTTGCTGATACGCCCGAAGAAGTTGGCTTTCGTTGGCAACCACCAGTCGCGCAGCGTGAAGTCCAGCAGGGCTTCCACCGGTTCGAGGTCTTTCCCCGCCTTGCCGTCTTTGTCGCTGAGGCGCTCAGATTCCCCATCCAACGTGCTGGCAAGGCAGTAACCCATGACGGCAATGAGCTGCTGCGTGTCCCATTCGAGCAGCCAGTCCCAGCTTTTGTCCCAATTTTCTGGCAGCTGCGCCTCCCACGTCGCGTGCATGGCATTCAGGCTCTGCATCGCCAGACTGTCCTTCGCGGTCGGGGCATTGTCGAGCATCACGCCGGTTTTTTGGTGCAGGGAGACTTTCAGGGTCGACATAGAGTAAGAGCGGTGGTTAAACACAGATTTCAGGCAGTCGTGAACAAAAATCACCAGCGCTTTTTCTGGCTGCTGTGCCAATGCCGCCTGTACTGCCAGCGTGCGTTCACTGGACAGGCTTTTGACCAGAACCGCTGACAGCGGTTTCGTCTGCGCTGATGCCTGCGTTTCATCTTCAGTGCGGATACTGCTGCACGTCTCATTTGCGCCCGCTTTCGTCTCCACCGCTGGGACATCACTGCGCAGCATCACGCCACGGCGCACGTAAATACCGTCACCGTCGAGGGAAACCACCACGCCGCCGTGGGCGCGTACATCCTCAGACCATGCGCGGACTTTAGCCACGTCCTCGATAGTTTCCATTTCGTCCTGACAGGATTCTGCCGCCCGTTCCAATGCTTCGTGGTCGGCTTCTTCGCTATCTTCCTGCTCTGACAGGGCTTCCAGCTGATTATCCAGTTCTTCCAGCCGCGCATTTTCCTCCTCGGTAAATGCCGCTGCTGGCTGGTTGAGCAGCAGATAGCGTTCGGCATCTTCCCCGTAGGTGCTGATGCTACCGATACGCCCCTCAGACCATGACCAGCCTTCGGCCTGCGCAATACCTTCAGCAATTTCCGTTAGCTTTTGATTGGCCAGGGTGGTCAACAGAACGGTATCGCTGATAAATCCTTTATCGGTGAACAGGTCATAACGGAATTCACCGCCCGCCAGCTCGTAGGCTTCACGCCCGATAAACGCCAGCTTGCCGTTGCCCTCGGCGGCGACTTCTCCGCGCAGCACTTCGCGGCGCAGCTCGTCGGGGTTACGGTAACTGCCGTAGGCGTTCTTCCAGACGTTCAGCTGGCGTTCGTGGTCTTCTGTCGCAGACAGCGCCTGCAGCTGATCGAGATTGAGGGTATCTTCTGCCAGCGCCTCAAGCAGCGCCGGGGCCATGCCCGCCAGACGCAGGCATTTCAGGACGTGTTTCGTGCTGTAGCCCAGCATGCCGCCGATATCGGCTGCCGACTTACCGGTTGCGCTCAGTTGCCCAAAAGCCACAATTTGGTCAGCAGGGTGCATATTTTCACGCTGTCCGTTTTCGGTCAGGGAGATGATCACCGCCATGTCTTCGCTGACTTTTTTCACCGGCACCGCATGATCAGCAGCTACCCGCCCCGCATCCCGCAACAGGGTTAATGCGCTCAGACGTCGACCGCCCGCCGCCACGCCCAGCAGACCGTCAGGCATCAGATACACAATCAGGTTCTGTAACAGGCCGACCGCTGAAATGCTGTCAGCCAGCTCTTGTAGTTTTTCGGCGTTAGGCTTTTTCTTCCGCACATTCAGGGCGGTATGGACCAACTCACTCAGCGGCACCATTTCGACCGGCGTATTCGCCAGTACCTGTTCAACCGCCACGTTCTGCGCTGATTTTTTCGGAGTTTTCACTGCTTTACTTGTTTTGGATGCTGCTTTAACATTCGTTACTGACATGATTATTACCTCGTTGGTTTTTATTAATGTCTGCCGGACGGCTCAAACGTCCGGCAACTACTTCTTACGGCCTTACTGTTTTTTTATGCCATAGCGGGCAATATATTTGTTTAACCACTCCCCTGCGGTCGGCTCAAAATTCCACGCACGCCACACCATCTCCCCCTGTATCCGAACAACAAGGCGAAAATGTGACCCCTGATCGTCCTCGATAGCCACGTTGACGTAGGCCATCGCGACGGCCTCGGCCTGCTGGCGGGTAAACTCGCCTACGGGGAGTAAATCACTGCTCGCATTCCCCATATTCGCGCCCTGCTCAACCATGTGAGTCTCCTTATCGCTGTGGGTTTTAGCCCATATCTTCTGTTAGATTCGCTTTGTCGCGACCTTGACGTTTTGTGGACTCCGGCTGCATTTCTGCCAGGGTGTTTACACATCTCCTGTTGAGTTCCTTCGCCGCAAGGGCGCAAAAAACACCGACGAGGGAGACCGTCCTGGGCGAACACGAAAGTTTTCTGAGGCACGAGGAAAAGTTTTGGGGGCGTGTATTTACCCTGGATGGGCGACAGCGGCTGTGTTTCCTTCAGCCCCGGCGACAGGGGCTTAACAGGAGAAGGCACCCGATACAGATGTAGCGAAGACCACCGCAACGACGACGAGCGGCAGCGAAGCGTTGTTGCCCAATAACGGCCTGCTGCTTTACCGCAGGCCAGTGAAGCGGCGCGGCCCGTGGCCGCTGCAAGCGCAGAATGTGGCGTCAGGGATGAACGCCCGAAGGGCAGAGACAGCGCGCTGTCTCTGTTCACGACAGCCCGGCCCGCAGGGGACGCGCGGGTTATACCTCCCCTTCCACAGCGTTACCCACCGAATTTGTGGATAACTTCCAGTCAAAGTATTTCCGCCGACAAAACAGGCATCTGACCACACCCCCTCAGACTTTTCTTGCCAACGTCCAAAAACATCCACCATAATACTGTATATCCATACAGCGCAATCAAGGCCATCATGAAAGCAGAAATCATTTCCCCCCTGACCGGCTCACGGTTGCAGCTCCCGCTGTTTGCAGATACCTGCCAGGCAGGATTTCCCAGCCCCGCCACGGACTACGTTGAAAAGACGTTGGATTTAAACGAGTTCTGCATCAGCCATCCCTCCGCCACCTTCTTCGTAAAAGCCGAAGGGGATTCGATGATCGAGTCCGGGATAATGTCGGGCGACCTGCTGATCGTGGATAAGGCAGAAAAGGCCTCCCACGGCGACATCGTCATTGCCGCCGTCGACGGTGAGTTCACCGTGAAACGGCTCTGCACGCATCCGGTTCTGTGCCTGCAACCCATGAATCCGGCCTACTCGCCGATATTTGTTAATCCGGACGACCTGGACATTTTCGGCGTCGTCATCCACGCCATCCACACCTTCAGGTAACACACTATGTACCTGCTCTGTGACGTCAACTCGATGTACGCCAGCGTTGAACAACTATTCAGGCCAGACCTGAAGGGCAAACCAGTGATCGTGCTCAGTAACAACGACGGCGCGATTGTGGCCTTAAATAAAGAAGCCAAAAAGCTCGGCATTAAACGCTTTGCCCCCTACTTTCAGGCGAAGGACATCATCAGACGTCACCAGGTAACCTGTTTCAGTTCGAACTACGCGCTGTACGGCGACATGTCGGCCCGCATCATGTCCACGCTGGAAGAAATGGCTCCTGAGCTGACGATTTACTCAATCGACGAGGCGTTTCTGAAGGTCACCGGCATCGATGCCTGCGAGTCATTTCTGGCCTTTGGCCAGCGCGTCCGGGCGACGGTGCGGCAGCGCACGGGGCTGACCTGCGGGATCGGCATTGCGCAGACGCTTACGCTGGCAAAGCTGGCCAACCACGCGGCGAAAACCTGGCCGGCCACCGGCGGCGTCGTCGACCTGAGCAACCGTGACCGCCAGCGTAAGCTGATGGCCCTGCTGCCGGTCAATGAGACGTGGGGGATCGGGAGAAAGCTATCAGAGAAGCTGAACGCGATGGGGATCAAGACGGTGCTGCAGCTGGCTGACGCCAACCTGAGCCTGATGAAAAAGACGTTCGGGGTGGTGCTCGAGCGCACCGTGCGGGAACTTAACGGCACATCGTGTATTTCGATCGACGCCCTGCCCGCCAAACAACAAATCATCTGCAGCCGCAGCTTTGGCGAGCGCATCACGCAGCTGCAGGACATGAGACAGGCCGTTTGTCAGTACGCCGAGCGCGCCGCCGAGAAGCTCCGCCAGGAACGACAGTACTGTAAACACGTCAGCGTGTTCATGAGAACCAGCCCCTACGCCAACGAGCCTCAGTACGGGAACAACGCCAACCAGACGCTGATGCTGGCCACGCAGGACACCCGCGACATTGTCGCCGCAGCGATGAAAGCACTCGACTGCATCTGGCGGGACGGCTACCGATATCAGAAAGCGGGGATTGTGCTGAACGACTTCTGTGACAAGCCCGGACAGATAGACATGTTTGACGAATCGCCGCCGCGCCACAACAGCGAGGCGCTAATGGGCATACTCGATCGCATCAACACAACAGGCCTGGGGAAAGTGTGGTTTGCAGGTCAGGGCATTGATAAAGGCTGGAAGATGAAGAGGGAAATGCTATCCCCCGCCTACACAACATGCTGGAAGGATTTGCCAACAGCAGCCATCAGATAGCACTCATCATAACACGGTAAAATATTAATTTTTCTATAATTGATAAAATGATAAATTGATAAAATGATAAAATGATAAAATGATAAAATGATAAAACATCATTTTATTTAAATATTACTATATGAAATTATCATTCTAATGATTTACGCCGCGCGAGATATTGTTCCAACGCTTCCCGGATGACAGCACTCGTGTTTTGCGGACCATTACCACTGAGTTTGTTTTCAGCTGATGCTCTCGTAATTGCCTGGTCTAGCGACTTTGGGAGTGCCAGACTTCTCTGCACCTGCTTTTCAACCTTCACTTCAGGGGTTATTCCCCCATACTGTTTATCGGTCAATTTGTCGGCAAGGGCTGCTACCTCAGCGTCTGATGGTTTTTTAGCAGAACGTGGTTTCAGAGCCATTGAGCATAAACCTCTTCGATTAATTGATTAACTTCATCTATTGCAGTTTTGTTGGTAGCTTCCAAAACGGATTGCCCCAACGGAACGACGTCACGATATATTTTTCGCTCACAGTTAATGGCATTGAGAGGCGAAAGGGTAGGGAAATCTTCTAGGTATGTGAGAAATTCTGCACGTTCTTTACCACGCAATACGGGATTAGTCGTCGCTCGAGTCTGGTACATGTAGAGGTTCAAATCTGGATTAAGGTCTTGCCACGCCTCCAGCTGGCTTTCGAGCTCTTCCAGAGTATCCAGGTCGAACTGAGAGCACAGATGGGGAGCAATAATAATATCTGCAACTGCTCCGGCATTAGCTAGTTCACGACTGTTACGGCCAGCGACATCGACTATCACATGGTCAAATTTTTCATCGAGTTGACGTAATGTCTGGCTGATGTTGCCGTACTTTTGAATGAGGGTAATACGGGGCTTTAAATCTGACTCCTCACGTGAGGCATGCCATTTGGCAGACGACGACTGAAGGTCTGCGTCTAATAAGCATACATCCTTACCACGCAATGCTAAGGCAATCGCAACATTAGTAGCAGTAGTGCTCTTTGACGCGCCGCCTTTGTTTGAACCTATCACTGTAATCATAGAGATCTCATGTATCGTTGTACGAAAGACACTCACCTTATCATAAAATTAAAATGATAAAAAAGTTATTTATCATTTTATGTTTTTATCAATTTAATAAATTGATAAAAAATTACCTCATGAACCCTACCGCCTTTTCTTTATGAGCCAAAATCCGATGAAAAAATGAATTATGGTGAAAAATAACTATCTGCCGTTTACTAGTGCCTTCAAAATTTGCCTGTGAAACTGGCCTACAGGCAGCATTCTGATGCGGAATCAGATTTTTCATTTACTAGCAAAATGGACATAAAACACAATTAACTACATGATTTATATAGTTATAGATAGCAATAATAAATATCGCTCTATCTAGATATATTTTCAGGGAGCCTGTAAAAATTTGGGCCACAGTCAAAATTTACAACGGAGATGCCCATGGAAACGTTATCCGCCATTCTTTCAAATTTGAATGCTGCGAGTCCGATTGCTTTAGTTGCCATCATAGCCTTAAGTGCAATGTATTTTATGTATATGATTATTAAGTTATTTATAGGCATAATAGATAAAAAAGGGGGAAACCATGAGTAATAATCGATTTGGCAGTCTTCCTAACTGGTGGTTTCGTTCTGAGAGCGACCCATTACTGTCGCGACTTAAATCTAATACGCCGGGCACTGGTATTGCCGCTATGAAGTGCCTTCTAGCGATATCAGTGTTAATTGATTTTTATAGCCGGTCTGCGGAGATTTCCCTCACGGCCTTTGAGGAAATAACGGGCCTGAGCCGTCCGATGGTTGTCAAAGGGCTTTCAGTTCTTGAAAGCAATGGGGTAATAGAAGTCGATAGAGGGCTGCATACCAACAGATATGAGCTGACAGTACAAAGGAGTGACGCTAAATGGGCAAAAGTACCGCTAGGCACGATTAGGAAAAACTTAAAAAGCATATCCAATCGTGGCATAGCGCCATTTATCGCACTGAAGCTGTACATAACAATGTTGAGTTTTCGGATGAATAACAAGCAAACAGTCAAAATCGCTCACATAACCCTTCGTGACCATACAGGTGTCCAACCGGCACAAGTCAGGTCTGGTCTTGATGTTTTGTATAGTCATTCGCTAATTCATCTAATGCCTCGAGAAGATAGAGATATCAATGAGTATGTAATACTAGGTATCCAGTAACGGTCCAGGCAATTAAAGAGCAAAAAGCGGGCGAGGGGTGAAAGGCGTGAGTGGGAGACGGTGGCAAGATGTGAATTTTAACGGCAAAGACTATGCTCTGACACACCTGCATCCTTACGGATTTCAAGCGGAACTGTCAGGTTGTCAGGTGAAGGTTTCGTTCGGAAATCATGTTTTCGAGGATGAGAAATGGGAGGGAGGCTTTGTTCCCTTGGTGACACTTTTCCCAGCTTAGAGCAGAAGAGGGGACACACGTCCCCGCTGCTAGCTAGATCTTTAACTCAGCATGATAGTTCTGCAATGTCGAGAAGCGGTATGGTTTTAATTTGTTTTCGTCGCTTTTCTTGACGGCTTCTATGTACCGTTCTACATATTTCGTAAATTGTTGGGTGATAAAGAAAGATTTTTTTTGAATGACAATAAATTCTTCATCTGGAATTTTAAAAGGGACTTCGGAAATGTATTCATCTTTCATTAATAAAACAGCTTTTGAGTAATCCAGAGCCTTATCGCCTGAAAAATTATAGCATTGCTTATGGTTAGCATGTGATCGTAAAGGGATGCCAAAGCGCAAACCTACGATCTCAACGACAACGACGCCATACCCTCTGGTTTTGTCGCTATTCCACGCGTTGCCTCTTTTATCCATTACCTCGACTAAGTGCGTATTTTCGATGTAAAAAACTTCCTCAAGCTTTTTAATTTCCACAAAATAATCCCTGTCTTGCCGTCGGTTCAAACCATAAACAAAAAAACCTCCCGTTAGGAGGTCTTTCGTTGAACACTTCTTTTTTTTACGTGGGGCTGTTCTTCCACCACATCGTTCTGTTTGGATGCTTCTTTTTTTAACGTGGGGAACATCCTTCCACCACATCTGACAACTACCTTATTAAAATTATTATATGTTGTCAACACCTTGTTGCTGCAATGAAATGAGTTAAGGGCGAAAAACCCTTTCCGATAGCGGATATCTTATAGGTTGTTTAAATGTGCCACTTATGTATACCCCAATGTCACTACGTAAAAGTGGCATATTTCTGCGTTGGATCATCACTTATCTGTCATGTACATTAAGATCATCACCTAAATGGCACTGAAGGTTAAAAATGTACATTCATGGATATCTCCGGGCATCGACCAAAGAACAAGATGCTCTACGAGCAAAAACCAGAATGAAGTCGTTTGTTGAGGAGAAAGGTTTTCGGTTGGCCAGCTGGTACACCGAAAATGTTTCGGGCGCGTCGCTACAGCGCCCTGAACTTTTACGGTTACTCGATGATGCAGCACCAGGCGACATTATCCTCATCGAACAAGTAGACCGTCTTTCCAGATTAGATGAGGAAGGTTGGCAAAAACTAAAGCGACTGATTCAAGAAAAGCACCTTGTTGTAGTGAGTCTCGATCTTCCAACCAGCCATATTGCTTTTTCGGCAAGCCCAGGCGATGAATTCACGCAAGCAATGCTGAAAGCCATCAACGGTATGATGCTCGATATGCTTGCCGCCATTGCAAGAAAAGATTATCAGGACAGGCGCCGGCGCCAGGAAGAAGGAATAGTAAAGGCAAAAGTGGCTGGTAAATTTCGTGGGCGCCAGGCAGACCTGCAATTGCATGAAAAGATCATCGAGCTTCGAGTTAAGAATAGTCAGAGTATTCGAGATACGGCCAGGTTATGTGGAGTATCTGAAAGAACCGTTATTCGCATTGTTAAAAAGACAAAAGAAAGCCAGTAAATTAAATAGGTGATTAAGCAGGGTGTGTTTTGGGGAGTTTTCTGGAATGGGGGATAAAAACCTAATTCGTGTTGGGGAGGGTAAGCAAGCGGGCAACGCCCCGTTATCCGCTGCTTCCCCCCGTACCATTCGTGCAGGCGTCTGATACACAAGGAATTATAGCGCAACCGGTGCAAAAATGAAGCACGGAGAAAAGGACAGGTAATGACTCCACATAAAAACGCGCGAAAACACAACATCTGGTAGCGGTCGCCGCTGGCTGGTACACAACATGTAGTGTTTGAGCGGTGCAGAACGGGGGAGGGTGTGCGGGATTGGGCAGTCTAGGGGAAAACCCCAATCCGGCGAACATGCTCAGTGGATAGTAGTCTGTACAAAAAACAGGCTTAGCGTAGGATATTTAATGAGATGGTCACTCCCTCCTTCCCGGTACTATGCTGAGGATAGGCTTTCATTCGGAGAACTATCATGGAAAACATTGCGCTCATTGG
>CAMLBO010000117.1 GCA_946478305.1 uncultured Enterobacterales bacterium
TTCCCGATCTGCTGCTGGCACTGATGCTGATCGCTTTCACCGGTCCCGGCACCGTCAATCTGATCTTCGCACTGGGCGTGGCGTCGATACCGCGCTTTGCCCGCGTGGTGCGGGCGCAAACTTTTCTGGTGATGTCATCGGGCTATGTCGAGCAGGCCCGCACCTTCGGGCTGACCCGCCGGGTGCTGGTCTGGCGGCACGTCCTGCCGCACGCCATTGCCCACGTGCCGGTGCTGGCAACGCTGGGCCTCGGCACCGCCATTATCGGCACCGCCGGGCTGAGCTTTCTCGGCATGGGACCGCAACCACCGACGGCAGAATGGGGGCTGATGCTGGCCGAAGGGCGTAACTACCTGCGCAATGCCTGGTGGATTGGCGTCTGGCCAGGTGTGGCGATCACCCTCACCGTCGTTGCGGTCACTACCCTCGGCCGCCACTGGCAGTCACGTTTCGAAGGGAGAAAAGCATGAGCCGCGAACTGTTTATTGATATCCGCAACCTCACGGTGAGTTTTCCGTCACCTCAGGGGCTGAAAACCGTGGTCAGTGGCCTTAATTTACAGCTGCAACGGGGTCAGTCGCTGGCGCTGGTCGGGGAGTCCGGTTCCGGCAAAACCGTTACCGCACGCTCGCTGATTGGCTTACAGGATGAAAATGCCGTACTGACCGCCGACCGCTTCATGATTGACGGACGCGACATGTTGCAGGCCACGCAGCGTAACTGGCGCGCCATTCGTGGGCAGCAGATTGGTTATGTCCTGCAGGACGCACTGGTGTCGCTTGATCCACTGAGACGCATCGGCCAGCAGCTTGGTGATGCACTGCGGGCCAACCCGCGTGAGGGCAATTCGGATTGGCATCAGCGCAGTTTACAGCTGCTGGCGTCGGTCGGTATGCCGGAGGCACAGCGGCGGCTGGCGCTCTACCCGCACCAGCTTTCCGGCGGGCTGCGTCAGCGCGCCCTGATCGCCACGGCGCTGGCGGGCAAACCCGAACTGCTGATCGCCGATGAGCCAACCACGGCACTGGACATGACGGTGCAAAAGCAAATTCTCGATCTGCTGCAACGCCGCCGCGATGACGGTCAGGCGCTGCTGCTCATCAGCCACGACCTGTCAGTGGTCGGCCAACTGGCCGATTTTGTGATGGTGATGAAGGACGGTGAAGTGGTGGAGCAAGGCCCGGCACGGCGTCTGTTGCAGGCCCCGGAACATCCGTGGACACGTAAGCTATTGCAGGCAGTGCCGACCCCGCAGACCAAAGGCTTACGTCTCTCCTCACCGTTGCCGCAGCCCCTTCCGGCCAAACAGATTGATACCGGTGAGCCGCTGTTGCAGGCGTTCAACCTGAACAAACATTACGGCGCACATCAGGTCGTGCGCGACGTCAGCTTCAGGCTGTCTGCCGGGGAAACGCTGGGGATTGTCGGTGAGTCAGGCTCGGGGAAAACCACCGTGGCCCGCATGGTACTCGGGCTGACCGAGCCCGACAGCGGACTGATTCAGATTGATGGCCAGCCGTGGAGCCGGGTGGCAGAAAGCCAGCGCCGCCTGCGCCGCAGCCGTATTCAGCTTATCGCGCAAGATCCCCTTAGTTCCTTTGACCCACGCTATACGGTGGAAAAAATCATCGGCGAGAGCCTGGACGCTGCCGGGATATTCGGTGCGGAGCGGCGCCAGCGCGTACTGCAACTGCTGGACGAAGTGCGCCTCGGGGCAGGATTCCTGCAACGTTACCCACGAGAACTCTCCGGCGGGCAGCGCCAGCGGGTGGCGATTGCCCGCGCCTTCGCACCTAATCCGGCCTTGCTGGTAGCGGATGAACCGGTCAGCGCACTGGACGTTTCGGTACAGGCGCAGGTGCTGGATCTGCTGGCCGATATGCAGGCGGAGCACCGCACCGCGCTGCTGTTTATCTCCCATGACCTCGGCGTTATTCATCATCTGGCCGACCGGGTGCTGGTGATGAAAGACGGCGCAGTGGTGGAAAGCGGCGACGTCGGACGGGTCTTTACCCATCCACAGCACCGCTGGACGCAACAATTACTGGACGCCCTGCCGGTTCTTCCCGGTCAGGCGGCCTGAACATCACATCCTCAAAATAATCAAAAGTGAGCCATCATGAGTAATCAACGACAGATACGGTTAGGGGCCATTATTCAGGGCGCATCAGGCAATATGTCAGCATGGCGCCATCCGGATGCGGTGGCAGACGCCAGTATTAATATCCAGTTCTGCCAGCAGCTGGCGCAAAAAGCTGAACAAGGCAAATTTGATTTCCTCTTCGTAGCCGACGGTTTGTATATCAATGAAAAGTCGATCCCACACTTTCTCAACCGTTTCGAGCCCATCACCCTGCTCTCCGCGCTGGCGTTGGTCACCCAAAAAATCGGGCTGGTGGCGACACTTTCCACGTCTTACAGCGAACCCTTTACCGTGGCACGGCAGTTTGCCAGCCTCGATCATCTGAGCGGTGGCCGGGCGGGCTGGAATGTGGTGACGTCACCACTGGAGGGCTCGGCGAAAAACTTCTCGCGTGATAAACACCCGGAACACGACGAGCGTTACCGCATCGCCAGCGAATACGTCAGCGTGGTGAAAGGCCTGTGGGATTCGTGGGAAGGCGATGCCTTTGTGCGCAATAAAGCCGACGGCCAGTTCTTTGCACCGGAAAAACTCCATACCCTGCATCATCAGGGAAAATACTTTTCGGTTCAGGGTCCGCTGAACGTCGGGCGCTCTCCGCAGGGCCAGCCGGTGGTGTTTCAGGCCGGTGCATCAGATCAGGGCAAAGCCTTCGCGGCCGAAGCGGCAGATGCCATTTATACCCGTCAGGCCACGCCGGAACTGGCCCGCCTGTTTTATCAGGACGTCAAACGTCAGTTGGTGGAAAATGGCCGCGGGGCCGATGACATCCGCGTTTTCCAGGGGATCAGCCTGATTGTCAGTGACAGCGTCACCGATGCCGAACAGAAATATCAGCAAACTGCGCAGCTGGTGACGCTGGATAAGGCGCTGGAATACCTTGGCCGCTATTTCGAGCACTATGATTTCAGCCAGCATGACCCCGACGCGCCCTTCCCGGACATCGGCGATCTGGGCCAGAACAGCTTTCGCAGCACCACCGATGAGATCAAACGTGATGCACAGGCACGCGGGTTGACGCTGCGTCAGGTGGCGCTGGAAGCCGCCACGCCACGCCCGACGTTTCTGGGTACGGCAGCCGATGTGGCCGACGGTCTGGAGCACTGGTTTACCTTTGGTGCAACCGACGGCTTCATCGTGCGCGGAGGCACGCCAACGGCGTTCGATGATTTTGTCGAACAGGTGATCCCGCTGCTGCAACAGCGCGGTTTGTACCGCACGGAATACGAAGGCAATACGCTGCGGGAAAATCTCGGTCTGCGTGAACCGCAAAATCAGTTCACAGTTAAAGCGTCAGGTGTAAAACGGGAGCTGGCGGCGGTGAAATAGCCGCACCGAAGGAAGAAAAAGACGCCCCGATGTGGGGCGTCGTCCGTTTATTCTCCGGCCTGCTCAAGCGCAGCAATATCTCCCGAAACAATCAGCGACATATGACGGGTGATGCGCTCAACCGGCCAGTCCCACCAGGCAATACTCTCCAGGCGGGTGACAATCTCAGGCGCAAAGCGGGGTTTAATCAGCTTCGCCGGATTACCCCCCACCACGCTGTAGGCCGGCACGTCGGCAGTCACTACCGAGCGCGACGAAATGATGGCCCCATTGCCGATTTTTACGCCGGGCATGATCAGCACGTCATAACCTATCCAGACATCGTTACCTATCACCGTATCGCCCTTAAAGGGCAACGCTTCCATCGGTGGCAGCGACGTTTCCCAACCGTTACCAAAGATCCAGAAAGGATACGTCGACACACCAGACATCTTATGGTTGGCACCGTTCATGATGAATTTCACGCCCCGCGCCAGCGCACAGAATTTGCCAATGACCAGTTTGTCGCCAATAAAAGGGAAGTGATAGAGCACGTTGCGTTCAAAGTTTTCTGAGTCTTCGGGATCATCGTAATAGGTGTAGTCTCCAATAATAATATTCGGATTGTTAACCGTATTTTTGATGAAGCAGACCTGAGGGAACCCTTCCATCGGGTGCGGGTTTTCAGGCAAAGGGCCTTGATAAGTAGCATCTTTCATTAAAGCGTCTCCTTCGCGGTTTTAACCACCCTAATGGAAAGCGTCTTAAGCGTCCAATGGTGGCCGGCTGGGAGACGCTCTTATTCCCGCTGACCTTACCCGCCCGGCCGATACATCTCCCCGCGGCTGAAACTCCACTCTTGTGCACTATTAAACTGTATCACTACCATCACATCATCGGGATCAATGGCCAGCAGGGTATGCAGCCGTTCACTGAGTACGCGGTAGAAATTTTGCTTCTGTTCAGACGTGCGCGGTTTACCCGCAACAACATGGAACAGCATAAAATCGTGGCTCCGCGTCCCGCTCAGATAGTGGCGGTCAAAGCTGCGCTGCGCGTCAGGCAGGGTCTCGATAATTTGAAAACGATCATGTTCAGGCACCGCGAATTCGTCGATCAAGCTCTGATGCAGGATGTCAGAGATCTCACCCAGTCGGGTATCGCTGTAACCCTGGCGCAGAGTGATACGGGTCATTGGCATGATTTATCCTCCTCCGCCAGACAGCTAATGGCTGAAACCGCAGCGGGCCAGCCAGCATAGAAAGCCAGATGAGTGAACACTTCTGTGATTTCCACCGTCGTTAATCCGTTTTGTCTGGCAAAGCCGATATGCCAGGGCAGCTGCTGCACGCGGCCGAGCGCCGTCAGGGCAGCAAGAGTGATCAGGCTGCGCTCACGCGGGGAGAGTTCTGTGCGCGCCCAGATATCACCAAACAAGACATCCTGAGTCAGTTGGGCAAGTTTGGGGGCAATCAGGGCAAGGGAGTCACGATCAAGGGAAGCAGACATAGTATTTTCTCCAGTGGGGGAGAAACTATTCTGGTGCAATGCTACGATGCGGAAAATCAAAATATTCGCACCAAACAATCCCGAATATAAGGATAATGATGGACAAACTTCCCGTCTCTCTCGACACCGATGCCCTGCGCAGCTTTGTGCTGGGCATTGAGTCAGGCAGTTTTGCTCTGGCGGCAAAACATCTCTGCCGTTCTACGTCAGCAGTCAGCGCTCAGCTTAAGAAACTGGAGCAGCAGTGCGGCGCGACGCTGGTAACAAAGCAGGGTCGCCATGTAGTGCTGACCCCCAGCGGGGAGATGTTAATCAGTTACGCCCGCCGGCTACTGGCGCTCAATGACGAGGCCCGGCGAGCTATTCAAGGCGAGTGGCTACAGGGCGAAGTACGGGTGGGGATGCAGGAAGATTTTGGGGAATCCATCATGCCGGAGATCTTGGGCAAGTTCAGCCAGCAGCATCCGGCAGTCATCATCGCTGCCAGGGTTGAGCGAAATCAGGCACTTCTTGACGGTATGGCCTCGAATAGACTGGATCTGGCTCTTCTGTGGCAACCCGAAAAAGAGCCGCCGGACCATCAGCTCATCGGGCAATGTCAGCTGGAGTGGATCCACCATTCTGACAGGGATATCTGCGCCTTTCTGGCACGTGGCGAACCGCTACCACTGGTGATGTTCGATGCTCCCTGTTTACTGCGTAGCCGTGCTATCGCCGCTCTTGACGAGGCAGGCATACCCTGGCGAATGGCATTTACCTGTCATAGTCTGAGCGGTATTTGGGCCGGGGTAAAGGCCGGGTTAGGCGTTACGTTACGTACCCGGATAGGCATGCCATTGGGCCTGAAAGTTTCGCATGACACTCTGCCGCGGCCAGGCCAGTTGGGCATCTCCCTGCTGCACAGAGAAAAAAATCAAAGTGACGCCCTAAATTTATTACAGCGCCTGATGGTGGACAGTGTCACCCCGTTTACCTTGCCGTAAGACGGAGGCGCGCCCGGAATGGACATGTCAGGCGCCGGGGCTTCACGGGGCTTTTTTGATAAACCGCGTCTGCCCGTCCTCTTGAAGGCCGACATCCAGCCAGCCAAGATGCCGGTAGAAACCCTGGGATCGCACGGTAGGATCACTGTCGGTGCAGAGCCAGATTTCGGCACACCCTTGCTCAAATAGCCACTGCTCTGCGGCCAGCGTCAGGCGCTTGCCGGCACCCTGATCTTCAAACGCGGGATCGACAAAAACGGCGAAAATCGTCGCCTCCTCAGCATCAGCCATGCTGAATGCGACCGGTTCGCCCTGATGCTCAATGACCCAACCGCGCCCCAGGCCTTCCAGCATGGCTGGCAGGGTTTCGCGCGTAATACCCATTTCCGCCATCTGTTCGATCGACAGATGATTATCTCTCACTGAGGTACGGATACGGAATAAGTCGGCCACGTCCGCCGTCACGGCCACGCGCAGAGTAAAGTCGTGCATTGAAGCGTCTCCTTCGGTGTTTTTTTGTCACCCTAATCGAAACTGTCGCGAGCGTCCAATGCCGTTATCTATATCGCGCCAAGATTCAGACATAGAAATGGCGAGTAAATTGGCAGGTAAGTTTATTTTGTGAGCGAAATAATGACGAGAGGAAGAGAACGAATAAATCAGTACAAACCTGAAGATTATACAAATTCGGTTATAAAAGCATAGGAGGATATTTGTTGCTGAGGCTATTTATTGCTACAGAAGTTACACTTGCGTGAGCAGATGTACTTCTGTAGCGTTTTTTTATTATTACTCTGGTACTACCCTGGTGTTGGCAAATTTGGCTACCTGACGCATAAGTTCAGGTTTTTTTTGCTAATTTGCTGGTGCTTTCATTATTATACGGATGCTGGCGCAGTCCGGTAGTTGTACTAAGGTGCAATCCTGTACTGTACTTTTGGACGAAAAAGGACGCAGCGGTTAGCGTTGGGAGACGGGGAATGTTTTCAGGTTTAAAGAATGATGCTAAAAAAATAGAAACTTTGCGTGACTATATCAACAGAAAGCTTGTTGTCTACGGCAGCCCTAAGTATACCTATATGGTCATCAATAAAAAAAATCCTGCGGATATTTTTATCATCTCCAATTACCCGAATGAGTGGATTGATCTCTATATCGGGAATAATTATCAGCATATCGATCCCGTCGTGCTGACGGCTTTCAGACGGTGTTCACCTTTCTCATGGGATGAAAATATCACCGTTTTGTCAGATATCAAATCGTCCAAACTTTTCTCGCTATCCAAAAAACACAACATTGTAAATGGCTTCACCTTTGTGCTGCATGACCCCATGAATAACGTGGCGATGTTATCGCTGATGATGGAAAATAATGCGGATAAAGAATTAGAGGCCAATATCGCATGTAACCTCGAAAAAGTGCAGATGATGTTGATTGAAACCCACGAGAAGATGCTGATGCTCACCCAAAATACGTTGAGCCCTTCTACCCGCATAGGAAACAGTGCCGCAGGTAAAACCATTTTATCACCACGGGAAAATGAGGTGCTTCATTGGGCCAGTATGGGGAAAACTTATCAGGAAGTGGCGCTGATCACTGGAATCACCACCAGAACGGTGAAGTACCACATGGGTAATGTGGTGAAAAAACTGGGAGTGATTAACGCCAAACAGGCAATCAGGCTTGGCGTTGAACTTGAATTGATTAAACCCGTTCTGCCATAGCAGGCAGCGACATTGGCCAGGCGCACAGATCAACCTCTGAATCTTCCAGGAACTTCTGGATAGGCAGAGCCATTCTGGCCTGGTCAGCCGGTTCAGTCGGCAAGCGCAGCAGATAGATACGCTCTTTTTCGTTAACGTAAGCCTCTTTAATCACCTCAACGTGCCATCCGGAACGCTTGATGATGGTCAACATGGCGCGGCTGACAATAGTATATATACCCGTGTGCGCATAATGGCGGGAATAATTAATCGTCGACAGAAAGAGCACATAGCTGATCGGATAACGGCTGCCTAACAGCGATTTGGCACGGGCTTTATCCACGAAGAAGCGGCTCGATTCGATATAGCGCCCCTGCGGCAATGTTACATCATCAAACAGTGCGTGGAAGGTATGGGTGATCATATTAGGCAGTTGCAAATCGATAAAACGGACGCTGCAAATCAACTGGTCGTCATAAATACCCAGAAGATAGCGGGTATCCTTATTATCATACTCATCAAATTCCATGTCGTTGCTGCATTTAACCGCCCAATTCAGGCGATCTTTAAAGGTTTTTTTTCTCAGTTTGTAAAGGTCCTCAGACCGCATGCCAGTCAACTCACTGTAACTAACATCGAAAATTTCTAACATTTTCGTTCCTGATTTTAATAAGAGTGGGTGATATATAATGAATTAAATGTCGCCATCAAGAAAGCAGACGATCACGTTTGTTAAGGGCATATTCACATTATTCAATGCTTTTACGTCTTGATTTGTCATGATATTGCCACAGAGTCGTGGTTCGGATCCTACCCTCCACAGATTACCATTGATGCGGAATATTTAACCATGATCATCATAGGGATTTAAAGCCAAAGCTACGCTGTTTTGGCCCTGCACGCTCAGCTTTACACTTTCGCCCATGCCCCTCCTAAAAACAGTTACTCCCGGTAGCTAACAATTGCACCTACCCCTTTAGGAGGGTAAGACTATTCTTAGCTTCCCGGCAGCATTCAGCGGATCCAGGATCCGTTTGCGTGTGGGAACCCCCTGAAACTCATACAGAGAGGATAAGCAGTATGTCTGATCATGGAAAAGTGGCTTTAGTAACAGGTGCAGGTCAAGGGATCGGCAGAGCGATTGCATTACGTTTGGCGAAGGATGGTTTCGCCGTTGCCGTCGTCGATTTTAACGCAGAAACCGCCAACAGCGTGGCTCAGGAGATCAATCAGTCGGGTGGCCGTGCTATTGCCCAGTTGGCCGACGTATCTGACCGCGACCAGGTATTTGCAGCGGTAGAAGCAGCGAAAACACAGCTTGGCGGATTTGATGTTATCGTCAATAACGCCGGTATCGCACCGACAACTCTGATTGAAGACATTACGCCAGACATCGTGGATCGCGTGTACAACATCAACGTGAAAGGTGTTATCTGGGGGATCCAAGCCGCCATCAAAGCCTTTAAATCCCTTAATCACGGCGGGAAAATCATTAATGCCTGTTCCCAGGCCGGACACGTGGGTAACCCGGAGCTGGCGATTTACAGTTCCAGCAAATTTGCCGTGCGCGGACTGACACAAACGGCCGCGCGCGATCTGGCTCCGCTTGGGATCACCGTCAATGCTTACTGTCCGGGGATCGTGAAAACACCAATGTGGGAAGAAATTGACCGTCAGGTCTCCAAAGCTGCCGGTAAACCAGTGGGCTACGGCACTGCCGAGTTTGCCAAAAACATTACCCTGAAACGTCTGTCTGAGCCGGAAGATGTCGCAGGCTGCGTCTCTTATCTTGCAGGACCTGACTCCGATTACATGACCGGTCAGTCGTTACTGATCGACGGCGGTATGGTCTTTAACTGAGTCACCGGCTTTGTCCTGATAAAAAGCCTCCGTATATCGGAGGCTTTTGCGTTTAGGGTAATGTGCTGACCCATTGCAACGACCGCGTCATACCACCGGAATATAGTATTCGCAGGTAATACCCTTGCGCGCTGAGGCCTGTGAGTATTTTTCGAGGTCATGACTGATACGAAACTGCAAGCCTAATGTTGGCAGGAACACCGAATAAACATAAAGAATATAATGGTTCAGCCGCGCCAGTTCGTGCGGATAGTCAATCTTCAGGTAACGACCCGCAGGGATAGTCAGCGCGACCGGCTGGTCATCATTATAACCCGCGATCTTTTCCCGCCCGACGGTGTAGACCATTTCCATGACCGAGGTTTGCTCCTCGCCCGGGCCACAATCTGACAACCCCCAGACTTCCCCCTGTAACGACTCTGGCTCTTGCAGATAACTGTGCAGCGTATCGCGATGGACATGGTTTTTGGGGTTAAACAGCGCTTCGATGGGATAAGTATGACGCGTAGTTTGGCCGACAAATGCCATTTCAGGCAGCTCGACGATGGCATAATCCGGCTGCGGAAATTCATCCATCAATAGCGGCGCGGTGATGCCCCCCATACTCCATTCACGGTTGCGGCGAAACACGGCCGGCGTCTCCGCGAAGTTCTTTTTAAATGAACGGGTAAATGTCTGCTGCGAGTCGTAAGAGTAATAAAGTGAGATGTCCAGGATCGGCATATTGGTCAGGCGCAGCGCAATGGCCGCCATTGTCAGACGACGATCGCGGATATATTTGCCCAACGCATAACCGGTTTTACTCTTGAATAACCGCTGCAAATACCACGGCGAATAACCGGTTTTCTTCGATGCACTTTCCATGGTCAGGCGATCGTTCAGATTCACTTCAATCCAGTACAGCAGCTCTTTAATGAGTTCGTCATGGAAATCGGGCTTATCTATGTTGTACAAAATGAACTCCGGACTGTCCTGATGATGAAGCTAAAATCCGCATAACCCATGCGGAAATTTTGATTTTTATTGATTGTTTAATGCGCAATTGATTTTGAAAATACGTTCACGACAATGACACCAGCAATGATGAGACTCAGACCCACAATTGCCGGGAGATCGAGTTTTTGCCCGTAATACACCCAGCCAATCGCTGAGACCAGAACGATACCGACACCGGACCAAATCGCATAGGCGATACCGGTCGGTAAGGTGCGCAGCGTCAGCGACAGCAGGAAAATCGCCAAGCCATAGCCGGCAACGCACAGGATACTTGGCCAGAGACGTGTGAAACCCTCAGAGCTCTTAAGACTGCTGGTGGCAATCACTTCTGCCACAATGGCGATGCACAAATATAAATAGGTAGTAAACATCAGGCGGTTCCTTGTGCCGAAACGGCGTTTAAAACGGAAATATGGCGCAATTCAATATCAATGGCGCGGTTGAGATTGCGAGCAACACGCTGTTCGGTCAGGCCTAACGATGTCAGGCGCGACATCCCGTGCAGACTGCTGCTAAGACCAATAAGCCGCCAGGCAATGTCGTCCGCGCACTCACCGGCGGAAAACTCCCCGCTGCTTCTGCCATCAACAATTACCTGTTTGACCAGCCCGTGCCAGTCAGACAACGAACTGGCGAAAGCGGTTCGCATTAATTCATCCTGCTCGGTGAGGAGCATCGCTTCGCGCCACAGACGAATAGCGCGGATGTACTCCTCGTCTTTTGCATCAATAAGGTAAAGCTGAATGCGTTCGAACGGTGTCAGGCAGGCGCTGCTGGCTGCCAGCGACTGCTGCAAGTTATGCATAACCAGCCAGTAGGCGTCAGCCCGCAGCGCCGCAGCGCTGGGGAAATGGTGATGCACCTGCCCCACGGCGGTATCCGCTTCGCTGGCCACTCGCCGCACGGTGGTTGCCGCCAGACCTTCGTCCAGCGCCACGCGTGCAGCCGCCTGTAAAATGGCGGCTTTACGATCTTCTTTACACAGATAAACCACGAGAGTAACCAGCAGGAAAAGGGAGTAAGTCGTGCATCATGCCAAATCTTGGACGGGCGTTCAAGATTTGAGAACGTTCGTTCGCAAAAGAGTTTTTTGTAACGTATCTGACGCTTGTATCAATCGACGCAGAGAAAAACACTCGGTTGTCTAAGAAAATCTATTGATTAAAACAGGCGGGAAGCAGAGGAACGGGGAGGTGCGATGGCTGTTACGAAATGGGGCCTGCGCCCCACTTCATCAATATTTAAAGGCCTCCGGTCACGATTTTAGCCGCTGCCGCTAACACATCCTTGCGGGCTTTGGCATCCTGATGTGGCTGGGTGAAGTAAGTCACCAGCACCAGCGGGGCGTGGTTTTCAGGCCAGATCACCGCGATATCGTTGGTGGTGCCGTAGTCGCCGCTGCCGGTTTTATCGCCTACAACCCACGAGGCTGGCAGACCTGCGCGAATACTCTCACCCCCTGCTGTCTCTTATACACATCTGACGCTGCCGACGACTCCTTACGTGTAGA
>CAMLBO010000118.1 GCA_946478305.1 uncultured Enterobacterales bacterium
CGGCAGCGTCAGATGTGTATAAGAGACAGGTACTGATAAAGGCTACCGACCGAGACACCGGCCCGCTCAGCTACCCGGATGGTGGTCAAACGCTGTAAACCTTCGGCCTGCAAAACCTGAATAGTCGCATCCAGAATCGCGTCCACGGTGGCCTGAGAACGTGCCTGCCGCGGCCGTTTGCGGGCCTCAAGCCCTTGTCCGTTATCTGTCTGCATATGCGAATTCCCAATACGAATAATTATTCGTATTCTACATGAACATCTCGCAGCTTGCTTAACCCCTACCTAAAAAAGGAATACATCCATGACTGAAGTAACGCGCGCAGGCACTTTTCAACTTGGCAGCAGGTCGGTTACCCGCATGGGCTACGGTGCAATGCAGCTGGCCGGCCCTCACGCTTTTGGCCCTGTGAAAGACCGCAACGCGGCCCTCTCCGTGCTGCGTGCTGCCGTCGAAAGGGGTATCACGCACATCGATACCAGCGATTTTTATGGCCCTCACGTCACCAATCAGCTGATCCGCGAGGCGCTCCATCCCTATTCTGACTCTCTCACTATCGTCACTAAGGTCGGCGCACGCCGGGGGAACGATGCATCGTGGCACGTCGCCTCCACGGCTGCCGAACTGGAATCCGCCGTGCATGATAACCTGCGTAATCTTGGTGTCGATGTGCTGGACGTGGTGAACTTCCGTGTGATGTTCAACCTCGCAGCGCCATGCGAAGGTGATATCGAAGCGCCTTTGACAGCGCTTGCCCGGCTACAAGACAAAGGGTTGATTCGCCACATCGGGCTCAGCAATGTGACGGAAAAACAGATAGCCCAGGGACGTACGATCACCGACATTGTCTGTGTTCAGAGCATGTTTAATCTTGCTTATCGCCACGATGATGCGCTGATTGATAGCCTGGCAAAGGAGGGGATCGCCTACGTCCCCTATTTTCCGCTCGGGGGGTTCTCTCCGTTACAGGCCGATGCTCTGAGCCACGCGGCAGAGCAATGCGGCGCAACCACGATACAGGTCGCCCTTGCCTGGTTGCTACAGCGCGCCCCGAACATCCTGCTGATACCCGGAACCTCATCAGTTGACCATCTGCAGCAAAACATCAACAGCGTGAACCTTCACCTGTCAGCGGAGGTTTTGTCAGCATTGGACAGTATCGGCTCTCCGAAAAAATAAGCGCCATGCGCGCTGCGTAACTCATCATAAGGATGCGTTGTCCACGCGCAGGCACTGGTGAACCCATATCGCGATGCGCGTTCCGTTCTCGGCGGCGCGGCACCGGACTCACAGCGCCAATGCATAAAATCAATGCAGAGATTGATCGAAAATCTTATACGTGACGGTGTCGTTGCGGATTCTGACCCGCAGGCCGTGGCGTGGCTTATCTACAGCAGCCTGGCAGAAGCCGCGTTTTGGATTGCAGACGGTGAAGATGGCAATATACGGTTGGCCCAAAGCTGCGCCGCTCTCGAACTGCTGCTTCGCGGCCTGCTGGTCAAACAAGAATACGGCGCCTGAGCGCTGATGGATTACGCAAAGAAAATGATGAAAGGAGAAAATAATGACATTTGGGATCCGTCGTTCCAGACCGGATGAGGGAGATGCGCTGGTCGCCATCTGGGCGCGTTCAGTCGATGCCACCCATGATTTTTTATCATCGGCAGACCGGCAGGAAATTGAACACCAGGTGCGCGAATTTATCCCTGCCGCGCCGTTGTGGGTGGCCGTCGCCCCTGAAGGCAGGCCTGTGGCCTTTATGTTATTGTCCGAACACCATCTGGAAGCGCTGTTTGTAGACCCGGATGTCCGCGGCCGCGGCGTGGGGCGGTTGCTGATAAACCATGCGCTGTCGCTGATTCCGGCGTTGACTACCGATGTCAACGAGCAAAATCAGCAAGCCGTGGGATTCTACAAAAAAAGGGGATTTGTGGTGACGGGTCGTTCTCCCGTCGATGACCATGGGCGTCCCTACCCGCTGCTGCATTTGCAGTATCCTACTCTTTGAAGGAGTTTTACTGTGCCTGATTCTACTGTCAATGTGCTTTCAAGTTCTTTTGTCCTTGCCGTACCCAATCTTAAAAAAAGCGCGGCCTATTTTCGTGACGTCCTCGGATTTACGCTGGCATGGCCCGAAGATATGGGCTGGCAAATGGCCTCGCGGGGAAGTGTACGTATTATGATCGGCCATTCTCCGCAGGCGATGCCCCCCTCTGCCACGGGAGATCACAGCTATTTCGGCTATCTGAATGTCGATAATGCGGATGCGCTTTATCAGGAATTTGTCAGCGCGGGCGCCATCATCCTGCAGCCCCCCGCCGACCAACCTCACGGTATGCGTGAATTTACGGTAGCCACCCCGGATGGTCACCGGATGATGATTGGTCAGGATCTCTCACCAAGGGGATAGCTTCCCCGTTCAGCCGTGTTCCCCTGAACCCGCGGCATAATTGATCTGTTGCAGATCGCTGAGCAACCTGGGCCCTGTTGGCTGCCAGGCTAATAACTGGCGGGTCAGCGCGCTGGAGGCCGACATGTCATGGCTGACAAAAGGCGCCAGCCAACCGAAATGAGCCGCTGCCTGTTCTGCGTCAACCGGTTGCACAGGAATCTTCATCCCGCGCCCAATAGCCTCTGCGATGCTTTTAAGCGGGATACCCTCTTCTGCGACAGCGTGGTAACGGCTGCCTGGGGTTTTTGCTTCCAGTGCCAGAACAAAGAGACGCGCTGCGTCACTGATGTGCACGGCCGCCCAGCGATGTTGCCCTTCACCGACGTAGGCTGAAACGCCTTTTGCCTGGGCTAACGCGATAAGAGGGGTGATCAACCCCTGTTTATCCGTATTGTGAACTTGCGGCAGGCGCACAATCGACACATTCACCCCTTGTTTGATTAACGTTTCTGCCGCCAACTCAGAGGCTTTGCGCGGATTGGCTGAATCGGGATTGAAGTGATTTTCGCTGGCCGGCTGGCCCTGTTCAGCGGCCCCCAGACCGGCCGCTGACGTGATAATAATAGGGCGCGCTGACCCGTGCAGCGCCGAGCCCATGGCTTCTACTGCCCGGCGACTGCTACCTTCTGCCCCCCGGTCCTGCCTTCATTCTGACAACTGACCTCACCCTCCCCGCTGTTGATTTCACCCTGCTGCGCGCGGAGGGAAAAGTCGGCAAGAACGTCATTAAGAGTGGTGAGGAGAGCTGTTTTCTGGTCGGCGGACACTTTTTCCTGAGTGGGAATCATGCCGATATGCTGTTAGGTTCACTCCCGCCGATTGTGCATATTCGCAAAGAATCAGACAAAGTGGCGATGCGCTGGTCGCTGGAGCGTCTTGCCGACGAGGTGCGGGCTCCTCAACCAGGCAGTTCGCTGATCACCCAACAATTGGCGTATATGATGTTGATTCAGGCGCTCAGGTTACATATGGCAGGAACGGTGGGCATCGGCTGGCTGTTCGTCTTAGCCGACAGGCAACTGAGTGCGGCGCTCACCTGTATTCACGATGAACCCGGCTATGGCTGGACGCTGGAAAAACTGGCCGCGCACATTGGTATGTCCCGCTCTGCCTTTGCTGCACGCTTTAAAGCCATCTCAGGAACCTCCCCCATTGAGTATCTGACGCGCTGGCGTATGCTGCTGGCCTGCGACAGATTGCAGAACTCGAGTGATTCCATCACGGTCATTGCATCCCGGCTGGGTTACGAATCAGAAAGTGCCTTTGGGAAAGCGTTTAAACGCGTCATCGGCTGTTCACCCAGGCAGCACAGTAAACAGGGGCCGCAGCACCCGTAAGTACTCCATGCAAAAAGATATCGACATCAGGGATGCGCTGGCTGCATCTGTTGCAACATCCATTCGCGCAGCGCTACCACGTCGGGACGGTCCGCAATATCGTCCAGGGTCAGCAGATAATAGCGCGCTCCGGGCAGGGATAACGCGAAGGGGGCGACCAACACACCGCGCTGGATTAAATCCCCGACCAATAACTGACTGGCAATCACTACGCCCTGCCCGGCCACCGCAGCCTGGACCGCATGGGTTTCGTCACTGAAATGCAGCCCGCGGGAAGTGTTCAACTCTGCCGGTCCGTAGCTGCGCTGCCAGTGGGCCCAGTCAGGTGAATCCGCCGGGACATGCCGGTTATCCACGTGAAACAGCGTGGCATGTTGCAAATCCTCCGGCTGTTTCAAGGTCAATGCAGGGCTGGCGACCACCACAAAGCGATCTTCGTATAGCAGCGTGCTATGCAAATCACTCTCAACGCCTTCCCGGTAACGGATCGCCACATCGACCGTGCGCTGGGTTAAATCAACCCGTTCAATGCCGGTATGCAGGCGTAAATCAATCTGAGGAAACAGGGTCTTAAAATCGGCCAGACGTGGTACCAACCAGTTGGTCAGGAAGTTTGACGTCGTGGTGATGGTCAGTGCAGGAGGTTGTTTGAAGTGAGCCATTTTTGTGACTGACTCTTCCAGCGCCGCAAAGGCGGACTGCGTACCCGCATAGAGTATCTCGCCGCTGTCGGTCAGTTTCACCCCCTGCGCATTACGTTCGAATACCCGGCACTCCAGCATCGATTCAATCAAACGGATCTGATGACTGATGGCCGTCGCGCTGACGTTAAGCTGGGCGGCGGCCCGTTTGAAACTGAGGCAAACGGCCACCGCATGAAAGGCGCGTAGCGCACCAAGGGGAGGTAAACGGGATGCGATCATGATGAGTTATTTTCATCCTTGGGTGAAAAACATGATTTTGACCACCTTACCGCACAAGGGATAAGCTCACAACACTCCTTAAGCAAGGATGAATTTAATTTAGCATGGTGGCTATTCATAGTGAGATTTATCATGACAGTACTCTCTTTACCCGAAGCATTACCTCGCGCAGAACAGGCGCGTATACATGCAGGTATTCTGTTACTCAGCGGGCTGGCCGCCCAGGTTGCCCTGTTGATTAAACTGGCGGCGTGGGAAAGTGCACTTATCACAGTTGCCCTGTTGATATTGCTCTTTATCGCCTTTTTTTCTGGCGTTTATTTGGCGCGATACCGGCTGTTACAGCGAAAATCGTCTCTGCAGCAAATCTGTCTGGGGTTTATTATCAGCGCAGCGGGCCTGATACTTTTGCTGGTCACGCTGCATGGCGTGCACACTGTGTGGTCACTGCTGCCGGGAATTATTATCTCCGGGCTGGGGCAAGGAATGGTGAGTACCGCCGTGATGAAAAAGGATAAAAATAAGTGGCACCGATTTTATGCCGCTAAGCTCATGGCAACGCTGCTGATTATAGGAGTTGCCGTAGCCGTTACGGCGGCCGTGCGATTACAATCTGGCTTTCCTGGTATAACCGGTTTTCCCTACGCCTTCGCTCTCTTAGTCGATATTGCTTTGTTTGGTGCGCTGTATGTGCGGATTATTGAGCTTGATGATGAATGTCTGAGTTCTTAGCTGGCACAGCCTTAATAAGGCTGAGAGAAAATTAACCTATCGCCTCATGCTACTCTATTCCTGTGCTGCACCTATTATTCGCACACATTATACATTCGCAGAAAATCATTATTCCTGATAATACCCAAAAAGACCAAAATGGCCTATATTAGCCGGCAATGACATAAATTAATGGCTCGTTTAGTCATGTACTTCTCTTTATCAGGCAGCGGGCGTTACTATCCAAATATACACCGGCAATATGGGTAATAACGCCTTGCTTCTCTCGCCAAGATATCGTCTCATAACTCCGCTTTAATATTGAAGTTATAATAAAGCTGAAACACGCTAACGCGGATCCTCACGCCATTCCCCTTCTGCCAGCGTCCCCCTGCTGTCACTGCCAGATATAAGCGGCTTCTTTCTTCATGGACGATGATAGAGTTTATTATTTTGAATAAATTAACAGCTTTAAAAAAGAGCTATGCAAAAGTATTTTTGTGGTTTCTTGTCACACTCTTTTTGATCCCAACGATCACGCTGCTATTTACCCAATATGGTCGTCATCAGTTTGACCAGCGATACAGTCAACTCTTTATTAATGATGCACGGAATAAAAACCTGGACATCACTACGCTGACGGTTCTCTTGCAACAGCATCCCCCTTCCAGCGTTTGTGGCACCGTCCCGCAGGAGTGGCTCGGTTATCAGCACGTTGTCTGCGCCCCCAGGTCTGAACTGTGGCAGTTCACCATGATGGGCCACGTGGCTCGCTGGACACTGCTGGGCAGCGGTGTTGTCCTGCTGATGGTTCTGCTTTTCGCCGCACTGGCATTTCGAAGCCGTCAGGGTCAGTTGATCAGCCTGACGCTGGCCCGCCAGTTCCTGATGTTGGCCAGTGCGCTGGAAGTGTTGGTACAGGGAGGGATGCTGGTTTGGCTCTCATTTTGGTGCACGGCGCTCTTTACATATACCTACTCTCTTAAACTGGTTGTGGCGGTGGGTTTGCTCGTACTGGCGGGCATCTATTATATGCTCAAAGGTATCTTTAAAAAGGTACCGGGCGCGCAGGGTATTGAAGGCGAAGTGGTGAAGCGTGCAGCAGCACCCGCGCTGTGGGCGCGTATTGATGCATTGGCCCGTGACGTGGGAACCACACCACCTGACCACATCATTGCCGGTATCGATACTCATTTTTATGTGACCGAAGCGCCGCTTGACGTCAACGGGCAGATACTGCATGGACGCAAACTGTACGTCAGTATTCCGTTGTTGCGTCAGCTGACCACGTCTCAGGCTGATGGCGTTATGGTGCACGAGTTAACGCATCTGTACGAAGGGGATGCCGCTTCAGGGGCTTTACTGGGGCCCAAACTGCATCAGTTCGATGAATATACCCACCTGATGAGTAAGACGCTGGCTACGCTGGTGGTGTACTACCCGCTCTACCTTTACCGGGCGCTGTTTGAACTGGCCTGGCGGCGCAACAGCCGCCAACGTGAATTTATCGCTGACCGCAGTGCGGCCATGCTTATCAACCCTGCGGCTATCGTCCAGTCACTGATCAAAATATCGGCCTATGCCAGTTATCGTAATGAAGTCGAGGCAGGCCTGTTTGACAACAAAACCCTGCATAAAAATGCGTTGGGTATCCGGGAGGCGATAGCTGCCGGTCTGCCAACCCATGTCCGTTCACCGGACTTTCTCGATACGATCCGTGCGCGAAGCGTGCCGCATCCGTTTGACTCACATCCTCCGCTGGCAGACAGAATACGTAATGTCGGTTATAGGATTGACGAAGTGGACTATGCCGGGATTGCGACCGAACTTCCGGCTGAGAGTTGGGTTGATCTGATGCCGGTTGCCGCCGAGATTGAACAGAAACTGTGGCATCAATATGAACGTAACTTCTCTTCTGTTCATGAAGAGAGCCTGGCCTGGCGTTATCAACCTGAAGGTGAAGAAGAGACTGCGCTGGTCCTGAAATATTTCCCCAGCGTAACCTATACGTTGAAAGGCGGGCATCGGATAGAAATCACTTATCAGGGGATCATCTTGCCCAAAAATTCTGAGCTGCTGGAATGGAACAACATCAGGCACATGAACGTACTCCGCCGGTTTGGAACCCATTTTTTGACGCTACATCATATCCAGCCGAACTGCCGGGGTAAAAAGCGCAGCGACATCCCCCTGCCAGGCCTGGGTAAGGAGTTCGAAAACGTCAAAAGTAAGCTGAGTGCCTACTGGCGCCGCTACCAGACAGCGCGGGCGTTATATGAACTGGAACAACACGACAGGTCCCCCCAGTAAATAGTCACTGCATGTGGGACAGGCCCCTCGCTGACAAAGTAAAAAAGCCGATAACACCTTCATGTTATCGGCTTTTTGTTATGCCTTGAGGCAACGCTGAGACTTACGCAGTCAGCAATTGCTGGGCTGTTTTATCCACCAGTGCCAGCAGGACTTTAACATCTTCCAGGCTAACGGTTGGGTTCAGTAAGGTCAGTTTCAGGCAGGTGACGCCGTTGTGCTCGGTCACACCCACGTTGGCACGGCCGGATTCAAGCAGTGCATCACCGATCTTCTGGTTCAGCAGCGCGATAGCCGCATCGCTGGCAGTCGGCATTGACTGCGGGCGGAAACGGAACAGTACGCTTGCCAGCTGTGGCTGCATAACCAGTTCCAGCGAGGGCTGAGTCGTAACGTATTGCGCAACCTCCTGAGCCAGCGTCACGCCGTGATCGATGATTTCAGCGTATTGCTTCTGGCCCAACGCTTCCAGCCCCATCCACAGTTTCAACGCATCAAAACGGCGCGTGGTCTGCAAAGATTTAGACACCAGATTCGGCACGCCCTGCGCTTCGTCAAACTCAGAGTTCAGATAAGCCGCCTGATAGCGCATCAGCTCATAGTGACGCTCTTCTTTAAGCAGGAACGCACCGCAGCTGATGGTCTGGAAGAATTGTTTGTGGAAGTCCAGGGTGATGGAATCCACCAGCTCAATGCCGTCCAGATAGTCGCGGTATTTTTCAGATAGCAACAACGCGCCGCCCCAGGCCGCATCAACGTGCACCCAGATATCGTGCTCAGCGGCCAGTTTGGCAATAGCACGCAGCGGGTCGATAGCACCGGCGTCGGTGGTACCGGCCGTTGCGACGATGGCCAGAATCTGCTCACCGTTGGCTTGCGCCTGTGCCAGTTTCTGTTGCAGATCATTGATGTCCATACGTGCGAACTGATCCGTTTTCACCAGCGTCACGGACTGGTAACCCAGGCCAAGCAACGCCATGTTCTTCTGCACCGAGAAGTGAGCATTTTCAGAACAAAAAACTTTAATCTTCTTCAGATCACCGGTCAGGCCATCCTGCTGAATGGAGTGTCCCTGACGGGCGAAGAAGGCGTCACGCGCCAGCATCAGCCCCATCAGGTTGCTCTGGGTGCCACCGCTGGTGAACACACCGGCATCGCCTGGCTGATAGCCAACCTGAGTACGCAGCCACTCAATCAGCTTCATCTCGATAATGGTCGCTGACGGGCTTTGGTCCCAGGAGTCCATGCTCTGGTTCGTGGCGTTGATCAACACTTCAGCGGCCTGGCTTATCACCAGGCTTGGGCAGTGCAGATGCGCCACGCACTGCGGGTGGTGTACCGACAGGCTATCTTTTAAAAAGTACTCAATGGCACGCTCAATCGCTGCCTGGTTACCCAGGCCCTGCGGATTAAAATCGAGCGTAATGCGTTCACGCAGTTCGGCAACGGTTTTTCCCTGATACATTTCAGGTTGTTGCAGCCACTGCACCACAGCGGCGCTGCTCTGTGCAATTGCCTGCTGGTAAGCCTCAGTACTTTGCACTGAGGCGGCCAGAATCGGGTTTAACTCGGACATCGCGGTCATTTACTCCACTCAGACAGGTTTGATGCCAGCCGCTAACAGCGCCTGCTCAAACTTGTCGAGGAAAATTGCCAACTCATCATTGGTGATCAGCAGGGACGGTAACAGGCGCAGCACGCAACCATCACGACCGCCACGTTCCAGAATCAGACCTGCTTCGAAACATTTTTTCTGCAGCATCGCGGACAGCGCAGGGTCCGCCGGGTAACAACCCATGTGATCCTGCGCTTCGTTTGGTTTAACGATCTCAATACCGATCATTAAGCCCAAACCACGCACGTGACCGATAACCGGGTAGCGTTTTTGCATATCGGCCAGTTGGCCTTTCAGCCATTCACCCTGCCCCGCCACTTTCTCGGCGATCTTCTGCTCTTTCAGGATCTGCAGGGTCGTCAGACCGGTGGCCATCGCCAGCTGGTTGCCGCGGAAGGTACCGGTATGGTGACCCGGTGACCACGCATCAAACTGCTTTTTAATACCCAGCACGGCCAGTGGCAGACCGCCGCCCACTGCTTTGGACATCACGATGATGTCTGGCTCAATGCCGGCGTGCTCGAAGGCGAACTGTTTGCCGGTACGGCAGAAGCCAGCCTGAACTTCGTCGAGGATCAGCAGAATGCCGTGTTCCTGGGTGACTTTACGGATGCGCTGCAACCACTCGGCAGGCGCCGGGTTAACACCGCCTTCACCCTGAACCGCCTCGAGAATGACCGCCGCAGGTTTGCGCACGCCACTCTCAACGTCGTTGATCAGGTTGTCGAAGTAATAGGTTAATGCTTTAACGCCCGCGTCACCGCCAATGCCCAGCGGGCAGCGGTATTGGTGCGGGTAAGGCATAAACTGCACTTCTGGCATCATGCCATTGACCGCTTCTTTCGGTGACAGGTTGCCTGTTACCGCGAGCGCGCCATGGGTCATCCCGTGATAGCCGCCGGAGAAGCTGATCACCCCGGAACGACCGGTGTATTTTTTGGCCAACTTCAGCGCAGCTTCAACTGCATCGGCACCCGATGGGCCGGTGAACTGCAGGCAATACTCTTTGCCCTGTCCTGGTAATAAAGAGAGCAGATATTCAGAGAACTGATCTTTCAACGGAGTCGTCAGATCTAGTGTATGTAACGGCAAGCCGCTGGTAATGACATTTTGGATGCTCTGCAGCACGTCAGGATGGTTGTGTCCAAGAGCCAAAGTTCCCGCACCGGCCAGGCAATCAAGATATTGATTATTCTCAACATCAGTGATCCACACGCCATAGGCTTGTGCAATGGCTAACGGCAATTTGCGGGGGTAACTCCTAACATTCGATTCAAATTCAGCCTGTCTGGCCAAATAGGTTTCATTATTTGCATTAAATGAATTCGCACCAAAACTATCAATACGGACTTTATCCGTCATCATATCTCTCCTACAACTGGGTTATCGCTAACGCCAAAGTTGAATAATTGATTAAAAATATAACCATCATGAATAAAACGCGGCCAATATATGGCTTTTTGAGTCTCATCTCAATAATTTATTGTGAGGAAATTTGTTAAGGCTTTTCTCAGGTTAATCAACAAGTTGTTCGTTTATTGGCCGATCATCCTGTTATAAGGTTGTTACATGGTCATTAATAACGGGAAAAAGTGCCATTTTTCATCGTTAAAAAGGGCTAAAAACGGGCTTTCCGACCGGCCGCAACCTCGCGCAGTGTCTGACGAGGGTCCCCTTTCGATCAACATGCGCAGACAAGAAACGAGATGTTGTTTGTAACCGGTCGAAAGAGCTCTTCTGAGGGTAAAATAACCCCACATTGTGTGGCTGTGCTCAGTGAAGCCTGTAATACGTTGGAGATTCCGGTTTCTTTTACCTCCCTTTTAATTTCAGTATCCGCATTTTTATTTCAACCTAATGTTGCGTAATTGTACCTTTAACGTTAAATGCAATTGAGTTTCAGCCATCATAAATACCCACCCCACCCATAGGATAACGTCGTTCCTCTGTATTTAACTATCATCCCCCCCTTCTCAATTGATGAAGTCCTCCCCTTTGTCTGAGGGCATTTTTGTGACATGAAGTCAGCACCAAAACAATAAACGGCTCCATAACAGACCTTAGGATTAAATTTATTAAAAATGCAAGCCCATACAGAACAAGGGCATTTTGATTGTGTACATTTTTGGACGCTGGTTCCATCTTCCAATTAAATAAAATAAGATTATTATGCATTCCAAAAGAAACGGTAACGCTGACTCAGCACTTATAATACCGCTCTGCTTTTCAAGATAAAGGGTTCAAATGAATGAGCCTTATAAACCAAATAGCTTCGGCGTTGGTTCGTTGGTTATAGCCCTAAAGGATTGGAAAGAAGTATTTCAAAGCATACACCAGGGACCACACTTAAGGACCATCAGATGACTAGTATCCATGGCACTCCAAAGAAGCTTGCGTTGATTTTATTAGCTACATCGATGGTATTATCGATTCCGGTGGCCAGCGCAAGTTTTATGGTTTACCCGATGTCGACAACGGTAAAGAATGGAGACCAGAATAATCTCATCAAGATTTATTCTAAATCTGATAACACTCAGTATATAAACTGTCTCTTATACACATCTGACGCTGCCGACGACTCCT
>CAMLBO010000119.1 GCA_946478305.1 uncultured Enterobacterales bacterium
AGTTTACCCGTCGTGGTGATGGCGATACGTTTGCAGACTCGATGTGGTTACGTGTTACTGGTAGCCATGAAGATAACCATGCAGCTGATGGCCGGCTCGCGGTTCAGACCAACTCAAGCGTTGTACAATTAGGTGGGGATGTTGCGCAATGGAGTGCAGGAGAATCGCGTACACATCTGGGCGTAATGACCGGATATGGTAATGCCCATTTAACGTCAGATTCCCTGCAGGATGGCTACTCTGCAAAAAGTGATGTCAACGGCTATAGCGTGGGCGTGTATGGCACCTGGTACGCAAATCAAGATCTTAAGCAAGACGGACTGTACGTCGACAGCTGGATACAACATAGCTGGTTTAATAATGATGTTGATGGCGACGACCGTTCAACCATTAGCTATAAATCGAAAGGATTTAGCGCATCACTGGAAACGGGTTATACGCTAAAAATAGGCGAACTCGGCGAGACTGCGCTGTTTATTCAACCTCAGGCACAAATTATCTGGTCAGCCGTACATGCGGATAATGTCGACGATGGCCGCGGAAGTGTCATTGATAGCGGAAACCCTGAGTATTGGCAAAGCCGTGTCGGTGCCCGCGCCTATTTACAAGGCCACTCATCGCTACATAAAGACCAGACATTCCAACCCTTTGTTGAAGCCAACTGGCTACACAGTAATGAGAACTATGGCGTTGATTACCGTTACAGCCAGGGTTCACGTCATTATGAGAGCGATACAGCACCAGATGTTGCGGAAGTAAAAGTGGGGATTGAAGGCAAATTGACCAACAATCTCGCCGTATGGGGAAGTGTCGGCCAGCAATTTGACACTCAGGACTACACCCGCACTTATGGAACGTTAGGCGTTAAGTACCAGTTCTGATGTGAAAGTCGATAAATCCCCCCGAATTAGTGGTCATCTGGGGGGATTTATCCCCTGCCCTGACAGCGACGTATGACAGTCCCTCAAAACATGCCCATGCAATGCGTGAGATCTCTTAAAAACTGTCTTTAACCAGGCAGAGCGAGTTATTTATGCTGTTTGGCAAACTCTTCTTTCGCTTTTTGCAGTTGCTGCTGAAATGCCGGGTTCGTATGCAGCGTGGCAACGACCGCTGAGCCAACAATACGCGCAGCATCAACATCACTCTGCCAATGGTATCCGCAAATAACCCGGCTCTGGCCCAAATCATAACCGCGCTGAAGGATTTGATCCTGGCGCTGCGGGTTAATCTCAGTCAGAACTAATGCCGTCGCCCAGCCGATAGACGTATGGCCGGATGGATAAGAACCATTTTTGGAAAGTTTATCCTGCTCGGTTGTATTACATGTTGGGACACCGTAAAACGCAAACGGACGGATGCGCATGTACTTTTCTTTGGCCCCCCGAGTCGCCAGATCGCCCGCATCCTCAATCATATTGGTCAGCAGCTTATGCAGCTCAGGTGAATCTTTCGCTGTGATTGGCGATCCGAACGCGCCAGAGAAAGCATTCGCTACCCCACCACCGCTCAGGTTAGCATCTTCAGCGGCCTGCTTGCCGCGTTCGGTTGAACGGAGCAGACGCCCCTGCTCATACATTGCCTGGTCGTTAAGAAACGCAATGCTGCCGACAGCCGGAGGCGGCGGAAGCAAGGTCAGACTATTGATTGCCTGGTCATTCTTCAGGTAGTAGAGGTCAGGTTTGGTAGTCGCATCGTTGCCAGCAAGGGCAAAGGCGTTAAGGGAAAACAGGCTGGCAAGACAAAATGTAGCAACAATCTTCATCGAAGTTTCCTTACTTATCATTATATTTCAGTGACGAAATCAGCTTCGTAACATTTACTAACATCCACCAGTAAAACAAAATAGATATTTAAAAGAGTGCGCCCGATCGCAAAAAAGCAGATTCATAACATATGTGAATGAATAATAGGCAAATTTGGGCTTTTAATTATCGGTGTCGGATGCTTTTTAAACAATTCGACGAGGGGATAGTTTCGAAGGGCGTTTTATAGAAATGGGCAGATTGTCTGCCCATTGAGTAATCAGTCCGTTAATTGGCTTTGAGTCCGAGACTCAATGTCCTGTTGATCTAACGCGTTTTCCAGCGCTGAAATATCATTCGCGACCAACAGTGGGACCCATTTTTCTAATTGCGCGGCAGGGCGTTGGTAAATATTTAGCGCCAGGATGCGGTCGATGACCTCGTGAGGAAAGCGATACTTGATTAATCGCGCAGGATTTCCACCAACAACAGCATACGGAGGAATGTCTTTAGTGACTACGCTTCCCACCGCAATCACAGCACCCTCACCGACCGTTATTCCCGGCATGATCATGCAGCGCATTCCGAGCCAGCACCCATTGCTGAGCAATGTATCCCCTTTTGGTTGATAGGTGTTTTTTACTTCACTCATAAAGGGATAAAGACTAATACCATCAATGCAGTGATTATGGTTGCCTCCCATTAAAATCACTGACTCTGCGGCGATACAGACATAGTCTCCTATGACGAGACGATCAATATGCCCGAGCGGTTCCCACTGCTGGCTGACGCTGTCGCCATGCAGATATCGGACCACCGATTGTTCAAACCCCTTATCCCAGCAATCACTGTAATAACTGTGCTCGCCGGTGATTAAGATATTGGGGTTTTTAACCGACAGATGGAGATACTCGACCTGCGACCAGTGTTTGTTTTTCATGACTTTTCCTTCTGATAAAGAAAGCCACGGAACGGTTTACATTCGTGGCAGTGATTACACGTTCAGATAATCACTGGCTCTGGTAATACGCGGATGAAGCAGCAAGGGGCTGCTAATAAAACGCAAGCACATGACTACTCCTTGGTCGCCAGTTTCAGCAGCACTACGCCGGAGAAAATCAGCAAAACGGCGATAACACGCATGGGATTAAGGCTTTCCCCAAACATCGTGACGCCAAGAATAAATGCACCGATCGCGCCAATGCCAACCCAGACAGTATATGACGTGCCAAGTGGCAGGGTTTTCATAGCCACCGCCAGCAGGGCAAAGCTGAGCAACATGAAGAACAGTGTGATAATACTGGGGATCAGGCGCGTAAAACCATGCGACTCTTTCATCGCGGTGGACCAGACAACTTCAAAAACACCTGCCAACAGCAAATAGATCCAGGCCATATTATTTACCTTAATAAAACGCAGGGCCGTCCCTAAATGATATGGCTGAGTCTCTGGTCGTCCAGTCAGCGTTTGTACGTAAGGCGAAGATTATAGTTCAACCGCCACCGATTTTACAGCCCGCAACGGCCAGTGTTGCCCGGCGTTACGGGCCAAACCGTCAGACTTTCTGCAAGGAACCCGCCACCAGTCTACCCTGATGGAATGTGGCTTTAACGTCAGGCACGCGAGCGACGGCCTCAGCAGAACAGCTTGCCTCCACTAAAATCATCTCCGCGATGTCGTTGACCGCCGGCCACTGCCGCTTACCGTTCTCATCCAGAGGCAAAACATTACCGGTGGCAATAGCCAGAGATCTCGTCAGGCTAAATTCGTCGGAATTCCCATAAAATTGTGCATAAAGATTGGCCTTCTCCAGCATGCTGCCAGTACCAAATGGCGACCAGTGATCGATGACACTATCGGTGCCGGTCATCACAAATACGCCCTGCTGGCTCAGCTGGGGTAATGGCATCGCCAGTTTGCCGATGGGCACGGTTGAGGCGACGGTAAATCGCTGGCGGGCCAGGCCGTCGATGACGACATCGAATTCCTCACCTTTAAGCGTAGAGAGTGCAAATCCGTGGCTCAGCGTCACTTTGCCTTGAAGTTGCGGGTTTTGTTCAACGGTTTTGATCATATATTTTATTGCGGCAACACCCGCCGGACTGGTCTCATGCAGATGAATATCCACCCCCCGGTGAGTATCGAGGGCAATGCGGAACATGGCATCCAATGACTTCTCCATCTCCCCATCTACATTTGTGGGATCCAGTCCGCCCACGTATTGCACGCCCATTTGCATCGCTTCACGCATCAGGCCATCAACGTTGGAATGCAATAAACCGTGTTGCGGAAAAGCCACGATCTCACAGCTAAAGTCTTGCTTATGCTTTTCCAGCGCTATTTGCAGATGTTCCAGACTCTTCAGGCCGCTGACGGGATCAATATTGCAGTGACTGCGCGCCACGGTAGTGCCTTTGGCATGCAGCAGATCAATAATGGCCTCGGCGCGCTCAACCGACGTCGGCAGTAACTGAGGAATGAGCACCTGTTCGCGGGCAATCATATCCATAATGGTTTTGCCCTTACGCGGTCTTGGCGCCTCCCACGGACCACCATAAAATGTTTTATCAAGATGGATATGCATATCTCGCGTAGCGGGCAGCAGCAATAGTCCCTGTGCATCAAATCCGGGTAACGGACTGGCGGTCGCACTACTGGCGGGATGCAGAGCAACGATTTTACCGTCCTCGATTTCGAGATGGTAAAGCGCCGTTTTGGTCGCAACTATCACCTCCCCTTCGCGCTCAAAGCCCTCTTCCAGCCTGACATTGCGAAGTTGATAGTGTGTCTCGGTGATGGATTTCACCTGAGCAGGATCAACACAGTGTTGCAGTGTGCTGGCCGCAAGGGTTGTTGACGCCGAAGCCATGCCGGAGGCGATCAGGGCACTGCCCGCGGTCAGTTTCGCGCTGTGGGAGAGAAAGCTTCTGCGGCTTTGTTGCAGGGAGTTGTGCACGTCGGGTTCCATATTCATGCGATAGAAAGTGGCCTGTTTCTTTCACCATAAAAGAACTTCCCCTGTCCGGCCGCGATATTTCCCACTGAACGCCAGTGGAAAACCCAATAGCTACACGAGCTGGCAATAGTCTTGCAGTTTTTCGGCCAGCGCCCGCTGTGCCGGGGTAGCATCCTGACGGCAAAACAGTGCCAGCTCAATATTATCAATGGCGGGAAGTCCGCTTTCTGCCCCCAGCACCCGATGGTCTGGCAAGCGGCAACTGGCCGGAAGCAGCGTGATACCCAGCCCCGCGGCACTGGCGGCAGCCAAGGCTGCCAGGCTGGCACTGCTGTAGCCAACACGCCAACTGCGCCCCAGAGAATCCATAGCCTGACAAAGCTCTTCCCGATACATACCGTTGAGCGGAAACAGTACTAACGGGACCGGAGAACGCTCAAAAGCTGGAAACCCGGCACTGTCCAGCCACAGCATTGGCTCAGGCCGGGCCGCATTGGGTTTGTCGCCTTTGACCTGTTTGATCAGAATAATATCCAGCTCTTGCTGTTGCCAGGCACGGCGCAGTTCATTGCTCAGACCACTGGCAACATCCAGGCGCAGATGAGGATGCGAACGGCTGAATTCGGCCAGCAGTGTGGTTGTGACCGCGGCAAAATCCTCTGGCACGCCCAGACGTACCACACCATCACGCCACTGATCGGTCAGGACATCGTGCGCTTCATTATTGAGCGCAATAATGCGACGGGCATAGCCAAGCAAGCGGTCACCGTCTTCGGTGAGTTGAACCTGATGCGAGGTACGCTCCAGTAAGGGTTTACCGAGGGCGTCTTCCAGGCGCCGCACCTGTTGACTGACGGTGGACTGAGACAGGAAAACCCGGTCAGCAGCGCGCGTAAAGCTGCCCGTTTCGCAAACGGCAACAAAGCTAAGTAACTGCTGGGGGCTAAACATCGGATAGCGATTCAATTTGTCACTACTTATGGGTCTGCCATTTAGAATCCCAATAGTAGCAACCCTGATTGCTCTGGCAAGCGCGGGCAGCGCCTTGTGCTGCATAGCCCGCGCTCTGGGGTTTTATCAGGCAGATGCCTGGAAGTGTTTTTTAAAGTGTTTTTCCAACTGTTCGAGAGTTTTACCCTGCGTTTCGGGGGCGAACAGAATGACAAATATGCCTCCGGCTACCCCGATAGCGGCAAAGGTGAGGAAACTCATCGACAAGCCAATGTGCTCCAGTAACAGTGGGAATGTCAGGGTAATACTGAAGGTGGTCATCTGCATGGCAAACACTGACACACCGGTGCCGATACCGCGAATGCGCATCGGGAACATCTCTGACAGCAACAACCACACTACCGGCGATAACGCGCCCTGCTGGAAGCAAAGGAACAACAACATGCCCACCAGGATGAGCCAGCTGCGCAACATATTTGGATGACCGCCGACGGTTTCCGGCATCAGGTAGGAAAGCGCACCGATCGCGATCAACGTACAGGTACAGCCTATCTGGCCGGTTAACAACAACGGACGACGGCCAAATTTACTGAGTAAACCGATGCCCACGAAAGTCATGATCACCGAGATGACACCGTTACCAATCGTGGCCACCAGCGCCGTATTCGTACCCATCCCGGTGCTCTGCAGCATCACCGGAGCGTAGAACATGATAGTGTTAACCCCGGAAAGTTGCTGGATCATGCCGATCCCCACGCCAAGCAGCACCAGGCGTTTCATCCAGGTAGAAATGGTTTTCTTACGACGTGCATGCATCTCATCACGGCTGGGAACGGCCTTGCGGATCTCTGCCAACTCTTTCTCCACATGACGGGACTGGCGCGTATGTTTAAGCACATCGCGCGCCTCAGCGAAGCGGCCGTGCATGGCGTACCAGCGTGGAGTATCCGGCAGGAACCACATACCGACCCACAGCACTGCCGCCGGTATAACCGCGATGCCCAGCATCCAGCGCCAGGTCTCCTGCCCGCCCCAAATCTCGTTAATTGCCGCATTGCTGGAATAGGCCAGTAGCTGGCCGGAGACAATCATCAGTTCCTGCAATGTTACAAATTGCCAGCGGCGGTTGGCGGGCACAATCTCCGCGATATAGACCGGTACAATGGCCGCAGCGCCGCCGACGGCCAGTCCCAGAATAAAGCGAAATGCAATCATCACGACGGCATTCGGCGCCATAGCACAGCCCAGCGAGCCAATCATAAAGACGATCGCCAGCGTCATGATGATCTTTTTACGCCCGAAATGGTCTGCCACCCGGCCTGCGCCAATGGCACCAAAGGCGGAACCAAGAATTAGCGAACTGGTCACCATACCGGTACTCAGCGCGGTGAGGTGCAGCTCGCTTTTCATAAACAGCAATGCCCCGGCGATAACCCCGGTGTCATAGCCAAACAGCAATCCACCCAGCGTAGCGATGACGGCGATGACTTTTACCATGGGTTCTACCGGCGCCGGGCCGGGTTTCGGTTTTTCTATGTGGTTTTCCACTGTGGAATCAGTCACTCACATTCTCCAAAAGATTATTGTTGTTATTCACGGTGTGTTAAATAGGTGAGTTTAAACATAGCCTGCGAAGTAAAAGCCTAGTAAAAATGTGACGTATGTCTAATTTTATGGCGTAAAAAAGGCCGCAAAGGCGGCCGCGTGAGGAGGTTTTAAGCTATTTGGTGAGTAAAGCATCAGTGCCGTGTGCGATCAGATTATTTAATCATCATTCACTACCCATACGCTGAGGCTGCCCGCGTTGCATCGGAACACGGCGCTACCCTGGTCGTCAGATTCCACCTGATCTTCGCGGTTACCGAGCAGATCATGCCATTTTTTACCTGCGTAGCCTTCCCCCAGCGTGACCAGCTTCTCACCTTCTTCACTGTTGGACATCACCACCACACAACCCGGATGTTCCTGTGTGCCGCTGCGGCTAAAGGCCAAACAGTTGGGATGATCGAAATAATCGGTCTGGACGCCCCAGGCATGGGACTGCCGCGCTTTAATTAAGGTTTCCAGATGAGGCACGACCTGAAGTTCTACTTCATGCTCATTGCCATCATTGCCGGTGTCTTCATAAGTAGCACCAAACAGACCCGGGTAGAACACGATCGGTACGCCCTGCTCGCGCAATAAAATCAGCGCGTAGGCCAGCGGTTTGAACCAGGGTTCGATGGGCGCCTCAAGCGACTGCAAAGGTTGGGTATCATGGTTCGCCACCAGCGTGACTGCGTGTGCCGGGTCAACCGAGACCAACGAATTATCGAAAATTTTACTCAGGTCGTAATCGGCACCACCGCGCGAAGCGTGATGGAAATTAAGCTGCAGCGGGGCATCAAAGAGCATGGTTTTGCCCTCGACCTGTTCACTATACTGCTGGAGGATGTCTACTTCATGCGACCAATATTCGGCCACGATAAACATCGGTTGCTCGGCTTCGGCCTGAATGTGATCAATCCAACCTTTATAGAACCAGGCCGGAATATGTTTCACCGCGTCCAGCCTGAACCCCGTACAGCCGGTTTCGGCCATCATCCAGCGGGCCCAGTATTTAAGTTCTTCATCGACGGCTTTGTTTCGAAAATCAACGTTGGCGCCCATCAGATAATCATAGTTACCGAACTCACCGTCAACTTCAGTCGTCCAGCCTTCAGCCGTGTAATCGTTGACGATTTTGAAAACACCATTTTCATCCGGGTTTTCGATGTGGTCCACGCCGCTAAAACAGTGATGGTCCCAGATGAATTTGGAATATTTACCCTGGCGTGCCGGGAAGGTGAACCGCGTCCAAGCATCGGCCTCAATCACCTCTTCTTCAATATCATCACGGTTATCCTGATTCACACGGTTGACCTGAATACGCTCTTTCTCGTCGGCCCCCATTTTATGGTTGAGGACCACGTCCATAATCACCCCGATTTGACGCTCCTTCAGCGCCTGGATGGCGGCCAGCAGTTGTTCTTTATCACCATATTTGGTGGCACGGGATCCTTTCTGATCGAATTCACCCAAATCGAAAAGATCATAGGTGTCATAGCCAACCGAAAATCCCCCAGAGGCGCCTTTATAAGCAGGCGGTAGCCAAACATCGGTGATGCCAATCTCTGCCAGATAATCGGCGCGCTCAGCGACCTCAGGCCACAGTTTTCCGCCGTCCGGGTAGTACCAGTGAAAGAATTGCAACAGTGTGGGATTTTTCATGTCCGTCTTCCATTTCTCATGACAGGGAAATGAAGTATGGAGCAGGAATCACAAAAGGGTTAGCTCAGGGAGCACTTGTCTCCCTTTGCCCGCTGGCGTCAGCCAAAGCCGCAGTACGACTGACTTAGAAGTTTTTATCGACGCTCAGAAACACGTTGGTTTCATCATAACTGTAGAAATCAATATTGCTGTTAACCACTTTATAAACCACGTTGACCTTAGGCATCAGGTTGAAGAAATAGAGATCGCGATGCCAGAGCGATAACGCATAAACTTGTTCATCGTCTTTTCGCTTTACCTGAAAAATATCATTCTCACCCTGATACGTTCGCTGCGCCAGATTAGCCATCAGACCCAGTGAAACACCGTAAGGCAGCGCTGTTTCGGCCCCGAGGCGCGCGCCCAGTCTGCGGTTAGTTTCTGCATCGACCTGTGTTTTCTGCTGGCCGAGGTCAACTCCGGCAAACACCGAGAGACGGGCATTGACGGCGTGGGCAAGCGTGCTAGAGATCAGCGTGTTGTGTCCCTGTAAGACGGCGTAGTCGCGATTATCATAATCCAGTTTCTGATATTCCAGCGCCTGACTGGATTGCCAGTCTGGCGCCAATAAATAGCTGTATTCCGCCCTGATACCCATTCCGGCGGAATACGCCTCAGTGGCGTACCAGCGCTTTTCATAAAAGGGTAACAGCGCCAGCTGCTGGCGGGCATTTAAAAAGGCGTAGCCAACATAAACACGTGAGGTGATGTCGTCAAAATCATGGTTATTCCAGTATGACTTTCCGCTCAATGTGGTTCTGAACCGCAAATTCTGGTGATCGGTAAGTGAAAAGTCACGCTGCGCGAGACCGCCAAAATAGACACCTTCCCCCCTTTTGGGAAATGAATCGGCGTTGCGCTGGTAAACCTTGTCACCAAGGATGAGGTATTTTCCGTCTGAGGCATTGTTAACGTTGCTGTCATTGAGATAGCTCAGGCTGAAGTTACCCGTCCATCCCGCGTGCTTATCCATGTATACGAGATAGCTGTCGATCTTCTCCATGACTTCAGGCGGCGGATTTTGGCGGCGGGCCTGAGTAAAATTCCAGGCTGCTGCCTGATACTGGCGGTCTTCAAACAACGCTTTGGCCAGATCCAGACGTACACGAACATAATCAGGATGCTCAGCCAGAAGCGTGCGGTAGGCTGAAATAGCCTGGTGATAGTCCCCCCGGCTCTGCGCCAGTCCCGCTCTGGCATACAGCACCAGCGAGGTATCGGCCTGCGGGCTGGCTTCATACACCGGCAGGATAGCGCTGACCATCGGCCATTGCCCCTCTTCGACGGCCTGATTGAGCAATGCCGTGGCAAGCTGGGGATTTTTTTGCAGCATGGCGTTATCAATGACGGGGCCCTGCGTGCTAACCCCTTTATCTCCGCGTTCCAGGGGTTGTAGCACCTGAAGGTCAGACGTTGCGGGTATAACACGGGTTTCCGGCTGAAGAGCGAGCGCGTGGACAGCAGGCCAAATAAGCAAAGTGAACAGCCAGATGAAACGGCGAAATTCCATTTTTAAGGGATTCATGTCAACAAGCGGTGCAGGGATAACCCGGCGTACAGACTTTGTCACGCCGGGTTCATTATTACGGATTCTTACGGGTTGGCAGTGGCACCAAAAGAGGCGTCCAGTTTGGCATCGGCAAACTGCGCAATGCCGCCGAGTTCCTGCGCGGAGGGGCCATTGAAATGGCCGATAAAGGTGCCTTCCTGACCGCCGGTCTGGGCTGCGCCTTTGATGCCGCCATTGAGGATTTGCCCCTGCATGGCGATTTCAGAACCAAACTTGTCGCCGCTGGCAATATTGCCGCTGATAGTTTTAGCCGCAAAATCCACCTGGAACGTCGCCGGTGAAATCTCGCCGGCACGCATTCCGCTACCGGTATAAGTCGCACTGCCTTGTGTAGGTACTGCATTGGCAGGCGTGCCTTCCCCGGTATAGAAGACGGCGTGTTTATCCTCCCTCATCGATATCCAGGTTCCAAAATTGGTATAACTCATTTTTCCGCAACAATAAGAGGTTTTCTCAACCGTGGCGCCGGTAACGGCGTCCTGACTGACGAAATTGGTCACCCCGCTGACGCTGACCCCGGCATTACGCATCACATAAGATCTGCCGTCTGGCGTAACGTAGGTATAAGCAGATACCGCGCCCAGCGTGGCTTTGGAAGCAGGAATATCGGTATTCTCGGCTGCCCCATTTCCTGTGTTACCCGCGTTAGTATCCGGAACCGGTGCCGGAGTGACCCCCTGTGGTGCACTGCCGCCGTCACCACCACCACCGCCTCCACATGCGCTTAACAACGCGGCAGACACCAGGGCTGATAAAATCAAGACACGTCGATGTTGTTGCATGTCAAAACGTCCTTTGTTGTAAATAAATCGCAATAAAAATGAATATTTGTAAAAAATGTAAATTAGGATTTTTAGTATATTGGAAAGTAAAAAAAGAGTTCAACTTTTCATCTCAGTTAATGTAGTCAGTTAGACAGTAAACAAGAATTTTCTTAATGAACGGTCTCCACACTGAATTCATAAAACTTACATTAAGCATCGCGATACTCACCGGAGGCAGCCTCTATTAATGAAAGAGGATACGTCCCGCGATTGTTCAGATTGGGTTCCTGTGTTAAGCAATGTCATACTTTGTGTTATGTCCGTATAAAATCAGTAAGGAAAAATTTTGAACACAAGCACCCCTGGTACTCAACTGACTGCCGCTGAAGCGGTAGAACGGCTGGAAGTTCTTTACGGCGCAGCGGTCGTGGCACTGCGCAAAGCCATTGGCGAATTTATTATCGACGGTTCACTGCCTGACGCTGACCTGCGGGCAGCCGGGCTTTTTACCTATCCTGAACTGAGCGTCAGCTGGGACGGCACGGCGCAAAATCAGTTTAAATCCCGTGCCTATGGGCTGTCTCTTATACACATCTGACGCTGCCGACGACTCCTTACGTGTA
>CAMLBO010000120.1 GCA_946478305.1 uncultured Enterobacterales bacterium
TGGGTGGGTCAGATTTACTTTGGCAGGGTGGGTCACAATTCAATCGGTATTGACAGCTTGCTAACCATTATTTGTTCGAACCCGTAGCCTGTACTCCGGCATCCGGCTGGGAAAAGGGGCAGGTCGAAAATCAGGTGGGCAATATCCGTGAGTGGCTTTTCACCCCAACGCCCCGCTTCGCAGATTTTACCGGGCTTAACGCGTGGCTGGCCCAGCGCTGCGGCGAACTGGCGTCGCGTCGCCATCCACAACGAGCAGAAACCATCGCCGACGCCATGCAGGATGAAAAACTCGCTTTAAACCCGGTCTCTATGCCGTTCGACAGCTATGTAGAACAGCTCCTGCGGGCTTCCAGCACCTGCTTAATCACCATCGATCGCAACCGCTACAGCGTGCCGGCCGCGTGGGCGGGTAAGATTATTTCAGTAAGGCTGAGCGCAGAACGTGTCCGGGTCGTAGCCGAAGGTCTGGAAATCGCCAGTCACGCCCGCGTTTTTGGGCGCGATCAGGTTTTCTGTGACCCCTGGCACTATTTGCCTATTTTGGAGATTAAACCGGGGGCGCTGCGCCACGGTACGCCATTCGTTAACTGGGTTCTTCCTCCCTCCGTTGAGCGCGTTCGCCAGACCTTACTTGCCCAACCAAAGGGGGATCGGGCCTTTGCCGATATTCTGCTGGGCGCCCGTGATGCGGGACTGGAGGCACTAGATATCGCCTGTCAGCTAGCACTGGAATATGGCAAACCCAGCGCTGCGGTGATCCTCAACGAGCTTCGGCGATTAGTCGAGCCACCTCGCAACCCGTCGTTAGACGTCCCTGAGAGCTTACGTTTATTCACTGAACCGCTGGCCGACTGCACCCGTTACGACAGCCTGCTGGAGGTTAACTATGTCTGAAGATAACTTGTCGCGGCTGAAGGCGCTGAAGCTTTTTGGTATGGCGGAAGCCTGGAGTGAGCTGCGGGCTGAGGCGGGGCGTCAGCCGGTGTCAAATGAAGGGATGTTACTGAAATTGCTGGATGCGGAGCAGGCGGACCGCCATGCCAGAAGTTTACGCTATCAAATGAAGTCGGCGCGTTTTCCCCATCACCGTGACCTGACAAACTTTGAATGGCAGGAAAGTCCGTTGTTATCGGAGCACGTCGCGCAGCTAGCGTCAGGGGAATATCTGGAATCAGCCCGCAATCTCATTTTAGTGGGAGGGACAGGAACGGGTAAAACCCACCTGGCGACAGCGCTGGGAGTGGCGGCGGTAGAGCAAGGTAAGCGGGTACGATTTTACAACGCGGTAGACCTGGTCAACCAGTTAGAAAAAGAGAAGCTGGCGGGGAGGGCTGGCAATCTGTCCCGACAACTGATGGCGATCGATGTGGTGATCTTAGATGAACTGGGTTATCTACCCTTCCCGGGTTCGGGTGGTGCGCTCTTATTCCATCTGATAAGTCAGCTGTACGAAAAGAGTTCGTTGATCATCACAACCAATCTGAATTTTGGTGAATGGGTGAGCGTTTTCGGCGATGCGAAGATGACAACGGCGCTGTTGGACAGGGTAACGCATCACTGCGAGATATTGGAAACGGGGAACGATTCATACCGGTTTAAATCACGGAAAAAAAGGGGCTGACCCCTGGTCAATATTCGACGCTGTTTGCTGGTCAAAATTCAACGCTGATTGACAGTCAAAAATCATAATCGATATATTCTTATTCCAAACTATTCTTCCTCCACCCGAGTGCCGGATTCGGCCTATTTAAGGGCAAAGGCTATCTGTTCTTCGGTATAACGGTTTTTTTTCATGGTTGATATGCCTCTCAGTGAGATGAAAGAAAGACCGGATACTTCAGTTTAGACTGGCACTTTTCAGGGAGGAGATCATTGCGACCTAGTCCCCGTAAGAATATGTACAGAGAGACCATCTTTCACAATGGCTCTCTCAGTTTTATGAAAAGTAATAAAAATTAGAGATATTTAAACACATTTGAACGTCAGGCGAGCAACGCCATTAACAAGTAAGTGTGTATCAATATCAGTTTTGACTTCTCTCATGGATTTATTTTGTACTCTACAAAAATCAGAAGCCTTTTTAGTTGCAGTCCCAATAGCTCCTTGTATACGACCTGCAGCAGGCGCTGCTTCTACCTCAGTGAGATAGTCCCCATTATCCAGCTTTTTGACATCGGACTGATATGTCAAACCCAAGCCTTGAAACTGTGTTTTATCATTTTGCACAGCGCAACCGTTTAAAAAAGTACCAATTAAAATGGTAGCAGCAATTATTGATGTTTTCATGTGAAGAATAATCCTTATATATTTGGTAGCCTCTATTCTACAAACTGTAATGAAACGTTAATTAAACCAATTGCTACTTATAGAATTGCATTAGGTTATCGTATTGAATATTTGGAGAAATAAATGACACTAACCTACAAACAAGAGCGTCAGGTGACCTGCTACACATGATTCAAGACACATCGATGTAAGTATGCATTCCTAACTTCCGTTCTTCTGACCCTGACCGCGTATATGATCAATTCATAATCAGGAAAAACCGGCTTCATTCTGGCTGCATATTCTGGCAACCGGCAGATTTTTCGGCAAATTCGGAGGGTGTCATCCTGCCCAGTGCAGAATGGGGACGACTCTGGTTATAGTGTATGCGCCAGGCCTCGATTTTGTACCGTGCACCCTCCAGAGACATGAACCAGTTCTCGTTCAGGCATTCCTGCCGCAACCTGCCGTTGAAGAACTCGACCGTAGCGTTGTCCGTAGGTGTTCCCGGGCGTGAGAGGTCGCCCCATTTCTGCCACTTCTGTTGAACGCAGATTCTGCCCCACGCAGATCCCCAGGCATTCGCGGGTGTAAAGGTCGATAACCGTCAGTAGGCGCAGTAGGCGCAGTAGGCGCTGCGCGGATTTATTGCGCCGTGGACGTTTGAGACGCAGTGACAGCCCCTGTTCGCTGTAAAGCCGGTAGATACGTTTGTGGTTATCGCGCCATCCTTCGCGCCTTAGCATCACGTGTACCCGGCGATATCCGTAGTGAATTCGCGTTTCAGTGATCTCACGGATACGCAGGCGCAGTGCGCTATCATCGGCAGCAACTGAACGATATCTAAAAGAACTGCGCCTGAGCCGCAGCACAAAACAGATTTGTCTTTCGCTGGCACTGTATCGGGCCTGTAAACCGCTTACCCATTCCCGCAGACGTGCCAGCGTCGGCTCTTTTTCGCCAGCACGTCCTGCAGCATCGCCTTGTCGAGGCTCAGATCGGCAACCAGCCTCTTCAGCCGCAGATTTTCCTCTTCCAGCTGCCGCATGTGTTTGAGTTCAGGAGGGGAAATTCCGCTGTATTTCTTGCGCCAGGTGTAAACGTGGCATCGGAGATACCCAGTTTGCGGCAGACATTCGGCAAGGACGTACCCAGCCCAGCCTGCTTCAGGGCAAAGACAATCTGCTCTTCGGTGAATCGTGACTTTTTCATCGGCACCACCTCCGTTCAGGGGAGTGTTTATCATGATCTCCTCCCTGAAAACAGTGCCAGCCTAAACTAAAGTATCCGGTCTTTCTTTCATCTCACTGAGAGGCATATCAACCATGAAAAAGACCCGTTATACCGAAGAACAGATAGCATTCGCCCTTAAACAGGCCGAAACAGGCACTCGGGTGGAGGAAGTGTGCAGAAAGATGGGTATTTCTGAAGCCACTTTTTATAACTGGAAGAAAAAATTTGGCGGTATGGGCGTAACAGAACTGCGCCGTTTGCGGCAGCTTGAGGACGAAAACCAACGGCTTAAGCGTCTGGTGGCGGACCTCAGTCTGGATAAGGAAATGCTCCAGGATGTCATTCGAAAAAAGTTCTGAGGCCCATTCAGAAGCGTGAAGCGGTGACTTACCTGCTGGACGCCTATCGTATCGGGCTGCGTCGTGGTTGCCGTTTAATGATGCAGAGTCGCACGGTATACCTCTATCGCAGTTGTCGTGATGACAGGGCCCTGACTCACCGGATAAGAGAAATTGCGGAGACACGGATCCGCTATGGTTGCCCGCGCATTCATATTCTTTTGCGCAGGGAAGGCTGGTTAGTCAACCACAAGAAAACCCACCGAATTTACTGTCAGGAAGGACTGAATCTGCGAGCAAAACGACCACTCAGGCATGTTACAGCCAGGCACCGACACGCCCGTCCAGAAGTGACCGCATTAGATCAGTGCTGGAGCATGGATTTTGTTGCTGATAATCTGTTCAACGGGCGTCGGATACGTGCCCTAACTGTAGTGGATAATTTTAGTCGTGAATGCCTGGCGATCGAAGTTGGTCAGGGGCTGCGCGGAGAGGATGTGGTGGCTGTTATGGAGCGCCTGAAACAAATGCAGCACCGTATACCACACCGGTTGCAGACGGATAATGGCAGCGAATTTATCTCTAAAGCGCTTGACCGTTGGGCATACGAAAATAAGGTGACAATGGACTTCTCACGGCCCGGCAGACCGACAGATAATGCTCTGGTCGAGTCATTCAACGGGAGCCTGCGCGATGAGTGTTTGAATGTGCACTGGTTCCTGTCACTGGAAGATGCTCAGGAGAAGATCGAGCACTGGCGGCAGGAATATAACCAGTACCGGCCACATTCCTCATTAAATAACCAGACTCCGGAAGAATTTGTCCGAAGCCTGCAAACAGACCCGGATCTCTGATTTATCCTGGCATCAATATTGGGAAGGGATCATCTGTAAGGGCTGCTTTTTCAGTATCTGACTGAGAAGATACCGAAATGTACTCACCGGTGGCCATCGACATTGCTCCAGCGACTAAGCCTGCAACACCCGTGAGCAGAATACTCTGATGAGTTACGTTTGCGGACGCGACGCCCAGTAATAAACTGGCGACAGAGACAATCCCGTCGTTCGCGCCTAGAACTGCAGCACGAAGCCAGCCTATTTTTTCAATGCTGTGTTCTTCTCTATGTAACATTCACCCTTCCTTTAATATTTTCTTCCAATTGCACCTTGCCATCTTTGAAGGCTCAGGAAGGCCTGGTTTTCTGCGTTGATTTCGAAAATGGCAGAGGGAATAAGATAAAGACTCAGTATGCATAGGGTCAGATTCAGTCTGTACTTTAAAGTCTTTCAGCGCGATCCTTTTGATTGGCTAGTCTACCCCGAATTGTAAATATTAATTACATCAAAAATAATTAACGGCCTAAGATGCAATGAGGATTCATTAATCTTAAGAAAACCTTAAATTATTCCCTTATAGATTAATGAATTTATTTTTCAAGAATAAACGAAACCTCAATAAGTTAAGAGAAAACGTCAAGCGACAGTGAAACATGGTGAATGGTTAAAAGTAAGCTATACAATAAATTACTAGGTTAAGCGTGAATATCTAAACGAGTTGCCATTTATTTTTTTGCAAAACGCCTTCGTTAGTCTAGTAACTAATTTAAAAGGAATTGCCTATGTTATTGTTTTCAAAGCGCTATAGTGTGGTCATATTGCCGATCCTATTTGCACTTTTATATCTTTTGCCCATTAATACTCGTTTATTATGGCAACCTGATGAAACCCGCTATGCCGAAATAAGCAGGGAAATGTTACAGCGCGGTGACTGGATAGTCCCCCACCTATTGGGTATCCGCTATTTTGAAAAACCTGTTGCAGGTTATTGGATAAATAATGTGAGCCAGTGGTTGCTGGGGGACAGTAATTTTTCCGTTCGTTTTGGTTCCGTGTTCTGCACTGCATGCAGTGTTGCCCTGATTTTTTGGCTGGCAATGAAAATGTGGCAAAGCCGAAGTGCAGCGACTTTGGCCGCGATGATTTACTTTACTTCGCTTTTGGCCTTTAGCGTTGGGACGTATAGTGTACTTGATCCGATGATTTCTCTATGGTTGACAGCCTGCATGGCAGCTTCGTACATGTCATTGCAAGTACGAACACCATGGAAAAAGTGCGGGGGGTATGCCTTACTCGGTTTGGCCTGCGGTATGGGTTTTATGACAAAAGGTTTTCTGGCACTAGTCATTCCCGTTATTTGTATACTGCCTGTAGCTATATTACAAAAACGTGTAAAAGAAGTTGTACTTTTCGGTTCTCTCTCGGTCTTGACTGCCTTATTTCTGTGTCTGCCGTGGGTGATAGCAGTTGCGCTGCGCGAATCCGACTTTTGGAATTATTTTTTCTGGGTAGAGCATATCCAACGCTTTGCTTCTGACAAGGCTCAGCATAAATCGCCTTTCTGGTTTTATCTCCCGTTACTTTGCTTAGGAGCTTTACCCTGGATAGCATTGCTCCCTTCGTCTTTAATCAAAGGTTGGCGTGAAAGAACAACACGGCCTGAATTGTTCTTTTTACTCTGCTGGGTAATTATGCCACTCCTTTTTTTTAGTCTTGCTAAAGGGAAGCTGCTCACCTATATCCTACCTTGTATGGCCCCCCTGTCTCTTTTAATGGCCGCATATGCTAAAGATTGTATTGCCAACTTGTCCATGCGTACATTTAAGATAAATGGTTTGATTAATCTGATATTTGGTTCTGCTGTTGCCCTGAGTATTATATTTTTAGGGTTGGGCTTTTTCCCTCGACTTACCATTTATGGCGATCAGGAGCATGAGAAAGTGATTTTAGGCGCTCTTGTATTTACAGGTTGGGCTATTGTCGGGCTAATGACGTTGAGAAATGATGCTCAATATTGGCAGTTTGCAGCAGCGTGCCCTTTGCTATTTGCACTTTTTGCAGGATATTTAATTCCTCAGCAAGTCATTGATGCAAATCAACCACAACATTTTATCGCCAATAACATAGGTTTATTGAAAGAAAGTCGTACGGTGCTAACGAATAATGTTGGTATTGCTACTGGTCTAGGATGGGAGTTGAAGCGTAGCGATATCATGATGTATGACGCGCAAGGAGAACTCCAATATGGTCTTACATATCCAGATAGTCATGGGCGTTACGTTAGTACTGATAATTTCCCCATCTGGTTAAAGGAAGCAAGAAGAAAGGGGGATGTTTCTCTCATCATATTATCACCATCAAATAATGAGAGTCTTGTCAATCTTCCTCCTCCAAATAAAAAGACGCAAACTGGAAGATTGATATTATTTTGGTATAATAAGTATTAATTATCATATACATGGCCAGGCGATACTGGCCATTATTTTTTAGAAAATAATACCATCAGGAAAACTCAAAAAATGTATATTCCAACGTAGAGTTGCTGATGGGAACTTTAGGATATTCTTGTAGCCTAATAGATGAATAAAATAAGCATGAGGTTACAATGCGCAACACAATCTACGGTCTTGCTATGTTGTCTGTGTTGATAGCGAGTGGAATGGTAATTGAAGCATTAGCGGATGTTGTCTATCACGAAATGAAAGAGCACGTGATCCAAACTGTAAATATGCATTAAGGTGCTTGTAGGCAGCGTAAATGTGACCTTATTTACATCTGGTATACGAGTCGTAACGTCAGAGATGTCCGCTTTTGACACATAGCCAACCGCCCAGCCAATAACGCAGGGTTAGTGACAAGGGTTATTGCTGCCCTGCCTTTACTCGGAGTATGGTTTGTCGGGAGGTATTGAATTCTCGTGCAATGGCGCTGATGCTCATTCCAGCGTTAATCCGTGTAATCACCATAATTTTATGTTCTTCACTCAGTGCTGAAGGACGTCCAAACCGTTTTCCGGCTGCTTTTGCTCTCGCAATACCTGAGTGCGTACGCTCAAGCAGCAGGTCTCTCTCAAATTCCGCCACAGCAGAGATCACCTGCATGGTCATTTTTCCGGCCGGGCTGGTCAGATCCACTCCGCCCAGAGCGAGACAGTGAACGCGAATATCTGAAGCAGCCAGTTGTTCCACCGTTTTTCTGATATCCATCGCATTGCGCCCCAGTCGGTCTAATTTGGTGACAATCAGCACATCGCCATTTTCCATCCGGTCAAGCAGTTTAGAAAACCCTGGCCGCTCACTGGCGGCAACTGAGCCACTGATGTGTTCTTCAATCAGTCGCTGAGATTTAACAGCGAAACCAGCCGTCTCAATTTCTCTTCGCTGATTTTCTGTTGTCTGCTCTAGGGTCGAGACACGACAGTAGGCAAAAACACGTGACATAGTGATATTTTCTGTACGAAAAGGATGTACGGATTATAACGTATGTACGATAGTGAATTCACTCACTTTCGGACAGTATCGCTGACTAGTGTACGAAACCGACCAGTTTCGGTCAGTGTAAAGCGATAACTAAAATTAACTATATGCAGAGGAAGCATTTATGCCACGGAGACAAATGCTCAGCAGTGAAGAAAAAGAGCGCTTGCTGGTTGTACCGGATGATGACGTGCTTCTGACGCGCATGTGCTTTTTGAGTGAACCTGACCTCGCGCTTATTAATAAACACCGCAGACCTGCAAATCGCCTGGGCTTTGCTGTTTTACTCTGTTATTTGCGAGGGCCGGGGTTTCCTCCCGACAAAAACATGCCCCCTCACGACGGGGTTGTTTCTCGGCTTGCGGCTCATTTGAAACTTCAGCCTGATTTGTGGGCCGAGTATGCATCAAGAGAGGTCACCCGCTGGGAGCATCTGGCTGAACTCTACCGCTACCTGGAATTGTCCCCCTTCACCCGGGCGCTGCAAAAAATCTGCATTCGCCACCTTTACCCCCACGCCATGCGGACAGATAAAGGTTTTTTGCTTGCGGAAGGAATGCTCTCCTGGCTTCACAATAATAATGTCATTTTCCCCTCTGCTGATGTCATTGAGCGGACCCTGGCCGAAGCAGCAACGCTTGCCGACAGGGCAGTTTTTTCTGCGCTTACCGCGCAGCTTGAACCAGGGCACAAAGCGGCATTGGACCGTCTGCTGGTATCTGAGGGTGAGCAACCCTCACGGCTGGCCTGGCTGCTCCAGCCTCCGGGGAAAATTAATGGTAAAAATGTCCTCCAACATATCGATCGGTTAACTGCGATTGAGGCGCTGGCACTACCTGACGGTATTGCGCTTTCCGTTCACCAGAACCGGCTCCTGAAACTCGCACGCGAAGGCAGGAAAATGAGTAGCCGAGACCTGGCAAAATTCACGGATGTTCGCCGTTATGCCTCGCTGGTGTGTGTCATATCGGAAGCCAGGGCCACCCTGACTGACGAAGTGATTGATCTGCACGAGCGTATTCTGGGCAGTCTGTTCAGCAGGGCAAAATGCACGCAGGCCGAACGGCTTCAGCAAACGGGAAAGCTGATTCAGAGTAAGCTGAAGCAATACGTTACCATTGGGCAGGCATTACTTAACGCCAGAGAGTCTGGTGAAGATCCCTGGGCCGCAATAGAAGACGTCCTTCCATGGCAAGAGTTTATCAACAGCGTGGAAGAGACGCGCTTCCTCTCACGTAAGGATAACTTCGACCCGTTGCATCTGATCACAGAAAAATACAGTACGCTGCGTAAATACGCCCCCAGGATGCTGTCCGCGTTGCAGTTCAGGGCGGCACCCGCCGCAATGCAGCTCAATGATGCGCTGGATACCGTCAGAGAGATGTATCGGAAACAACTCCGAAAAGTCCCGCCATCCGCACCAACCGGGTTTATTCCTGAGAGCTGGCGAAAGGTCGTGATCACTCCCACCGGCATTGACCGCAAATATTACGAGTTTTGTGTGCTGAACGAGCTTAAGGGAGCATTACGTTCTGGCGATATCTGGATAAAGGGGGCGCGTCGCTACAGGAATTTCGATGATTATCTGATCCCGTCTGGCGATTTTATAAAATCACTCCGGGATAATCAGTTACCCCTTGCCATTCCGACCGATTGCCATGAATACATCAAGAGCCGTATGACGCTTCTGGCATCGCGCCTGGAGGAAGTGAATGCGATGGCGCTGGCCGGTGATTTGCCTGATGTTGATATATCGGATAAAGGTGTGAAAATTACCCCGCTGGATAACAGTGTCCCTTCAGCCGCATCCCCTTTTTCCGATCTGGTTTACGGTATGTTGCCTCACCCTAAAATTACGGAAATGCTGGATGAAGTGGACGGTTGGACCGGTTTTATCCGCCATTTCACGCATCTCAAAAATAATAACGTCAGGCCGAAAGACAGAAAGTTGTTACTGACCACCATCCTGGCCGATGGCATCAATCTGGGGCTGACAAAAATGGCAGAATCCTGTCCGGGAACGACAAAATCGTCACTGGAGGGCATTCAGGCCTGGTACATCAGGGATGAAACCTATTCAGCCGCGCTGGCTGAGCTGGTTAATACTCAGAAACAGCGGCATCTGACTGCATTTTGGGGCGATGGTACAACGTCTTCGTCTGACGGGCAGAATTTTCGGGTGGGTAGTCACGGGCGTTATGCGGGTCAGGTCAATCTGAAATACGGGCAGGAACCAGGCGTGCAGATTTACACGCATATTTCGGACCAGTACAGCCCGTTTTACACCAAAGTGATCAGCCGTGTGCGGGACTCCACCCACGTACTTGATGGTCTGCTGTATCACGAAAGTGATCTGGAAATTACAGAGCATTACACCGACACCGCAGGTTTCACTGAGCATGTTTTCGCGCTGATGCATCTGCTCGGATTCGCTTTTGCCCCAAGGATCCGGGATCTTCACGACAAGCGACTTTTTATTCAGGGAAAGGCTGAGCGTTATCCGGGACTTCAATCTGTGATATCCACAACCCCACTGAATCTTAAAGACATTGAAACTCACTGGAATGAGGTACTTCGCCTCGCAAGCTCGATAAAACAGGGGACTGTTACCGCATCGCTCATGATGAAAAAACTGGCCAGTTATCCTAAACAAAATGGCCTTGCAAAGGCATTGAGGGAAATCGGACGCATCGAACGCGCACTGTTTATGCTGGATTGGTTTCGCGATCCATCACTGCGCCGACGCGTACAGGCAGGGCTGAATAAAGGTGAGGCCCGCAATGCGCTTGCACGAGCGGTCTTTATGCACCGGTTGGGTGAGATCAGAGATCGGGGGCTGGAGAATCAGAGCTACCGGGCCAGTGGTCTAACGTTGCTGACTGCGGCGATCTCCCTGTGGAATACGGTATATATAGAAAGAGCTATAGATTCCCTGAGACGAAAAGGGATCCCGATTAATGATCAACTGATTTCTCATTTGTCCCCGCTGGGATGGGAGCACATCAATCTGAGTGGGGATTACGTCTGGCGGACAAACCTTAAGCTGGGACAGGGTAAATACCGTTCATTACGCTCAGTGGATAGTGGTCTGTACAAAAAGCGTAGGATATTTTCCGTTTTCCAAGCGGACCCCTTCTTGGAGGGGAGTTATTACGCGAAGGGAAAATGTCTGGACCTATTATTGATGAAGTGACAGGCGCAAGGGGAGCTGATGTACGAATGGCTTTGCTTGAACTGGCTGGTATTAAAATTGAATTACTGCAATACAATAACATTGAACAGCCAGAAGAGCCTTCAGCACCCTACATCCCTGGCTACGCTCACCTTGCGTTTAATGTAGAGGATCTTGATACGCTCTTGAGCAAAGTATCGGACTATGGCTGGAAGACGCCAGGGAAACCTCAGACAGTCTTGTCAGGCCCCATGCAGGGAACCAGAGTAATATATTTACAAAGCCCCGATGGTCAGACGCTTGAGTTGATGGAACGCAGTCAATGAAGTCCACATGTTATGACCCGTTACCTTCTTAATAAAACAGTGATGTTTGCAAAGTCCGCTTATGGCACAAAGCGGACCGTCATACCTGCTTAAGACACAGGCCTAGCGTAGGATATTTAATGAGATGGTCACTCCCTCCTTCCCGGTACTAAGCTGAGGATAGGCTTTCATTCGGAGAACTATCATGGAAAACATTGCGCTCATTGG
>CAMLBO010000121.1 GCA_946478305.1 uncultured Enterobacterales bacterium
GGAGATGTGTATAAGAGACAGATCTTTTACTTCACGGCCACGTTCACCGATAAGCCCAACCACAATCACGTCGGCCTGTGTGTAACGCGCCATCATGCCGAGCAGTACAGACTTACCCACGCCGGAACCGGCGAACAGCCCCATACGCTGGCCACGACCGACGGTCAGCAGGGCATTGATGGCGCGAACGCCGACATCAAGTACGTCAGTGATAGGGGTGCGTTGTAGCGGGTTAAAGGGCGGTGTGATCAATGCAGCACGATAGCCGGTATCCGGCGGCGGCAGGCCGTCGAGCGGTTTGGCGCTGCCGTCCAGCACGCGGCCGAGTAACTGAGGGCCAAGCGGTAACTGTTTGCTGGCGGTATGGCCTTCCGGTGAGATACGGGCATACACCCGTGCACCGGGCAATACGCCCTCAACTTCTTCCAGCGGCATTAAAAACAGATGCTGACCGTTAAAGCCGACCACTTCGCTTTCTACTTCCTGCACGTTATTGCCGTCATGGCGTTCAATCAGGCAGGTGGCACCGAGCGGCAGTTGCAGGCCGGTGGCTTCAAGCACCAAACCGGTAGCACGGGTCAGACGTCCGTAACGGCGCAGCGCAGGGGTTCGCTCCATGCGCTTTTCGGCATCATCGAGCGTTTTAAGCAGGCGGCTGAGACGGGCGGTCATCAGAGATCACCCGGTGCGGCAAGGCGGCACAGTTCATGCCAGCGGGTCGCGAGCGAGGCGTCCATGTCGCCATCTTCCGCGCTGACTTTACATCCGCCCGCGTGAATCTGGCTGTCTGCCAGCAGGCGCCAGCCGTGCAGGCTTAAAGTCACGCCCAGCTGTTGTTCGACCCGTTCAAAGTCAGCCGGGTTGACCCTGAGCTGCGGTTTGCCTTTGAACATCGGTTCTTGCTGAATCAATTGCTGTATCTGGTTAAGCAGGGCGGAGCCGTCACAAATCGGCGGCTGTCCAAGCACCTGTTTTGCCGCGGTCAGCGCCATCTGCATCAGACGCGAGGCTATCACGCTGTCCAGTGCATCCAGTGTTTGCTGGAAGTCGGTCACCATATGCTGCCAGTGTTCGGTCAGAACGGCCTGCTGCTGCTGAGCTTCCTGCACACCCTGTACATGTCCGGCTTCCTGACCGGCCTGAAAACCGGCCTGATAACCCTGTTGATGACCGGCGTCATAACCTTCCTTATGACCCTGCTGCTGCGCCTGCATTTGCAAACGCACAAGTTCGTTATGATCAACCTGCTCCTGAGGAAGATCTTCCTGGCTTTCCGCCTCATCTTCCGCAAACAGGGGTTCTATTGGCGTCTTGTAGCTTGGCGTGTTCAGGTCATTGAGCTTCCACGGCTGCCAGGGCAGTGCGTTGAGCATCTCGGCCTTCTTCTCGGCGGTGCTTTTCTTTGGCTCAGCCGGTTTATCTTGTGGCGTCAGGTCATCAGACATAGGAATCCTCGCCTCCACCAATCATCATTTCGCCAGATTCGGCCAGACGACGTACCGTTTGCAGGATGGCTTTCTGTTCGTTCTCCACCAGAGACATACGCATCGGGCCACGGTTGGCCAGATCGTCGCGCAGAATATCGGCAGCACGTTGCGACATGTTGCGCAGGAACTTCTCGCGCAGCGGCGCGTCGGCCCCTTTCAGTGCAATAAGCAGTGCTTCGCCTTCGATCTCTTGCAACAGGCGCTGAATACTGCGGTCGTCGACGTCCACCAGGTTTTCGAACAGGAACATCTCGTCGATAATTTTTTGGGCCAGTTCGCCGTCGTACCCGCGCATGGCCTCGATAACCGCCTCTTCCTGCTGAGTTTTCATCAGGTTGATGATCTCTGCCGCAGTACGGACACCCCCCATCTTCGCCCGCTTGAGGTTCTGACCATCAAGCAGGTTATTGAGCACTTCGGTCAGTTCCGCCAGTGCCGCTGGCTGAACACCGCCGAAGGTGGCGATACGCAGCATCACGTCGTTGCGCTGACGCTCGTCGAACAGCGCCAGAATATCGGCCGCCTGGCCCCGTTTAAGATGCACGAGGATCGTGGCGATGATCTGCGGATGCTCGTCGCGGATGAGGTCCGCCGCAATCTGCGGCTCCATAAAGTTGAGCGTTTCCATGCCGCTGGTGGTTTCACGCGACTCAAGGATGTCCTCCAGCAGGCTGGCTGCACGCTCTTCTCCAAGCGCCTTGGTCAGCACCGAACGCAGGTACTCGCTGGTATTAACGCTCAGCGCGGCGTACTGCTCGGACTCATCTTCAAACTCACCCAGCACATCACTTAGCTGTTTGTTGGAGATTTGATGAATGTTGGCCATCGCGGCACTGATTTGCTGAACCTCGCGAGGGTTAAGGTGCTTGAACACCTCAACCGCGCGGTCTTCACCCAGCGTGACCATCAGGATGGCGCTCTTTTCTGTTCCAGTCATTGTCATGGTTGTTCGGTACTCATCCATTGGCGGATAACCAGGGCGACGATACGTGGGTCTTTATCGGCCAGCTCCTGAACACGTTGGGTCTGCACTTCGACACTGACACGTTGTTGTGAACGTTTACGCTTAGCCAGCTCGTCATTGGAGAGTTTGACGATCGGGCTGCCATCGGATGGCGGTGCGGCAGCGGCAACGTTGGCAGCGGCCAGGGCTTCGCGATCAGCCTGTTGTTTCTGTAGCAGAGGGCGAACCATTTTGCGCCACAACAGCCAGGCAACAATCAGCACTAGCAACCAGCGACCGGCATTCAGCAACTGGTCAAAGAAGGCAGGGGACTTCCAGAATGGCTGGGCAGTGGCGTCATCAACCGTTTCATTAAATGGCGTGTTTACCACGTTCAGCGTGTCACCGCGTTCGGCAGAGAAGCCCATCGCTTCGCGCACCAGTGAGTCAACCTGCTTAAGCTGTTCATCGGTCAGTGGTTTGGATTTACCGTCCACGCCCGGCTGATAGTTAACCACTACCGCGGCCGACAGACGCTGTACGCCACCGGCACTGTGCTGGGTATGGGTAATGGTGCGATCCAGCTCGTAGTTAGTGGTTTCATCGCGACGGTTGCTGCTCGGACCGCTCGGGGCTGTCGTACGGCTTGCCGCATTATTCTGTGCGGTGTTTTGCTGACCGGCCGCAGCATTAGGGTTGTTGACGTTGGCCGTCGCGTTAGTGATCGGCGCCGTCGCCGGAGCGGTTGGCTGGTTGCTCAGCGCGCCCGGTACGCCGCCAATGCCTGAACCGCCCATCTGGTCGTTAGTGCTCAGTTGGCGGGAACGCACAGCGGCTTTATCCGCTGAACCGTTTGGCTGGTAATTTTCGTCAGTCTGCTCGCGGACGGCGTAGTCAATCTGCGCGGTGATTTGCGCATGCACATTACCGTTACCGACCACCGGCTGAAGAATGGCTTCAATACGGCGCTGCAGGCGGCCTTCGACTTCGTTGGCATATTTCAGCTGCGCGGCATTCAGGTCACGTCCGTTGTTGTCGGACTGGGTCAGCAGGTGGCCACTCTGATCGACCACGGTCACGTTAGCCGGCGGCAGGCCGGAAACGCTGCTCGACACCATATAAACGATAGCGTTGATCTGGCCGTCATCCAGCGCACGACCCGATTGCAAATTCAGGGTGACGGAAGCCGACGGGTTTTTCTGCTCGCGCACGAACAGGGAAGGTTTTGGGATCGCCAGATGGACGCGGGCGCTTTGCACCGGCCCCAGGGTTTCAATCGTGCGGGAGAGTTCACCTTCCAGTGCGCGCTGGTAGTTAATCTGCTCGCTAAACTGACTGATACCGAATTTTTCCTGGTCCATTAACTCAAAGCCGACCGCGCCGCCTTTCGGCAGACCGGCAGAAGCGAGCTTCAGGCGCGTTTCATAAACTATATCGGCAGGAATAAGAATGGCGCCACCGTTATCAGAGAACTGATAAGGGATGTTCATTTGCGTCAGCTGAGTGACGATAGCCCCCCCGTCTTTATCATTAAGATTGCTGAACAGCACGCGATAGGTGGGGGCTTTCGCCCATAACATCATCACAACGACTATCGCCAGTGCGGCCGCAGCGGCAATGGCGAGAGGGATTTTCGGGTTAGCACGCAGTCGAGTAATAAACGCAGTCAGTCCGTTTTCAGGAGTGTCTGCGCCGGCTATTGCGGAGCTCATAGCAAATCCCTGTTTAGCAGTTGAACGGCGATATTCGTGTGGTGTCGTAACCGATCGTGTCGTAACAAAACGGACTCCCAGATGCGCAAACCTGTCGGGGCAATCTCAACAGGCGTTAAATTTTTTTCGTTCCCCTCAGGCACGGCAAGAGGAACCTGATTTTTCAGGTAAGCCATTATTTGCCCCTACACGCAAAGTTAATGGGTCGATAAGCCATGGTTTTTGCGGTCAATTAGGGCGTTTAGGGTTAATCCTATGTGATAGGGTGTCGGCCTATGAATGAGGTTTTGATTCGCGACTGAAGCGTTACGACAGCTAAAACTGAGGAATTTATGGCAATTCAAGGCATTGAGAGCGTGTTGCAGCAATTACAAGCCACGGCGTTGCAGGCAGGTATGAAGCAACCGGTAGAACCTTTACAGGAAGCGGGCTTTGCCAGTGAAATGAAAGCGGCGCTGGGCAAAATCAGTGAGACGCAAAACACCGCCAAATTGCAGGCACAGAAATTCGAACTGGGCGTCCCCGGTGTCGGCCTCAATGATGTGATGGTTGATATGCAGAAATCGTCCATCTCCATGCAATTGGGGATTCAGGTACGTAACAAGCTGGTGGCGGCCTATCAAGAAGTGATGAGTATGCAGGTGTAGGTAGGTTAGTCAGGCATCAGCGCATTAAAATCTTCTTCGTACAAGGCTTTACACTCGGCGATAAACTCGGGATAACCCAGCTCCGAGGTCTGTACTTCGCGGCCCAGACGTGATTCCAAATCGGCGTGAAACCATTCGAATTCTCCGTGCAGGATGCCGGTAAAACCGGTGAGGATCACGCACTGTTGTTGTGTCAGCTTAATCATGGAATTTCCTTGTAACCTTTAAGGCGGGTGGCGTTGAAGTGTTCTATCCTCTTATTAATCATCCCGAAAAACAAGGAAACGTATGATGAACGAGGATATCTTCGAGCAGGCGCCGTTACCCATGCTCAATCGCTTTCAGGTCGGTGATAAAGTGAAGCTGCTGACGTTTCCCGTCGGTGTCGAACCGGCGAGTTATCAGCTGGATGTTGCTATCAACCGCATCATGGACGGTGAATTCGAAGGGGAGATCCTGCGTGTTGCACCTGTAGGACGCATTTCAACGCTTCACAGGCATTTTGAGATTGGCGGTCACGTTGAATTCCGTGCGGCCAATATTCAGGGGATGGCGGGTTGAATGACTTCCCTGACCTGAAAAGACAAACCCCGCGATGGGCGGGGTTATTTTACTGCGTTAGAACGCTTTTTAATCACATCATCGGCTTGACGTTCTTGTGGATCACCAAATGGGTGAGTTCATCCACCGGAATTTCCGGACAGACCCCGCAATAACCGACCAGATACCAGTTGCCGTCCGCACATTTTTCCGGGCAGACCTTATAACGCTCATTTTGTACGCCATAAATTTCTGAATCCGCCTGGGCTTTTTCCAGACGGTTATCTCCCCAGAAATACAGCGAAAACTGATGGCATTCATCGACATGTTTCTGTCCATGACGACTCCCTCCAAGAAGCAAATAATGATATTCAGACATTATTCCTCCTACTCCTTAATGTTGGGGTACAAATAACCGGTTAACGATGGGGGTATGGTTCCCGGCTGCCCTAAATTATAGGGCAGGGGAAAAATCTCAGGAGGGACAAGCGAGAAAATGTGACGGTGATCACTTTCAAAATCGTGCAATGCAATGCGCAATTTCTTCTATAGGCCATTCGTGGAATTAGGCACCTTTTAGGGGTATACCGCAGGCATGGCTTACGGGCGAAGATGTTATTTTTCGGGTGTGTGGTGTGCGTCGCACCCCCCGGCCTGGGTTAAGAAATCATGGACAATGATGACATTGTAAAACTGGTCATGTCAGTCAGCGAGCAGATGCAAGAAACCGCGCTCCAGAGCATGGTGCTGCGCAATTTGTTGATAGTCATGTGTAATAGTCTGAGTGATGAGCAAAGAACCCGTATCCGGCAACAAATGAAGCAAATCCACCAGGTACCTGACGGCCACTCACGTCAAACCGATAAAGAGATGATGGTCAGTACACGCCGCGAGGTTGAGATCATTCTTGAAATGATCCGCTAACTTTCGCGGTTTGCGGGCTGACCACGATTCAAATCAGCCTTCCAACATCTTTTTATGCAACTGTGAGGTCAGCGTTTCGATGCGTTCTGTCAGCTGCTTGGTCATATTGGTCAGTTCGGTGTTTTGCTTGAGCAGTTCAATCATCTGTTCAGTATGCTGCGCGGCCAACTCCTGACGCTGTTCGTTGGCAACCGCTAATTCCTCTCGGTGCTGTGCATCAGCATCTGCATGGGCTTTATCACGCTCGGCCTGACGGGTTTGTGCCAGCAGGATGAGTGGGGCGGCATACGCGGCCTGCAGACTGAAGGCGAGGTTAAGTAAAATGAACGGGTAAACGTCAAATTTAACGATGCCAGCGACGTTAAGGAAAATCCAAACCGCCACAATCACTGTTTGCCCGCCAAGAAACAGGGGCGTACCGAAAAAACGCGCGAACGCTTCTGCCTTCAGGGCAAACCAGCTTTCGCCAAAAGTCGGGGCCAGATGGGAATGTTTATGGTGAAAGCGAAACGGGTCACGTTTTTTAGGGGGTGTTTCTGGTGCGTTAGTTGGCATAGGTTATCCCGATAGAAGTGAAGGCGTTAAAGACAAGCTGAGCAGTCAGGCTTTGCATGGCCTATTATTCACACTATTCATCCGCAAGGCGGCAATTTATTTTGTATCTGTCATTCACACTTCTGGCTCTAAATCCTTTTTCACGATTTGTCTGATTGTTGGATCACAAATTTTTGACTAAATTTAACAAAATCATCAAAAAGGAGAACGTTATGGGTTTTTGGAGAGTGTTAATTACTATTCTTGTGCCTCCACTGGGTGTACTGATTGGCAATGGCTTAGGCTTACAATTTCTGCTTAACATTGTGCTGACGCTTTGTGGTTATCTGCCAGGTCTTATCCATGCCTTCTGGATTCAGACCCGCAAATAAGCCTGGATTGCTCGCTGTTAATACGGATAGTTCATAAAAACCCGGCCAGCGTGCCGGGTTTTTCGTACCTGCAGCCTGCCGACGTCCTCAGGTGTGGCGGGTGCCGAGATCCCTGTCGGACGCTTCCCCTTCCATCAGATGGGTGAGTTCATCGACCCGCGCGATCAGCCCATCTTCAAGTTGATAAATGGCGACAACTTTAACGCGTAATGCCTGTCCATTATGCTTAACGGCGTCGACAATATGCCAACTGGCCAGCGTGTTGCCACTGGCGATAACGTTGCCGAAGGTCACGGTCGCATATTGCAACGTCGATTTCAGCGTACGGGCATGTTCCACAAACATCGGATGATCAAGTACCTTTCCATCGGCGTGTTGCTGATAACCGGGCGTGAAGTAGCGGGCTGTTGCTTCCGCACTGATGGCCGGATCGAACAGGGAGTGAAATACCTCGTTAAGATAATGGCGTGCCTGGGCTGTCGTCATGGGGGAATCTCCAAAGAGTTGCGTTGACCCCACTATTGTATCAACGTAGGGTTGGCGTTATTAACCCAGGCAAGCCAGTTTATACGGTGAATGCGCCATGAATGAACCTCTCTGCTGTTTTCCCTCCGCGACGGACACTTTACAACTGGTGAAGACCGCTGCGCCTCAGGGGCGGGTGACTCCCGCGCATCATCATACCTGCGGACAACTTTATGGTACGGAACAGGGGTTGTTGACGGCTGAGTTTCAGAAAAGCCAGTGGGTCATTCCGGCAACGCACGCCGTTTGGGTGCCGGCAAACTGTCTACATGGCATGACTTCACACGGTGCCTTTTATGGCTGGAGTCTTTATTTCCACGAGTCTATCAGTGAGAAATTGCCCGTTCTGCCAAAAACTTTCCCAGTGAGTGGGCTGCTGAGGGAGGCGCTGCGAAGAGTAGAAACCTGGCATCCACAGACACAACAGGAGGCGCAGCAGGCGCTGACAACGGTGATGGTGCACGAGATCCTCGATGCGGCTCCGGCCTCTTTCGGTCTGCCAATGCCTGCCGACCCTCGCTTGCTGAATGTTGCGCGGCGGTTGCTCAGCGATGTCAGTAATACACAGGGTGTGGAGCAATGGGCTGCGGGGAGTGGTTTATCGGCGAGAACGTTAATCCGGTTATTCCCGTTGCATACGGGTTTTACCTTTAGCGCCTGGCGACAGCGCGCGCGAATGATGCGGGCAGTAGAATTATTAGCCAGCGGAGAAAGGGTTCAGAACGTTGCGCTGGAGGTCGGTTACGACAACACCAGCGCATTCATTGCTGTGTTTCGTAAAGCGCTGGGCACCACGCCAGGAAACTTTGTCCTCAACCAGCGGCTAGAACAGTGAAAATAGCAGGACCACAGGAAAACTCATCGGCCAGGTAAATCCGATGATACCTGAGGTCAATAAACGAATTTTAAACGTACCGCGGCTCATGAACAGCGTGAAAATGGTTGCCAGTGCCAAACCACCCCAATAAATTATTTTTATTACTTCCCACCAAACGTGCACAACTAACCCCTGAATCCAGCAAAAAACGCAGGGAGTATTCTAGGTCGTTAACATTTGGTAATCAATTAATGAGTGCGGTTTATCACAATTTTACAATGTTCACATTTGCATGTCGCATCGCTGCCCCTTTACAACGTTTTTACTACCTTTTGGAACAGCAGTTAACGTGATTATAACGGACGTAAATGACCACGAATGGAGGTAGGGGCGAAGCCAAAACGTTTGCGAAACCGTTCGGCAAACCTGGAGCTGCTCTCATACCCGACCTGATGGGCAATATTGGAAATGGCCAGATCGGTACATTGCAACAGGCGAAGTGCGTGGGTCATGCGCACATCAATCATCAGATTGCGTAGTACGCTGTTTTCAGCCGCCAGACGGCGTCGCAGCATCACTTCATTCATCATTAACTGTTCTGCCACTTCGGCCGCAGTAAAGGATTTGTGCAGATTATTTACCAGCAGATCACGCACCTGTTGGGTCACAGTTTCAATATGCTGGCGGGAATAACAGATGCCAAGCTGTGACAGCCAGAGCAATTGTTCAATCATGCGATGACGTGCAATCGTAGGCGGCAGGCTTTTATGCCACAGCATCGAGTGGTGGGTGTCATTAAAGGATTGCTGAAATGCCGGAGGAATATGCGGAATGACCCGGATATCTTCAACCTTGGTCAATGCACCATCAAAAGGCGATGCGTGCAGGCGTACATCGGTGAACAGAGAGGTATCCCAGGCCATAATGGCACAGCTGAATACCCCATTATCTGATAACGAGTTGGTGATACTTACGGTGTGTCCGCTATTCACCGCCAGCATTTCGCCGCTGTTAACGCGGGTTTCTTGTAAACCATGGCGGATAACAGAATAACCCTGCTGGATGAAAATAAGTTCGGGTTTGTCGACAAAAATATTACTGGTAAGCAACTCACTGTGCTGTATGAGCAAAGAGGAGGTTCCGATCCCTGGTGACACTTTAATTTTACGTACCATCGTGATTTTGCCCGAAGCAGCACATCATATTGCCGGTGTGAACCAGAGGTTGAATTTCCCTGGATTGCTGCCGGTATTCCGCCGGTTAAAACGATATTAGAGAGGGCGACAGAGAAAAGAAACTGGGGTGCAGTCGCTTATTCTCTGTCTCTGAAGTCTTTAATATACACAAGAAATAATACAAAGGGGTAATAAAGGTCTTAACGTATTTATTGCTGGTCGCGTATGGCGACGGCTCTGTCGGTAAAACGCCCATAGGTCGTATTGACCTCCTGCTGTTTTACGGACTGGCCAATGAGCTCAGCCAGTTTATTCATCCGTTCCTGAAGACGCGTTTTAATCTGCGTCTCATTTTCCAAAATACGACGCAGATACTGACGGATGATGTTCTGTACGGCCAGGGATATTTCTTCGGTGAGCGGCAGCTGGGTGCTGGCTTCCACGGCTTTCAGGTATGTCATTTCGAGCTCTACCAGCTCGTCCCACTTCTCATCTTTAGCCAGCGTCAGCATCTGCTCGCTTAACGTCAGGATCAGCTGATACTCATTAACCAGGTACTGATGTCGATCCATTATATTGGTCCTGCGAGGGGTGATAGTTCGGGCCGATTTGCCGCCAGGCATCGGCAATATTTTCCAACAAGCCCTGCACTTCGGTGATGGCCTGTGGGTCGTTATGTAAATTGGCATGTAATAAACGGCGGATCATATAGGAATACAGTGCGTCTAAATTATCGACTAAATCAGGATCGCCTTTTTCGCGACTTAATCCGGCTTTGAGACCGCTGTCGATAATATTAATAGCCTTCGACAAGGCCGCGCCTTTTTCAGCGATATTACCCTGCTGAATAAAAATACCGGCGCGGATAAGGGCGCTACGCGCCCCGTCAAATAACATCACAACCAGCTGGTGAGGTGTCGCACTCATCACTGCGCTTTCTACGCCAACCTGCGCGTAGGCCTGCGTTCCTTTTGTGTTATACATTTTTCAATCCTTACGAACTTGACGAGTTCATTGCTTCGAACTGTTGAGTCAGATAGTCACCGGTGTTTTTCAGTTTCGACATGGCAACGTCGAGCGCGGTAAAGCTGGTCTTATAACGAGCAATCGTGTCGTTGATGCTGTCGTTGACCGTGTTGTATTGCTTGGTCAACTGCTTGAGGGTGTTATTTACGCCCGTTTTGGCCGTTTCAATCGACCCGGTGGTAGACAAATAACCTGAATTTAAGTTGTTAATTGCGACAGCAATGCCCGGAGTGGTTTTATCGCCAACCATCAATTTAGAAATAGAGTTGCTGTCAGCCGTCAGGGCTTTGTTCAGTTTGTCGCTGTCGAGCGTCAGCTGGCCGGTCTTAGGATCGGAAGTCACGCCAACGCTGGCCAGGGAGGTATAAGCACCTGATGCACGCGCGCCGCCCAACGCATTTTTCAGCTGGGTCTGAATATCACGCAGGGTACTGTCACCAATCAGCGCACCGTTGCTGGTGGACTGCGCATCTGAATTGCTGTCAACCGGGGAATAAGCCGTCAGCGTACCGATGGTGGTTTGCAGCGCGTTATAAGCGTCTACAAAGGTTTTCATCGCCGTTGCAGCTTTGGTGATGTCTTTTGACACGGTCAGCGTGGCGTCACTGCCTGGAACGGTGGTGCCGGTCAGGTTCAGCGTAATACCCTGTGGTGCATCAACAATGGTATTGCTGTCGCTCTCAATGGCGATGTTATTAACCGACAGTTTGGCGTTCTGCGCATTAACGGTTTGCGTCATGCCATTGCCCGTTGCGCCGTCGGTGTAACCAATAAAGCTGTTCAGTGCGCTGTCACCCCCTACGCTGATGGACATCGCATTGTTGGTACCGGTGTTGTTGGCATTGATAACCAGCTGGAATTTTGAATCACCGACTTTCAGGATACTGGCCGTCACACCGCCGTTGGCGTTGTTGATGGCATCACGCACGCCGGCCATTGAAGTCTGGTCGTCAGTCAGTTTGATGACCAGTGGCTTGGCAGTACCGCCTTGCTGAATAGTAATCGTGTGGTCACTGCCTGGCGTACCAATT
>CAMLBO010000122.1 GCA_946478305.1 uncultured Enterobacterales bacterium
GCAGCGTCAGATGTGTATAAGAGACAGGGCCCGAGGTGATCGGTACCTGACGCGGGGCTTGCGCCTTCTGCCAGCGGGGTAAAAGCCTTACGCCCATCGGGTGTGGCCGTGGTTGCAGCCCCGAAAGGCACGTTGGCAGAAATAGATGAGGTTCCAGCGTAGTAAGTTCCGCCAATCGGACCGCGTCCAAAACGGGTATTGTGGTAGTTCGACAGTTCGTCGATGTAACATTGATACGCACGTACCAGCAGTTGATCTACTTCATCACTGTCGTTACCGTATTTGTCCGCGCCGTTGATTAACCGCTGGCGCAGGCGTTCACCGTCGAGGCCCTCGAAGTCTGAAGCCAGCGCGTTTGCCAGCTCCTGCTGACCAATCTGCCCCTGTTCAAATACCAGTTTTTTCACTGCCGCCAGGCTGTTGCCGAGGTTGGCTATCCCTACCTGCAGGCCTGACACCCAATCGTATTTGGCACCCCCTTGTTTGATGGTTTTTCCGCGCTCAATACAGTCATCTACCAGTGCCGAACATAAGATATCGTGGGCGTTTTCTTCCAGCACCGTATCCACCACACATTCAATCTCAATGGATTTGCGGGTGAAATAACGGATTTGCTGGTCCCACTGTGCAAAGACCTGGTCAAAATTGTTGAAGTTGCCCTGTGACAGCCCAAGCTGTTGTGGCAGGAAGCAGCCGCCGCTTTTGGCATCCTTTCCCTGTTCCAGCGCTGCCAGCATGACGCGGGCAACGTTGATAAAACTCATCCCGGTGCAGCGGTAGCCCCATTTGCCGCCAACGGCGGTCTCGATGCAGCCAATAGCGGCATAATCGTAGGCATCCTGCGGTTCCACCCCCAGCTTGATGAATTCGGGAATAACAATCTCATCGTTGTTAAACGCGGGCATGCCGAAGCCACAACGGATCACCTGTACGCAGGCGTCGAGGAAGTCGTCGCTGATCCCGGCATGATAGCGCACGCTCAGGTTCGGCTGGGTAGAACGCAGCTGCCCGCAGGACTCCAGCACCGCATAAGAGAGTGGGTTGACCGCATCGCTGACGTCACCGTTGTGCCATTTCTGCCCGCCAATCGTCACGTTCTGATACAGCGGGCTGCCTGCCGAGGCTTTGGAGTGGGTGCCGGAGCGGATCTTATTCACTTCGAGTAATTTCAACCAGCAGCTTTGGAGCAACTCAATGGCATGGTCACGGCTCAGGGTTTCTGCCACTTCAACGTCATGACGGTAGAAGGGATACAGATACTGGTCCAGGCGACCGAAAGAAACCGAGTGGCCGTTAGATTCAATCTGTAAAATCAGCTGAATGAAGTAACACAACTGCAACGCCTGCCAGAACGTTTGCGGTGGCTGGTGGGCGATAACGTCACAGTTTTCTGCGATATTCAACAGCTCCTGACGGCGAGGATCGCGGCCCTCAATGGTCGCCATATCACGTGCCAGAACGGCAAAACGCAGGATATGATCGCTGACGGCAGCGAGGGTAATATCAATGGCTTTCAGCAACTGCTCTTTATGCAAGTCTTCCCAGTCAGCCAGTTCAATACGGCTGCGCCGCTCAACGACTTTATTGCGCAGGCCGTCGAGCCCCAGATCCATCAGCAGCGGAAAATTGACCGCCAGATGTGCATCACCCGATGTCATATTGCCTTCTGCTTTAACGATACCGCTGTCGAGCAGGGCTTTCTGCTCATCAGTAAACATGCCATAGCAGCGGTCCTGCACCGTCTGGCCACGCCACCAAGGGCAGATCTCATGCAGAATTTTTTTGTTGGTTTCGGTGACGGAGAATCCGGCACCCGGGCGATCGGCCAGGGCATCGATTTCAGATTCAATCCAGCCGACGGTGTATTCCGGGAAAATCGGCGCGGCACGAACTTCACTGGCCTGATTACCGACGATCAGCTCGTCATGCTTAATCCAGACAGTGCGCCGGCGCAGATGCTCAGCCAGAGCCAGTGCCCGACGCACTGGCAGCGGTTTGTCGGCATGCTGCTGATAAACCTGTGTGTAGTGCTGCGCGCGTTCGGTACAGACCGGCGGTTTGACAATATGAATCAGGGCCTCTTTATGCACCTTGATGCGGTCAGAGAGGGGTTCCAGTTTTAGCTGAGTCATTATCTTTATCCTCTTAGCAGGGCAGTCAGCCCCTTTTCGGCGGCGTAGTCTTGGGCGAACGTCAGCAAATCGGGGTCATTCAATGGCTGGCGGGATGCCAGATAGGGTTGATCAAGCAGTGCGTATTTATTGATGCCGAGTGTGTGGTAAGGCAAAAAGTGAATCGCCTGGCAACCGGTTTCGGCGGCGGCAAAGTCAACGATGGCACGCACTGAAGTACGGTCAGCATTGAAATCGGGGATGAGGGGCACCCTTACAATCAGCGGTTGACCTGCGGTGGCCAGGCGGCAGAAATTATTCAGCACCCGTTTGGCTGAACCACCGGTCAGACGTTTAAACGCCACCTCGTCGACGTGTTTTAAATCCGCCAGCAGCAGGTCCAGCGCTCCAAGAGACGGCTCAATGTATTTCCAGGGCACATGCAGACAGCTTTCAACGGCGGTATGTAACCCTTCATGACGGCAGCGCTGCAGTAATTCCTGCGTGGTATGCGGCTGCATAAAAGGCTCACCGCCTGAGAGCGTGACACCGCCGCCGGTGCGCAGATAAAACGGCTTATCGCGCAGGATCTGCTTCATGAGTTGGTCAATATCGACAGGTTTACCGCACAGACTGAGCGCGCCGGAGGGACAAATCTGCTCCAGCGCCTGTTTGTCTGCAGGCGTGAACTGTTGTCGGGCAATAATCAGATGGTCATTCTGCTGCATGACAGCATGCGGTAAGGCCGACACACAGTGCGTGCAACCTGCGCTGCACAAACGGGAATCAAACAGAATGTCGGGTTCAGTGGCACGGCTTTCCGGGTTTTGACACCAGGTACAACTCAGCGAGCAGCCTTTCAAAAATACCACCGTACGTACACCGGGACCGTCGTGAGTCGAATAGCGCTGAAGGTTGAACATCATAGGCTGCTTCTGAGGGTCGAGTTATCGCTGAATTTTCCTTTCGTAATTAAAAGGCTTTCGTTCGAAAGTAATTTTGACGGCGATCAACAAAAGCAACACCTGAAGAGGTAAACTCTTCGATACTTTGCATTCGCTCACAGGTTTTAAGGAGAGAGTTATGGAGTTGTATCTCGACACTGCTGATGTCAGCGCAGTAAAACGTCTGTCACGTATTCTGCCGCTGCAGGGCGTGACCACCAATCCCAGTATCCTGGCCAAAGAGCGCAAATCGTTGTGGGAAGTGCTGCCCGCGCTGCGTGATGCCCTCGGTGGCACGGGTAAACTCTTTGCGCAGGTCCTGGCAGCCGATGCTGAACAGATGGTGGCCGAAGCGGTGCTGTTGAGTCAGCGCGTTCCTGGCCTGGTGGTCAAAGTGCCGGTGACGGCGGAAGGGCTGGCAGCAATTAAAAAACTGAAGCTGATGAATATTCCAACGCTCGGCACGGCGGTGTACGGCGCGGGTCAGGGGTTGCTTTCGGCGCTGGCGGGTGCGGAATACGTTGCGCCTTACGTTAACCGTCTGGATGCACAGGGCGGAGACGGCATCGCGATGGTGACTGAACTGCAAGCACTGCTGCGTTTACATGCGCCGGGCTCCAAAGTGCTGGCTGCCAGCTTCCGTACACCTCGTCAGGCAGTCGATTGTCTGCTGGCCGGGTGTCAGTCTATTACCTTACCTGTGGATGTGGCGGAACAGTTCCTGGGCACACCGGCTGTGACCGCTGCGGTGGCTCAATTTGATCAGGACTGGCAGCAGGCATTTGGCACCCGCTCACTGGGGTAGTCTCTCAGCACCCCTTTCAGCCCCTTCTTAAACCCGCACAGATCTCTGTCGCGGGTTTTTTTATGCCTTCTGCCTGGCATAACCCTTTATCAGCTTTCCGCAATGCTCACCAAAATGTGATCGCGATACGTGATTAAAATGCGCAGATGCAATTAATTAAAACTAACGACCTATAAAATAGAAACATCGTTTCATTTATATGTGTTGGATCACTTTCATAAAGCAAGCAAATGGATACTTTAGCGTCCACTGAGTGTGTTTATCAGAGAACATCTGTAGTCATGCCAACCGGGAACGGCACTTTACGTCGTCATTATTCGACATAACCACAGCCTCCGGAGCCCGATATCGGACCCCGAGAATGAACATAATGCTCAGGTGGACATCACATGCATATCAAACGTGCGATAGAAAAAATCCCCGGTGGGATGATGTTAGTGCCGTTATTTATTGGCGCGATTTGCCATACCTTCGCGCCAGACTCAGGGAAGTATTTTGGTTCGTTCACCAACGGGCTGATCGCCGGCACCGTGCCGATTTTAGCCGTATGGTTCTTCTGCATGGGGGCGTCTATCAAGCTCAGCGCTACCGGCACGGTGCTGCGTAAATCAGGCACGTTGGTAGTCACGAAAATCGCCGTAGCCTGGGTGGTTGCCGCGCTGGCATCACATTTTATCCCTGAGAACGGCGTTGAATTTGGCTTCTTCGCCGGGCTGTCAACGCTGGCGCTGGTGGCCTCAATGGACATGACCAACGGGGGTCTGTATGCCTCCATCATGCAGCAATATGGCACGAAGGAAGAGGCGGGGGCATTCGTGCTGATGTCGCTTGAATCTGGCCCATTGATGACCATGATTATCCTGGGTACTGCCGGGATTGCCTCGTTTGAGCCCCACGTTTTCCTCGGTGCGGTCCTGCCTTTCCTGGTCGGTTTCGCCCTCGGTAACCTTGACCCGGAGTTGCGCGAATTTTTCGGCAAAGCCGTACAGACGCTGATCCCGTTCTTTGCTTTCGCACTCGGTAACACCATCAATCTGGCGGTGATTGCGCAAACCGGTTTGCTGGGTGTTGCCCTCGGCGTCGCGGTGATCATCGTCACCGGGATCCCGTTGATGCTGGCTGATAAATTTATTGGCGGCGGAGACGGCACCGCCGGTATCGCCGCGTCCAGCTCGGCCGGAGCCGCCGTCGCGACACCGGTTCTTATCGCCGAAATGGTCCCACAGTTCAAAGCCGCCGCTCCAGCCGCCACCGCGCTGGTCGCCACCTCCGTGATTGTCACCTCAATCCTTGTACCAATTATCACCGCGATGTGGGCGCGGAGAATGCGAAATAAAGCGATTCAGGGGAAGGTGGCGATGGGGGATCAGCCGAAATCAGCTTTTTGATTTTTAATTTCAAATTCAAGAACGTGGACACCGGCCCACACCAGGGTAAGGGGATGTCAACGAATCCCCTTACCCATCCCGCGTTTTATTCACTCCGTTGCTGCGCAAGTTGGGACGGACGTGTTTCAGGTACTTCTGTTATAGCCACAAAATGTCGCCGCTTAGGCTGTGCCTCCGCTGCGGGTTCGAGCCATAGGTCTCGAACCACTTGCTCAGCGCCATTTTTGAATGCGGCCCAGGCTTTTTTAAATTCAAAATCAAAACCTGCATGGTGTTTGTATTTAAAGATGCCGAGGCCGCTTTCAAAACAACGTCGAGTGAGAGGTGAGAAACGGCGAGAGTGTTTTTCCGAGCTGGTCCGAACCCGAAACGAGAGAACCGCGTAGCGGCGGAGTTTGCGGCTATCACTGCGGCACCTGAAACACGGCCATTGTGACCAGCGCAGCTGCTGTTTTTAAAAAGGCGCGGGAGTCAAGAGGGCGCGCGCCTACGCGCCTTCTTGGCCGGTTTGGGTGGCAACCCAAGGTTTTGACCTTGAATTTAAAAAGCGAGAGCGGGCCGCAACCCGCCCACCGTCAGCACGGACATTTCCCCATCTTTCCCCCTTCACTAGGGAACCTGGCCTCAAGGCATCGCCGGTGGAAATCCCGCTCGGAGAGCGGGGTGCCATGTGGGTGGCGGACGCGGAAGTGGGCGACGTAGTTGCCGTAATCCTGTACGCCAACCATCAGGCGGAAGCTTTGCGCGGTGCGCCGGGCGATGAGTTTTAGCCACTGGGCCGCGTTGTGCGGTTTGGGTTCGACCACAAACAGCGGCTGGCAGCGGGTGATCACCAGTGCACCGGGGCGCAGTGGGGTGAACATCAGGCGATTATCCGACATGACGGGCCTCCCGGCGCTGAACAACGGCGGTTTCGTGGACCGTCGGCGTCGCTGACTTCAGCGCCCGGCGGATAACGAAGAACGATGAAACCAACATCGTGACAGCCACCAGCATAAAGAAAGCGCAGAGCGCAGCGTTGATCTGATTACTCAACACGATGGTATGCATATCCGCCAGGGTTTTGGCCGGCTTGATGATTTCACCGCTGTCGATACCCGCAGAGAATTTCTTCGCCTGGGCGAGGAAACCGATCGACGGTTTTTCATGGAAAATCTTCTGCCAGCCTGCCGTCATTGAGGTAATAAACAGCCAGATGGTCGGCAAAATCGTCACCCATGCGTAACGCTGTTTTTTCATTTTGAACAGTACGACAGTACCCAGAATTAGCGCCATCGACGCCAGCATCTGGTTGCCGATGCCAAACAGCGGCCACAATGTGTTAATGCCACCCAATGGGTCGACCACGCCCTGATAAACAAAGAAACCCCAACCGGCGACGGCTACCGTAGTCCCGGCGATAGTACCGACCCAGGAACGGTTATTGGCGAGCGATGGTACGGCGACACCCACCAGATCCTGCACCATAAACCGGCAGGCACGGGTACCCGCGTCCACAGCGGTCAGGATAAACAGCGCCTCAAACAGAATGGCGAAGTGATACCAGAAGGCCATCATGGCGCGACTGTTAAAGACTTCGGTGATGATATGAGCCATACCGACCGCAAAGGTCGGAGCGCCACCGGCGCGGGACAGAATCGAGTGTTCGCCCACGTCTTTGGCTATTTGCGTCAGGATATCCGGCGTGACCACGAAACCCCAGGTGTTGATCACTTGCGAGGCGCTTTCTACCGTAGTGCCAATCAGTGCTGCCGGTGAGTTCATGGCGAAATAGACACCGGGGTCGATAACCGAGGCGCAAATCATCGCCATGATGGCAACGAAAGATTCCATCAACATCGCACCATAGCCGATAAAGCGGATATGACTCTCACGCTCAATCAGTTTCGGCGTGGTACCGCTGGAGACCAGCGCGTGGAAGCCGGAAATCGACCCACAGGCAATAGTAATAAATAGGAACGGAAAAAGGCCGCCGGAGAACACCGGGCCGCTACCATCGATAAACTTGGTCACCGCAGGCATTTTCATTTCTGGCATGGCAAACACAATCCCGACGGCAAGACCGGCAATCACGCCAATTTTCAGGAAAGTGGAAAGGTAATCACGGGGTGCCAGCAGCAGCCAGACCGGTAATACGGAGGCAATGAAACCGTAGATCACCAGCACCCAGGTCAGCGTGGTGCCGTGCAGGGTGAAGATTGGCCCCCAGAATGGGTCGGCCGCTACGTTGCCGCCATAAATAATTGCCAGCATCATCAGTACAAAGCCGATGATTGACACCTCCGCAATTTTCCCCGGACGCAAGAAACGCATGTAGATGCCCATAAACAGCGCGATAGGGATGGTTGCTGCGATGGTGAACAAGCCCCACGGGCTGTCGGCCAGCGCTTTTACCACGACCAATGCCAGCGCGGACAGAATGATAATCATCACGCCCAGCGCGCCAAGCATGGTGACCACACCCGCGAAACTGCCCAGCTCCTGCTTAGCCATCTCACCGAGTGAACGGCCATCGCGCCGGGTGGAGATAAACAGGATCAGAAAATCCTGTACCGCCCCGGCCAGCATTACGCCGACGAGGATCCAGATTGTTCCCGGCAGGAACCCCATTTGCGCTGCCAGAATCGGCCCAACCAGCGGACCCGCACCGGCAATCGCAGCAAAATGGTGGCCAAACAGTACCCATTTATTGGTGGGCACATAGTCCAGACCATCGTTGTGCCGCTCAGCGGGCGTCATGCGCCGGTCATCAAGTTCAAAGACTTTTTCAGCAATAAATACGCTGTAGAAACGGTAGGCAATGCTGTAACAGGCGAGGGCAGCAACCACCAACCACACGGCATTAATGTGCTCGCCACGGCTAAGCGCCAGCATGCCAAAGGCAAAAGCGCCGGCCAACGCCACCACCAGCCAGGTGATCCCGGACTTGACGTTTTTCATGTTTTACGACTCCTTGAGTAAAAGGGCCTGTGGCAGAGCAACAGGTAATATTTTTTTCGTTGTTAAATTACTGTTTAAAAATAGTGTGTTCGACGTGGTTGGCGATAAGAGATGAGTGGAAATGTGACGAGGCTGGCGCTTTAGGTGGGCAGTCAACAAGGTGATACAGGGAAAGGGCGAGGGTGGACGTGGGATCATAAAAAAACCGGCCAGCAGGGCTGACCGGTTTCAAAGGAAAAATTAACAATTATTCAGCGTCAGCAGGGGCTGCTTGACCTGGTTTATGTTCGTGCATTTTTTCCATTTTATCTGCACGCTTCTGGTAGTTCTCGTTGAACTGTTTTTTCTGCTCTGGGGTCAGCAGGTTATACATTTTGTTCTCAGCGCGGGCACGGTCAAGCATGTGCTGTGACTGTGCCTGAGTGATGGTGTCGATCTGCGATTTCACTTTAGCTTCATCGAAGCTGTCAGAGGCAACCAGGCCATGCATGGTGTCCATCTGGGCTTTCATGGCTGCGCGGTCAGGACGCGGACCGCTGTCTTTCATGATCTCTTTCATCTGAGTTTTTTGCTGCTCAGTCAGGTTCAGGCCAGCGAATAGGTTCATACGATGCGGGCCTTTATGGTGCATCATTTTGCCCTGAGTAGCAGCTGCAGGTGCGTCAGTTGCCGGCGTGGTCTCAGCAGCGAAAGCGAAAGAAGCAGAGCTCAGAGCCAAAGTTGAAGCCACAATCATTGCGGTGAGTTTACGCATAATTAAATTCCTTATAGGGGTTTCAGGCACGTCGCCCGTTTCGTGTTGACGAGGGAAAGTCTAAACCCATAAATGAATAGTAATACGGGGAAGTTGTAAAAGAGTGAAAGCCGTCATGTCGTTTTTCAGGCAATCGTGGAGAAAACGTTTAGAAAGCGTAAGGTTACAAACAAAACCTTAGCAGTGACTCGGAATTATCTGGAGAAGCGGGGAGTTTCGAAACATTATCATGGTTAATGCTTAGCCTCTACACGGCATCAATAAATATATTGATGCCGATTACGTCGGTTTAAGGCGCGTTGATACAATGGATCTGTCTATAATAGTTATCATTTGATTAACATTATCTATAACAGTGAGTCATGACATGGCGCTTAGCCGTTACGAAAATCTCGCACAGACCCTGCGTCGCCAGATCGACTCGCAGGTCTGGTTGCCTGGCGATAAGCTGCCTTCCCTGCGGGATAGCTGTAAACAATCAGGTCTGAGCCTGATGACCGTACTACAGGCTTATCAGTTGCTGGAAAGTCAGGGATTGATTGTCGCCCGACCACAGTCAGGTTATTACGTGGCACCGCGTAAAATGCGTGCAGTGAGCCGTAAGCCGGACCAGACACTGCATGCTGCCGAGCAGGTGGATGTCAACGACGCGATTTTCGACATCCTCAAGGCCGGTCAGGATGCGTCGATAGTCCCGCTCGGCTCTGCGTTTCCCGATCCACTCCTCTTCCCGCAACCCCGGCTGGCGCGATCGCTTGCCAGTGCTGTGCGCCGCATGTCGCCGCACAGCGCAATGGCCAACCTGCCGCCGGGCAACGAAGAGCTGCGCCGTAGTATTGCCCAGCGTTATGCGCAAAACGGTATGGAAGTAGCGCCGGATGAAATCGTCATTACCTCCGGTGCAATGGAGTCCTTGGGGCTGAGCTTGCAGGCGGTCACCGAACCGGGAGACTGGGTGGCCATTGAGTCTCCGGCGTTTTACGGGGTCTTGCAGGCCATCGAGCGGCGAAAACTGAAAGCGGTGGCGATCCCGACCGATGTCCGCACCGGTATAGACCTGGATGCACTCGAACAGGCGCTGAATACCTACCCGATCAAAGCCTGCTGGCTGATGTCCAACTTCCAGAATCCGCTCGGTTGTACGCTTTCGCCGGAGAAAAAGTTGCGGCTGGTGGCGATTTTACAATCTCACAGCGTGACGGTGATCGAAGATGATGTCTATGGCGAACTCTATTTCGGCGGTGAACGCCCGATGCCGCTCAAGGCGTCGGAAAACCGCAGTCAGATCCTGCACTGCTCATCATTTTCAAAATGTCTGGCCCCCGGTTTTCGGGTTGGCTGGGTAGCCGCGGGTGCCTTTGCCGGACGAATTCAGCGGCTGCAACTGATGAGCACCTTATCTGCCAGCGTGCCTGTTCAACTGGCACTGGCAGATTACATGCAACAGGGCGGTTATGACACTCACCTGCGCCGTCTGCGCCGCCAGCTTGAGCAGCGTCAGATGGCAATGTTCAACGCTATTACCGACGCGTTTCCCGCCAGCGTGTCTGTCAGCCAGCCGGAGGGCGGCTACTTCCTGTGGTTGGATCTGGGGGGAAAAGTAGATGCCGCAAAAGTCTATCAGCGCGCGCTGGCACAGGGCGTCAGCATCGCGCCCGGCACCATGTTTGCGGTCGATGACCGTTACCGGCACTGCATGCGTATCAATACCTCCTTTGAGTGGGGGCCGCAACTGGCAAAGGCTATTCAGATACTGGCCGCGCTGGTGGCGGACGAACTGAAAAGTCCCGGTTAAATGTCACACATCATTCTCACGCAGGGTCTTCCCGACGTTGCCACCAGGGTGTACCGCCAGCAGCGTCTGCTTGTCGAAACCGTTACGCAGCATGATGCAGCCACAGATGGCGTCAAATACCGCCAGCACCAGCACGATGGAAGTGGTTGCCAGCATATTCAGCGGATCAATTTCCCGCTGAATATGGGTTTTCAGTACCAGCGTGGAGGCGCGGGCAATAGCTGAGTCAAGGTTTTCGGTCACGCTGATAAGTGTCACGCCTTTGTGTGCCAGGGTCGGCAGCAGGCGTGTCAGCTCTTCGGAGTTACCACCGCGGGAAATCATGATCATCACATCCTCTGACCGCAGAAAACCTAAGTCCCCGTGCGCGGCGTCGGTCGCATTCAGATAGATTGCCGGCTGCTCAACGCAGGCCAGCATATGCGCCACTTTACGGGCGGCAATCCCTGACGTTCCCACCCCGGTCACTGCGATTTTGCCTTTGCAGGCTGCCAGCGTATTGAGCACCTGCTGCCAGATTTGCGGGGCCACATTTTGTTGCAACGCCAGCAACTCCTGACTGTAGGTTTGCCATCCGGCGCAGGCCTGTTGCCATTCGGCAAGTTCAGGTTTCTCTGACATCAGACCTCCTCCTGCATCAGGCGGCGGTATTTCATGTGGTCGTGGTAGAGCTCATGAAACACCTTATATTTACGGTCGTAATACTCTTTGATTTTGTTGGTCTGCGGCGTCACAGTTTTGCCGATGCGGCTCATGGCGGCCATGGCTTCCGGCAGAGAGTCATAAGCACCGGCAGCTACCGTGCCCATCATGGCGCTGCCGAGCAGCATCTGTCTCTTATACACATCTGACGCTGCCGACGACTCCTTACGTGTAGA
>CAMLBO010000123.1 GCA_946478305.1 uncultured Enterobacterales bacterium
TATTCCGGGTGCAGCGGCAGCGCCAGCTTCCACTCAATCGCCATTTTATAGACCGGCGACTGACGGGCAGCATCCATTACAGATAGGGGAATCCCGTCAATTTCCGCCTGAGCAATCACTTGCGGATCATTCGGATTAAGGAAGATGCTCATCTGGCTTTCGTACAAGTCTTTCTCGTTTTCTACTGAAGCCGCCTGTTCGATGCGGTCTGCGTCATACAGCACCACGCCGAGGTAGCGGATACGGCCTACGCAGGTTTCGGAGCAGACGGTCGGTTGACCGGCTTCGATGCGCGGGTAACATAAGATGCATTTTTCTGATTTGCCGCTTTTCCAGTTGAAGTAGATTTTTTTGTACGGGCAGCCGGTCAGGCACATGCGCCAGCCGCGACATTTGTCCTGGTCGATCAGTACGATGCCGTCTTCGCCGCGTTTATAAATTGCGCCGCTCGGACAGGTCGCCACGCAGGCCGGATTCAGGCAGTGTTCGCACAGACGTGGCAGGTAGGCCATGAAGGTGTTTTCGAATTCGCCGTACATCTCTTTTTGCATATTGGCAAAGTTCTGGTCAGCGGAACGCTTACTGAACTCGGTACCCAAATCGTCTTCCCAGTTCGGGCCGCCGACGATTTTGTTCATGCGTTTGCCAGTCAGCAGCGAGCGCGGACGGGCCACAGGCTGATGTTTGCCCTCTTTCGCGGTGTGCAGATGCTGGTAGTCAAAATCAAACGGCTCGTAGTAATCGTCGATTTCAGGCATATGCGGGTTGGCGAAGATTTTATGCAGCAAGTTGGCTTTGTTGCCCATGCGCGGCTGCAGTTTGCCGTTGATTTTGCGGATCCAACCACCCTTCCATTTTTCCTGATTTTCCCAGTCGTTCGGATAGCCCAGACCCGGCTTGGTTTCCACGTTGTTAAACCACGCGTACTCCATCCCTTCGCGACTGGTCCAGACGTTTTTACAGGTTACGGAACAGGTGTGGCAGCCAATGCATTTGTCGAGATTCAGCACCATGCCGACTTGTGAACGAATTTTCATTTGGCTTTCTCCTGTGCTTTTTTAGGGAGGACTGCGGCCTGCACGTAGTCGTTGCCTTCGTCGTCTAACCAGTCGATTCGGTTCATTTTGCGCACAATCACAAACTCATCTCGGTTGGAACCCACGGTGCCGTAGTAGTTGAAGCCATAAGAAAGCTGCGCATAACCGCCAATCATGTGGGTTGGTTTCGGGCAGACACGGGTCACGGAGTTGTGAATACCGCCGCGCTGCTGGCTGATTTCAGAACCCGGAATGTTCACGATGCGTTCCTGCGCGTGATACATCATGGTCATCCCGGCCGGTACGCGCTGGCTGACCACGGCACGGGCGCTCAGGGAACCGTTGGCATTGAAAGCTTCGATCCAGTCGTTGTCTTCGATACCCAGACGCGTCGCATCCTCTTCGCTCAGCCAGACAATCGGGCCGCCGCGACCCAAGGTCAGCATCAGCAGGTTGTCGCTGTAGGTGGAGTGAATGCCCCATTTCTGGTGCGGCGTCAGGAAGTTCAGCGCCATCTCCGGGTTGCCATTCGGTTTGGCGTTGAGCAGCGGCTGCGCAGCGCGGGTGTCAATTGGCGGACGGTAAACCAGCAGGCTTTCACCGAAGGCGCGCATCCACGCGTGGTCCTGATAAATCTGCTGACGGCCTGACAGCGTGCGCCACGGGATCAGCTCATGCACGTTGGTGTAACAGGCGTTATAGGAGACGTGCTCATCTTCCAGACCTGACCAGGTCGGGCTGGAGATAATTTTGCGCGGCTGGGCCTGAATATCGCGGAAGCGGATCTTCTCATCTTCTTTGTTCAGCGCCAGATGCGTATGGTCGCGGCCGGTGTTGGCACTGAGGGCTGCCCAGGCTTTCACGGCAACCTGACCGTTAGTTTCCGGTGCCAGCGTCAGAATGACTTCGGCGGCGTCGATAGCGCTGTCAATGTTCGGACGCCCTTTAGCCACACCATCGGCCTTGGTGTAGTTGAGTTTTTTCAGCAGCTCAACTTCACTTTCGGTGTTCCAGTTGATGCCTTTACCGCCGTTACCCAGCTTGTCCATCAGCGGACCGAGCGAGGTATAACGCTCGTAGGTGTTCGGGTAGTCGCGTTCGACCACCATCAGATGCGGTGCTGTTACGCCTGGGATCAGTTCGCAGTCGCCTTTTTTCCAGTCTTCCACGCCAAACGGCTGCGCCATTTCAGCCGCAGAGTCGTGCTGAATCGGCAAGGTCACCAGATCGGTTTCCACGCCTAAATGACCGACGCAGACGCGGGAGAACTCTTTGGCAATGCCTTTGTAGATTTCCCAGTCGCTTTTTGAATCCCACGCGGGATCAACGGCAGCTGACAGCGGGTGAATAAACGGATGCATATCCGACGTATTCATGTCGTCTTTTTCGTACCAGGTCGCGGTTGGCAACACAATGTCAGAGTAAAGACAGGTGCTGGACATACGGAAATCAAGTGTCACCACCAGATCCAGTTTGCCTTCGCCACCCTGAGCCTGCCATTCCACCTCTTCCGGCATAATACCGCCCTGCACGCCGAGATCTTCTCCTTGAATACCGTGCTCGGTACCCAGCAGATATTTCAGCATGTACTCGTGGCCTTTACCGGAGGATCCCAGCAGGTTTGAACGCCACACAAACAGGTTGCGCGGGAAGTTCTGCGGGTTATCCGGTTGCTCTGCGGCAAAGCGCAGGCTGCCGTCTTTCAGGCTATCGACCGCGTATTCCTGCGTGGTTTTCCCGGCCTGTTTGGCCATTTCAGCCAGATTCAACGGGTTAACGCTCAGCTGCGGCGCAGAAGGCAACCAGCCCATGCGTTCGGCACGCACGTTGAAGTCGATCATGCTGCCGGTGAACTGGGATTTATCCGCCAGCGGTGACAGCAGTTCCTGCGGTGCAACGGTTTCATAGCGCCACTGGCTGGAGTGGTTATAGAAGAACGAGGTGCTGTTCATTTGGCGCGGCGGACGCTGCCAGTCAAGGCCGAAGGCCAGCGGCTGCCAGCCGGTTTGCGGGCGCAGTTTTTCCTGGCCAACGTAGTGTGCCCAGCCACCGCCGCTCTGACCGACACAGCCGCAGAAGATCAGCATATTGATCAGGCCACGGTAGTTCATGTCCATGTGGTACCAGTGGTTCATACCGGCACCGACGATGATCATTGAGCGACCATGGGTTTTATTGGCGTTGTCCGCGAACTCGGTCGCAATACGCACGATATTTTGTTGTGAAACCCCGGTGATCAGCTCCGCCCAGGCCGGGCTGTAGGCTTTCACCTCGTCGAAGGTTTTGGCGCAGTTTTCATCATTCAGACCACGCTCCACGCCGTAGTTGGCGAGGGTCAGGTCATAAACGCTGGCGACCAGCGCGGTGCTGCCATCGGCCAATTGCAGGCGCTTCACTGGCAGTTTGTGCAGCAGCACTTCTTCGAGCGCAACGCTGTTGAAGTGTTCGCTGACTGCGCCACCAAAGTAAGGGAAACCGACGTTAACCACATCGTCGTGCTTGTCCATCAGGCTCAGCGTCAGGCTGACTTCCTGCTGATCTTTGCCTTCACGGGCTTCCAGATTCCACTGACCTTTCTGGCCCCAGCGGTAACCGATGGAACCGAGCGGAGAGACCAGTTCACCGGTGGTTTCATCAATAGCGATGGTTTTCCACTGCGGGTTATTTTCCTGACCGAGGTTATCCACCAGATCAGATGCACGCAGCATACGGCCTGCGGCGTAATGACCCTCTTCACGCTCCTCGAGCATAACCAGCATCGGCATGTCGGTGTAACGACGCACGTAGTCGGTGAAATATTGGCTAGGATTTTCGAGGTGGAAAGACTTGAGGATCACGTGGCCCATTGCCAGCGCCAGTGCGCTGTCGGTACCCTGCTTCGGCGCTAGCCAGTGGTCGCACAGTTTGGCGACTTCGGCGTAGTCCGGCGTGATGGCAACGGTTTTGGTGCCTTTATAACGCACTTCGGTGAAGAAGTGCGCGTCCGGGGTACGGGTCTGCGGAACGTTGGAACCCCAGGCGATAATGTAGGAAGAGTTATACCAGTCGGCAGATTCCGGCACGTCGGTCTGCTCACCCCAGGTCATCGGCGAGGCCGGTGGCAGGTCACAGTACCAATCGTAGAAGCTCAGACAAACGCCGCCAATCAGGGAGAGATAGCGGGCACCTGCCGCGTAAGAGACCATCGACATGGCTGGAATTGGCGAGAAGCCGATGATGCGGTCCGGGCCGAAGGTTTTGGCGGTGTAGACGTTAGACGCCGCGATCAGTTCGTTCACTTCCTGCCAGCTGGAACGCACAAAACCGCCGCGTCCACGCGCCGCTTTGTACTGTTTGGCTTTTTCTGGCTGGCTGATAATCGAACCCCAGGCATCCACCGGATCGCTGTGCTGCAGCTTGGCTTCGCGCCACAGCTGGATCAGCTTTTTGCGCATCAGCGGATATTTCAGGCGGTTGGCGCTGTAGAGATACCAGGAGTAGCTTGCGCCACGCGGGCAACCGCGCGGTTCATGGTTCGGTAAGTCCGGACGGGTGCGCGGATAGTCAGTTTGCTGGGTTTCCCAGGTGACCAGCCCGTTCTTGACGTAGATTTTCCAGCTACAGGAACCGGTACAGTTAACGCCGTGGGTGGAACGCACCACTTTGTCATGCTGCCAGCGGCTGCGATAACCGTCTTCCCAGTCACGATTGGTATTGAGCGTCTGGCCGTGGCCGTCGGCAAAAGGTTCAGCTAACGTTTTAAAATAGCGAAACCGGTCAAGAAACTTGCTCATCCGGGACTCTCCTGTGCAGCCGCCTGAAGCGTGCTGTCGTTATGGTGTAAAGCGGGGAATGTCGACATTGCTCTTGGTACTCAACGTAACTGCGAGGGTAATCAGTACGGGCATAGGGCTAATTGATTGCGATCAACCCTGCGCCGTTAGGTGTTTTTTTATATAACGGCAAATACCCCCAAAGAGGTATGGCAAGCGCAGCGAGTAAGTTATTGATTAATATTATTAATAACGATTTTTATCTATATTGAATACGCTGGCAGGATAGCAGAGGAAAATTGGAGGTAGTGACGGGAAAACGGCCTGCTTTCGTACAAACCGTCCTGATTCACAGAAAGTTTTTGGCTTTATTCAGCAATGAGGCTTTAGTGATCACCCCGAGCAGACGGCGGGTTTCAGCATTTTCCAGCACCGGTAAACGCTCGAGCGGGGAGTCACTGAAGCTCGCCCAAGCCTGTTCATAGCTGGTGTTCTGATACAGCGTGGTAAATTCCTGCTCGATAAAAGGCGCGATCGGGCCGTCAGCATTCAGGCTGCCGTCGATAATGCCGCTGGCGAGCACATTGGTTGGTACCACGCCGAGAAAACGCTCCTGACGGTCCACCACGTACACATAGCGTGTGCGCTGCTTTAACCCTTCATTCACCACCTCAGCCAGGGTGGAATCCACCCCCATTTTCGAACAGGGAATGATAAGCGACGCCACCGAACTGTATTCAAACTCACTTTTGGCGGCAAATCGGGCATTATGCCGCGTCAGGACCGGATAGGTTCCGCCGGATTTCAGTCTTGAGGCCACCACGTAGGAAATCGCGGTCGCTAGCATCAGCGGGAACAGCAACGAGCTGTTGAGGGTCATCTCAAAAGCCATCATGATCGACATCAGCGGCGCATGGCTGGTTGCTGCCAACAGCGCACTCATCCCAATGGCGGCATACAATCCAACCGGACCGGGATCAAATCCCAACCCTTGCAAAAACGTACAGACCAGCGCGCCGCTAGCCGCACCTATCAGCAACGAAGGCGTAAACAGCCCACCTACCGCGCCGGAGCCGACGGTGATCGCCGTAGCGACAATCTTCAACACCAGCACCAACAGCAGCGACGTATGAAGATCGCCATCGTTGAGGATCAAATCAATCACTTCGAAACCGTTACCCAGCACCAGCGGTGACACCATCGCCACCAGTCCGACCGCCAGACCGCCGAGTCCGAGGCGCAGCGCGGGGTGCGATATCGGTTTCATCCACTGACGGACTTTATCGATAGAGGCGATAAACAGCGGCCCGAGCGTACCGGTCATTACGCCTATCGCCAGCACGGTGACAATCGCGCCCGGCGACGGGCTGAACGTGGCTGAGGAGAAAAGATAGAGCGGTTCGAAATCCGTGATAGAACGCACGGTAAGCACCGCCACGGAGGCGGAGATAAATAATGGGATCAGCCTCTGCACAGCGGTGACACCAAACGCGATTTCGGCCACAAACAACGCCCCGGCCAGCGGTGCATGGTAGACCGCCGCCAGCCCGCCCGCTGCCGCCATGGCGATCACGTCAGACTGATGCACCCCCTGAAAACGCGAAAACCGTCCGAGTAAACTGCCGCTCAACGCGGAGAGCTGCACCATCGCCCCTTCCCGGCCGATAGACCCGCCGCTGGCAATACTGGCAAGCGACGACGCCGCGCGCAGCAACGTACTGCGCAGCGGAATGCCCGGCAGGCGTTGGTCGATAACATCCAGATAGTCCGGCATTTTACCGTGTTTACGTTCGACGTTCAGCGCCCACAGCAGGATAAAACCGGCAACAATTCCCCCTGCCGCCGTGATCAGCGGCCAAACCAGGCGGGGGTATTCGAGAAAGGCTTTGGTGATATCCGTACCGTCGCTAAACATCAGATCATTAATACCTGAGATCGCCCCACGAAAAGCAATAGTCACCAGCGCGGCAATAATCCCCGCCGGAATGGCAATCAATAAGTTAATCCATTCGCCCTTCTGCCAGGCATCGGGCACTTTCAACGTCATAGTTATTCCGTATGGTCAGCGTATCGGCCGGTGACGCAGAGTAGCACTTTCCTGCCGGTTACCGCACCTTCTGAAGACGGGGAATTCCGGCCTCGTCCCTCTCTGACGGCTTTCTCAAAACATTCATACAAATGCCTTATATTTGACCAAATAGTCCAAATAATAACCACTAAACCGCTTTACTAAACCGGTTTACTTTGTTATCACTTTGATACGGAAAGTTTGAAAACAATGATGCCCTCACCAGGGAATTCATTCAGGAGAAGAGATCCATGACTAAACGCGTTTTGTTATTGGGTGAAAGCTGGGTCAGTTCGGCCACGCACTATAAAGGCTTCGACCAGTTCGGCAGCGTCACTTTCCATTTAGGCGCTGAGCCGTTGGTGAAGGCGCTAAAAGGCAGTGAATTTGAGCTGACCTACCTGCCCGCCCACGAAGTAGTAGAAAAAATGCCGTTTGATCTCGAAAGCCTTCAGGCGTATGACGCGATCATTTTGTCGGATATCGGTGCCAACTCCCTGTTACTGCCACCTGCCGTCTGGCTGCACAGCAAACCGATGCCCAACCGGCTGAAATTGCTGCGTCAGTGGACCGAAGAAGGTGGCGGTCTGATGATGATTGGCGGTTACTTCTCGTTTCAGGGAATTGACGGCAAAGCGCGCTGGCGCAATACGCCGGTCGAGGACGTCCTGCCGGTTACCTGCCTGCCGTATGACGACCGCCTCGAAGTGCCGGAAGGTTTCTCCGCTCACATCACAGCCGATAAAAATCACCCGATCCTGAGAGGGATAGACGGTGAATGGCCGCTGCTGCTGGGGGCTAACGAAGTCCTGCTCAAAGAGGGGGCCGAAGTGCTCGCTACCCTGCCTGCCGACGAAGGCGGTCATCCGCTGCTGGTCACGGGTACTTTCGGTAAGGGCCGCTCGGTGGCCTGGACGTCGGACATCGGGCCACACTGGGTTCCCGGCGAATTCATCGCCTGGCCAGGTTACGACCAGCTGTGGAAAAACTGTCTGCGCTGGCTGACGCGTCTCGACAACGCCTGACCGTCCGTTATCTGCGGGAGAACACCATGACTCAGCCTTATGTCAAAGCCATCAACATCACCAAACGCTTCGGGGCATTAACCGCCCTCAACGACGTCAATCTCGAAATTTATGCCGGGGAAGTGCTGGCACTGCTGGGCGATAATGGTGCGGGTAAATCGACCTTTACCAAAGTACTGGCGGGTGCGCATCCGGCAAGTGGCGGTGAGCTGGTCGTGAACGGAAAATCAGTAACATTTTCGTCACCGAAAGACGCCTCCGACTGTGGCATCGCCACCATTTTTCAGGAGCTGGCGCTCTCAGAAAATCTCTCCATTGCCGAGAACGTCTTTCTTGGACGTGAGCTGAAGCGTTCAGTACTGGGTATCCCCTTTTTGCGCCAACAGGCGATGCGCTCACGCGTCGCAGAGTTACTGCATGAACTGGATGCTCATATTTCGGATACCGAAGCGCCGGTGGGCAGCCTTTCCGGTGGCCAGCGTCAGGCAGTGGCGATTTGTCGCGCCCTGAATCTCAACGCCAGATTGGTGATCATGGATGAACCCACCGCCGCGCTGGCGGTGGCAGAAACCCGCAAAGTGCTGGCCCTGACCCGTAAACTGGCGGAGCGCGGCTGCGCGGTGGTGCTCATCAGTCACAACATCGCCGACGTCTTCGACGTCGCCGACCGCATGGTGGTGTTCCGTCGCGGCAGAAAGATCGCTGAACGCCGCCGCACCGAGACCACACCTGAAGAAATTGTGTCGCTGATCACCGGTGCACATCCTGAAGCAAGAGCCTTTGAAGCAGCACAGGTCTGACAAAAATAATCATAAATTTTTGCGACGTTTCCTTTCCTCATCTTTTCTCAATCACAGGTCCAGGGGGTTCTATGTTGAAAAAAATGATCGGCACCATGGCATCAACCGCGCTTCTCAGCACAATCGCGGTTAGCGCTTACGCACAAGACAAACCCAAAGTGGCCTTCGTGCCACAGATCATCGGCATTCCTTACTTCAAAGCGATGGAAGACGGCGGTAACCGTGCCGCCAAAGCGTTCGGCGTTGATTTCATCTATTCCGGCCCGGTCGATACCAACCCGATGGACCAGCTACAGATTGTGCAGAATTTGATTGCTCAGGGCGTCAACGCCATTTCAGTCAGCGTGCTGGACGCCTCCAGCATCGCGCCAGTGGTGGCACAGGCCAAAGCCAAAAACGTCAAACTCTTCACCAGCGACAGCGACGCGCCGGACAGTGGCCGTGCGGTGTATGTGGCGCAGGCCACCGACGAAGGGCTCGGCGATACGGTGATTGACGAAATGGTCAAACGCGTCGGCGATCACGCCAAAATCGGGATTGTCTCCGGCGAAGCCACCGCCTCCAACCTCAATGCCTGGATTGGCTTTATGCAGCAACGGGTGAAAGAGAAATACCCCAACGTCACCCTGCTCAAACCGCAGTTCGCTGGCGGCACCTCCAGCCGCGCCGCACAAATCTCCGCCGACATGATCGCTTCCAACCCAGACCTGAAAGGGATTATTGCGGTGGCGTCGACCACCTGTCCAGGCGTGGCGCAGGCCATCGAAACCGCCGGGAAAATCGGCAAAGTGGTGGGCACGGGTTATTGCAGCCCAAACACCGCGCGCGCTTACCTCAAAAGTGGCTCCTTTGGCTTCTCGGTATTATGGGATCCTGAAAAATTGGGCTACCTCACCGTCTGGGCTGGTAAACAGCTGATCGACGGCAAAGCGTTCAGCGCTGAAAACAGCGTACCGGGACTGGATCAAACTGTGAAATATGACGCCAAAACCGGCGTACTGCTGCTCGGCGCACCGGCGGTCTTCACCGCGAAGAACGTCGATCAATTCCACTTCTGACAGAGGAAGCGCTGTGGCGATTTCATTCTCCTCCGCCCTGAAATTTTCAGGGCGTGAACTGACGCTGGCCTGCGTTTGTGTTCTGGCGATGGTGATATTTAGTCTCTCATCCCCCTACTTTGCCACGCTGGATAACCTGACCACGGTGCTGCGTAACAGCACCGAACTGCTGCTGATCGGTCTGGGAATGACGCTGTTGTTAGCCATGGGCGGCGTGGATGTGTCAGTCGGCGTGGTGATGGGGTTGGCAGCGCTGGTAATTGGCCAGTTGCTCAATGCGGGCGTTTCACCGGGGCTGACCGCCCTGTCCGGCCCGGTCGTGGGCGCGCTGATTGGTGTTATCAGCGCACTGGTGGTGGTGGCCGGGCGTATTGCGGCTATCGTCGGTACGCTCGGCCTGTATGGCGTGTACCGTACGGCAGTGTTTGCCCTGCTCGGTGGCCAGTGGCTGTCGGGTCTGCCGGACTCGTTGACCCGCATGGTAGCAACGCCGCTGCTTGGCTTACCGGTCACGGTGTGGGTGATCGCGCTGGCCTACGCACTGGTTTGGCTGGCGCTGCGCCGCACGCCGTATGGCCTGCATCTGTTGGCTATCGGTAACTCCGAAGACAAGGCGCGGCTCTCCGGCATAGCCGTGACCCGAATACGCTTCACCACCTTTATCATCAGCGGTCTGTTGTGCGGGCTGGCGGCCACTTTTTATGTCGCCACCTACCGCAACGTTGAAATGACCATCGGCAGCCAGTTAGCGCTGGAAGCCATTGCCGCAGTGGTGCTCGGCGGCACCGGCATCATGGGCGGGCATTGCAGTCTGCTCGGTACCGTACTTGGCGTATTTTTACTGCGCATCTTGCAAAACGGCCTGCTGCTGATGGGCGTCCCGTCGCTGTGGCAGACGGTGGTCACCGGCGGTTTATTGCTGCTGGTACTGATTGCCGAAGTGCTGACCGGCAGGCTTCGTGTCCACAACATCAACCTGCGCAAAAATAACTCATCTAAAAAACAGCAACGTAAAAATCCGCTCAGGGGAGAACCAACAGCATGATTCTGACGGCGGGAACCGCCCGGTTTTATAAAAAAAATGTGGTACTGACGCTGCTGTGCGGGCTTTGGGTGGTGCTGGCGCTGACGCTGCTGATCGCGCAGCCGTCGGTGTTTTCGGGCGCGACACTGACCAGCATCTTGCAGTTCGCTACCCTGCTCGCTCTGGTGTCGCTCGGTCAGGCCATGGTGGTGCTGGCCGGTGGCGCGGGCATTGATTTGTCGGTCGGTGGCAATGTGTCACTCTCGGCAATCGTCGGGATGATGGCCTTACAGGCGGGCGTACCTGCACTGTTTCTGCCCTTCATCTGCCTGCTGTGCGGATTTCTTCTTGGCGCGGTGAATGGTCTGCTGATCGCCCGGCTGAAAATCTACCCGTTGATCGTCACCCTCGGCACTTTTTATGTCTATTCCGGTCTGGCGCTGTCACTGACCGGCGGCGCAGCGCAGGCAGGCGTTCCGGCGTGGGCACTGCCGTGGGGGCGCGGCGTGCTGGCGGATATTCCGCTGCCGTTCCTGACGCTGGTGATCCCGGCCTTTCTCATCACGGCATTACTGCTCTCTTTCACCGCCTGGGGGCGCTGGATCTACGCCATGGGTTTTAACGAACACTCGGCGCGTCTGGTGGGCATTCCGGTCGACCGTGCCCGTATTCTGCTCTATTCGTTGTGCGGGATGCTGGCCGGTGGCGCCGGATTTGTTT
>CAMLBO010000124.1 GCA_946478305.1 uncultured Enterobacterales bacterium
GTCCTATATTTTGCTTCACTGAACACAGCTTTAAATAGGTTGTACAGGCACCTTGTGCCCTTAACTCTGACGATGTGGATATACCTACCTGCCAAAGCAGGCGTTCGAGACTGAGAGTGATATTCGGCAAATCTTTCAACCTTGCATCACCATTCTTGCGAATTTTAATCTCATTGAGCATCCCTTCAAGTGAGCTTTTAGCCAGATGCACAAGACAGTCAGGATCTTTCCACAATCTCTCCCCGACCTTAAAGTACCTTAGTGAAATCGGAATACCCCTCTTACGATAAATCAGTGACTCCATCCCCATTAAACAAAACTGTTTTTCATTTTCCAGCGTTGCGCGCAGATACAACTCCCCATCAGAGACAAGTGCAAACATGATGCCATTGGCTGACAAGCTATAGCCGCCAAATTGAGAACGGGAACGTATATTCCCCAACGAAGCGAAAAGTTGTTGAGATTGAGAAATCCTTTTTTTTGATTGATTAATCATTGCGATATCCTTCCGTGAGTAGGCTCAAATGTGCTTTTTTAGTTACATGGGCAACTAAATGCAAAATACTCAAAGTCCCTCTGCCCGCCAAACGGAAAATGCAATTACATCGGTTTGCCTTCCAAATATGCGAGATTTCTTGGAAAAATTTGGGTTGATCTTTACCCAACCAACGAGTACTGTACATCCATACAGTAACTCACTGGCGGGGCATATCATGCGAACTCAATACCAGGAAAATCATCGTTTCAGTCATCAGGCGCTTTCTGCAAATTCACAGAGCACTCCTCAACCGATATCCACAAACAATGGTTTGATCACTGAGTTCGTTTATAACGAGAGTCAACCTGCTCTGTCACAATTACTTCTTCCGTTATTACAACATCTCGGGATGCAATCACGCTGGCTGTTATGGTTAACGCCACAACAAAAACTCAGCCGCCACTGGATATCTCAGTCTGGCCTTCCTGTCGGAAAAATCGTTCAGGTAAGCCAAATTAATGCGATGTCTACCGTCGATGCCATGGAAAAAGCTTTGCTGACCGGAAACTACAGTGTAGTACTGGGATGGTTACCAGATTTGACGAATTCAGAGCGTGAAAGATTGCGATTAGCAGCAGTTCAGGGAGGGGCTTACGGCTTCATTATGAGACCCACAAATGATGCAATCTCAGGTCATGGACATCAGCCAATCGCAAAAATTCAGTCCTCAGTATACCATTAGTTCAAATTAGGAATGTTCTGATGAAAATAGTGGGTTTTTTAGTGATTCATGCTGAAAACTACGTTTTTATTGGTAAAAATGGGCTAAGAAGGTGCAAGCGACCCCAAAGTTTCGTCAACATTTAGCCAAAGATGTTAAGAAATGTGTACGTTTTAGCCTTTTTTTCAATGCTCTTGCCATATCAAGCTTGTAAGTTTCTCGCCACGTTGTAGACTTTACAACGCCAAGGTTGCTCTATAATGCCAACGTAAAGTGGCAAAGTTCTTAACGGAAGCAATAACTTTGGCTCAAGGATTTTAACCAAGGGCTTAAAAAGCTTAAAGCTCAATTGGCCCATTTGGATGATAACGAGGCGCAAAAATGAAAAAGACAGCTATCGCATTAGCAGTGGCACTGGCAGGTTTCGCAACCGTAGCGCAAGCTGCCCCGCAAGATAACACCTGGTACACCGGTGGTAAATTGGGCTGGTCCCAATACCATGACACTGGTTTCGCAAATGCTTACGAAGGTATCGGCAATGGCCCTACCCACGATAGCCAACTGGGTGCAGGTGCGTTTGTAGGCTACCAAGCAAACCCATACCTGGGCTTTGAAATGGGATATGACTGGCTTGGCCGTATGCCTTACAAAGGCGACGTGAACAACGGTGCTTTCAAAGCGCAAGGCGTTCAACTGGCTGCTAAACTGAGCTACCCACTGACTGACGATCTGGATATCTACACTCGTCTGGGTGGTATGGTTTGGCGTGCAGACTCCAAAGGTAACTTTGGTGAAACTGGCGAACGTATCAGCGATCACGACACCGGTGTTTCTCCACTGGCAGCCGTTGGTTTCGAATACGCTGTAACCAAAAACTGGGCTACTCGTCTGGATTACCAGTGGGTTAACAACATCGGTGATGCTGCTACCGTTGGTGCACGTCCTGATAACGCAATGCTGTCTGTTGGTGTTTCTTACCGCTTCGGTCAAGAAACTGCTGCAGCTCCAGTTGTTGCACCAGCTCCAGCTCCAGCTCCAGTTGTTGAAACCAAAAAGTTCACTCTGAAGTCTGACGTTCTGTTCACCTTCGGTAAATCTAGCCTGAAACCAGAAGGCCAGCAGGCACTGGATCAGCTGTACACCCAACTGAGCTCTATGGATCCTAAAGACGGTTCTGTTGTAGTTCTGGGTTACACCGACGTTGTGGGTTCTGAGAAATACAACCAGAAACTGTCTGAGCAACGCGCTCAAACAGTTGTTGATTACTTAGTTTCTAAAGGCATCCCGTCAGATAAAATCTCTGCACGCGGCATGGGCGAAACTAACTCTATCACTGGCAACAGCTGTGGCTACAAATCTGGCCGTGCTACCAAGGCTCAGATCGCTTGCCTGGCACCAGATCGCCGTGTAGAAATCGAAGTTAAAGGTATCAAAGACGTTGTGACTCAGCCACAGGCTTAAGTCATCCCGCTTTAATACTGTTTAACCACAGATATTAAAAACCCCGCTCAGGCGGGGTTTTTTTATGCACACATTAAGTTTAGAATCTTAAGACGTTGTTACGCGCCCTGGATTCATCCTACTCTTTGTTGCCGAGAATTTGCTGTAAGTCTTCTTTAAGCGAGGACATCTGCGTCGCATACTTTTCTTTGCGCTCTGCATCTTCTAATAACTGAATGATCGTGTCAGAAAGGGTGGCACCGCGACGCTGGGCTAAACCTGCAAGCCGCTGCCAAACTAAAAATTCGAGGTCGATAGATTTCTTACGGGTGTGCTGATGTTCTGAGTTAAAATGACGTTTACGCCGGGCACGGATTGTCTGCTTTAGCCGATTTTCTAAAGCCACATTCATATTATTAGCGATCCAATCAAGGACTCTGACTGGCTCATTTTCTAATTTGAGAAGTTCATCAACTGCGTCCTGAGCGGCACTATTCTCAATATGGCGAGTAATGCGTTCACCTTCACGGTGCTTCTTTACCAGATACTTCCATTTCCAACCGCTCTCAAGATTTTCCAATTGCTGATATTTCATTGTGAGCTCTTCTGTGACCCCGTAACTTTGTTAAGCATAACAGCTTTATTTCATTTTTCACTGCAAATAAATCACCTTACAATGCTCAATTTTTGCACGAGTAAACCTCATCTGCAGTGATGAAGGTCTTAACCATGACTCTCTCTGTATGCAGCAGTGTTAATTCTTGTATAATCGCCCTTTCCCTTTTTAAAGATCACAGCTAACACATTGACCAATAACCGACTTGATTGGCAGCTATTACTGCCCGATACCGCGCCTTACGAGGCAATATTCGCGACGGCTGCTGAGTTGGCCCCAGTTGATTTCGCTGCTATACAGCCAAGACTGGAAAATGGTTTAACGCTGTTTTGTCATCCCCTCTCGCGCCCACGCTTTATGACCATTAAAGCGCTGGAAAGCCGCGAGTATTTGTCACGTATTACAGATGTCGTTAAGCAGATCCTCCCTGACCAACAAGAGGTCATTGGCTCACGATATTTGATTGATGGCAGCAAGATCACCCTTGAGCCTGCACAATCAATCGACGACACCTTTGCGGCTAAACACACATGTCAATATCAGGAGTGGATCGAAGCAGAGCAGTTGTTTGGCTGTGTTCGTCTGTATAAAGATCAGATCCAGCTCGAACCCGGCTTGATACATCAGGTTAATGGTGGCGTGCTGCTCCTGTGTGTTCGCTCTTTGCTGGCCCAACCGCTGATGTGGTTACGCCTGAAGCAGATGATTACCCAAGGCTGGTACCACTGGGCTTCCCCTGATGAGAGCCGCCCTCTCCCGGTATCTATTCCGCCTATGCCGCTGGATATTCGTCTGATCCTGGTAGGCGATCGCGTTTCATTGGGCGAATTCAATGAGATGGAATCCGAGTTACTGGAATCTGCAGTTTATGGTGAATTCGAAGCCGATCTGCCGCTCACTGAACCCAGCGATATGGAAACCTGGTGTGGCTACATCAACACCCTGGCTGATGAGCTGGAACTTCCCCGTTTGGCAGCAGATGCATGGCCAGCGCTCCTCAGACTGGCGGTCCGGTACAGCACCGATCAGGGTAGCCTAACCCTTTGCCCGTCGTGGCTTGGGGCACAGCTCACAGAAGCGGCACTGTACAATGAAGACGAGCAACTCAGTCTGAAAGCCTTTGAGGCGGCTATTAATGCGCGAGCATGGCGTGAAAGCTATCTGCAAGAACGTATGCAGGATGAAATAGAACTCGGGCAGATTCGTATTGAAACCGAAGGCGACGTTATTGGTCAGATTAATGGCCTGTCGGTATTAGAATATCCAGGGCATCCAAGAGCGTTCGGTGAACCTTCCCGTATTAGCTGTGTCGTACACACCGGCGACGGAGAATTTACTGACGTCGAGCGTAAAGCAGAATTAGGCGGTAATCTGCATGCCAAAGGCATGATGATTATGCAAGCATTCCTGATTTCTGAGCTGGAACTTGACCAGCCTCTGCCGTTCTCCGCGTCGATTGTTTTCGAGCAGTCCTATGGCGAGGTAGACGGTGATAGTGCCTCACTGGCAGAACTTTGTGCGTTGGTAAGCGCACTGTCGATGCAGCCGATTAACCAGCAAATTGCGGTAACCGGATCGGTTGACCAGTTTGGTAACGTACAGCCTATTGGTGGCGTAAACGAGAAAATCGAAGGCTTCTTCGAAGTTTGTCAGCGTCGTGGTTTGACCGGTAAACAAGGGGTCATTCTGCCCACCAGCAACGTGCGTAACCTGTGCCTGCATCCGCAGGTACTGGATGCCGTTCGCGAAGGCCAGTTCCATTTATGGGCAGTTGATAACGCGGCCGAAGCGCTGCCTATCCTGACCGGATTGATTTACTCATACGAAGAACAGGCTGAAGAAGTGCGCCCAAGCTTGCTGAGCTTGATTCAGGAACGTATCGCGCAGGCCCTGCCGCAGGACCGCCGCCGATACCCCTGGCCACTTCGCTGGTTGAACTGGTTTAGCCACAGCTGATCGGAGTTGTTCAGCTTACACCTGTTAGCTAAACTCCGTCCTTCAATAAAATAAGGCTTACATAGAACATGGTAGATAAACGCGATTCCTATACGAAAGAAGATCTCGAGGCCTCTGGCCGTAGCGAACTTTTTGGTGCCGGTGGCCCGCCATTACCGTCAGGCAATATGCTGATGATGGATCGTATCGTCAAAATGCAAGAAGACGGCGGCACCCATGGCAAAGGCTATGTCGAAGCCGAACTGGATATCAATCCTGATTTGTGGTTCTTCAGCTGTCATTTCATCGGTGATCCGGTAATGCCAGGCTGTCTTGGCCTGGATGCCATGTGGCAACTGGTTGGATTCTATCTGGGCTGGCTCGGTGGTGAAGGCAAAGGCCGCGCACTGGGTGTGGGCGAAGTTAAATTCACCGGTCAGGTATTGCCGACGGCGAAAGTGGTGACTTACCGCCTGAACTTCAAACGCGTGATCAACCGTAAACTGATCATGGGCGTTGCTGACGGTGAAGTACTGGTTGATGGTGTGGTTATCTATACCGCCACCGACCTTAAAGTGGGTCTTTTCAAAGACGCTGCCGCTTTCTAAAAGTCTGCCTGTCCCCGAAAAAAACGAATACGGCAACGTATTCGTTTTTTTATGTCTGCGATAAATGCTTGTGACCCACTTAAACGAAAACCTCCGCCCGCGGCGGAGGTTGTTCCTTTTTCTGACAGAGCTCCGCTTAAGCGGTAACTGCCCTGTCCTCCATGGCTTGTCGCCAACCCCCGAGCCAATGTGATCGGGCATCTAATGATTGATAGGGGCAAATCTCTTTCGAACGCCCGCCTATTCCGGCTTGGTAACCACGTGATAATGCCCGTTCCAGGCGATCGCGCTTTTGTCTCTTCATGCCTTGTTTCCCTCATTTATCAGGTTCAGGTGGAAAGAAAACAGTGGCCCGCATTTGCGTCCACACTTAACAAATAGCCGCTATCGTCAGGCAGGTCAATGCGCAAATTTCACGCCAATGTCATATTCGTGAGGTATTTTATCTGATTGCGCGCGAGCTAATCGCGCCCTGAAAACCTCATCTGGCTGATCGCGAATAAAAAATCCCGGACACTGAAAGATCAGTATCCGGGATTTTTAGCGTATAGCTTAAATAAAATTAAGCTTAAAAAATGTTCATTTTATCTGGCTGGCAATCTGGCCTGCTTCTTGCTGCCAACCAGCAGCCAGTGTTCGTACCAATGCGTCATACCCATCTTCATTCTGTTTCAATACCAAATTGAAGCTACGCTGAATAGTTTGCCCATTACGCGTCAGCACCCAACTCCCTGTTACCAGCGCTGAGCCATCATAACGGCCGTGGAACCCCGTTACATTGACGTTAAGCACGTCCTGTTCCGCGTTGTTAGCCGGCATAGATGATACCACCCTCCCCGGCAGAGCGCGTCCCAGATAGGTCACTAAGGACTGCTGGAGCTGTTGATCCAACGGACTTGCCCAAAGGTTGTTTTGCGTCAGAACGTATTGCACGTCATTGGTTTGGAAAACCAAACCATTCCCTGCCAGGTAGTCCGCCACACTCACGTGCTCCACCCACAACTGCCGTTGCTCCCCTTGCGGTATGATGCTGCTACCGCTGATTGCTACCGACGTGCTGTCTAGTACAGGCAGTTGATAGTAGGTTTTATGGTCACTGCTGCTACAGGCAGTCAGAAATAATGCTAAGACGACAGGTATCCATTTCATCATTATTTGGCCTTCTTCGGCTGAGGATCATCTTGCCCAGGGGCTGCGAAAATCAGTGCGTTACTTTTCTGGTTCAATGTTTTCAGAACCGGTTGCAGTTCACGCAGGGTTTTATCAAGGCTCTGCATATCACCGACTAAATTGCCATAGGCCGGTGAGCCTGGCTGGAAGCCTTTCAAACTCCGGTTCAATTGGATAAGCGTTTGCTGCATATCCTGTGGCAGAGTTTTCATCTCTTTGCTGCTGACAATGGCATTGAGTGAATCAATGGTTCTCTGCGTTGCTTTCATCGTTTTTTGGCTTTCAGCCAATGTACTGGTCGCTTCACGGATCATTGGTTCGATCGGCAGATTGTTAATCTTATCCAGCGTAGTCATCAGTTTCTGCTGGATCTGCGCAAATCCACCACTCACCGTCGGTAACAGTTTGTGTCCTGCCACTTCCAGAGGACCTTTCCATGGTTTCTCATTAGGGTAGAAATCGAGATCGATAAACATCGAACCGGTTAGCAGGTTAGCTGATTTCATCGAAGCACGCAGGCCATGGGCAATGCCATCACGTATATGTTCTTCAATATTGAAGTTGCTACCAAGGAGTTGATCAAAGCGATCTGGCTCAATGCGGATCAACACCGGAATGCGATAGTCATCCGTAATTTGCTGTTTCATTACGTTTAGCGGATACGGTACTTCCGCCACGGTCCCCAGACGGATACCTCGGAACTCCACCGGTGCGCCTGGTTGCAGGCCACGAACGGAATCAGAGAAGAACATCACGTAATCCATATGGCGGGTATACAGAGATTCCTGAATACTTTTTTGGTCGTCAAAGAGCTGATAATTATCGCCGTTTTTAGCTTCCAGCCCTTGCGTCCAGCCATTAGGAATATCAAAGCTGACGCCGCCGCTGAAGAGCGTCGTCAGTGAACCCATTTCGACACGCATACCTGCAGCAGACATATCGAAGCTCACGCCGCTGTCTTTCCAAAAGCGCACGTTGTCTGTGACCAAAGTGTCGTAAGGAGCACGAATGAACAGCTGGTATTTGATATTACGGGCTTTCGGATCAAAATGACTGGTTTCCACCGTACCCACCTGGAAGCCCCGGAACAGTACCGGGTCGCCTGGGTTAAGCTGTCCTGAACGCTCACTCTCAAGCACCACGCGGATCCCTTTAGCATCCGGTGAGGCCAAAGGCGGTGAGTCATCGAGTTTATATTCTGCTTTCTCATTGCCTTTATTACCCGGCTGAAGCTGAATATAGGCACCTGAAAGCAGCGTGCCTAAACCGGACACTCCTTCGCGTCCAATTTGCGGTTTCACCACCCAGAATACCGAGTCTTCGCGCAACATCTTTTCCATGCCGGTGTTCAGACGTGCTTTAATGATAACCTGCTGTAAGTTATCACTCAGCGTCACGCTCTCCACTTTGCCCACGTCAACGTTGCGGCTCTTAATGGTGGTTTTCCCCCCCTCAATACCTTCGGCAGTCGTGGTAATTAAGGTAACTTCTGGCCCCTGATGACTGTAGTGATAGAACAGGATCCATGCCCCAATCAGGGCTGTTACAATAGGAACGATCCATACAGGTGACCAGCGTTTAATCTTTTCAACTTTGGCAGTCCCGTCATGCTCTGCCATATTATTTTCTGCCATGTTGTGGCTCCTTTGCAGACTTCATTCCAGCGCGATCCCAAATGAGCCTTGGGTCAAACGTCATTGCAGCGAACATAGTGAGGATAACCACCCCCGCAAACAGCAGCGCACCGATATCCGGATAAATACTCATGAGCTGCCCCATTCTTACCAGTGCCGAAAGTACTGCGATCACAAAGACGTCAATCATCGACCATCGCCCTACAAATTCAACAATCTCGTAAATAACATGTAGCCTTTCACGGTCGATCTCTTTATCACTGTTCGCGTCCCAGCACAGCCAGGCAATAGCGAGCATCTTTAAGGTCGGAACCATGATGCTGGCGATAAATATGACCATCGCAACCGGATACGACCCATCACTCCACAGCAATACTACTCCGGCCATGATCGTTGAAGGCATCGGGTTACCAAGAACCTGGGTGATCATAATCGGCAGTAAATTCGCCGGGAGATACAACAAAATTGAGGTTACCAGCAGTGCCATCGTCCATTGCAGGCTATTTTTGCGCCGAGCGGAACCATGGCTTTTACAGCGGTCACAAACGGTCTGCTCTGCTGGTAATATCGCCATACAGCAATGACACGAGCGGAGTCCCTGTCGCAGGCCGCTTTCCCCGACCCGAAGCGGTTGGTTTACGACCGGAGGCGGTTCGATATGTTGCCACATCCAGAAGCGGTCAGTGCACTGAAAAGCGCGTAACTGTAATAAACAAAACAGCACGTAAGGAATGAAGCTGGTGCCGACCCCCACGTCCCCATACGCCATCAACTTAACGAAGCTGACCAGGACGCCGGCCAGAAAAATCTCAACCATGCACCAGCTTTTAAGCCTGAACAGAGTACGTGCAATGCTCACTTTCCAGTGAACGGGGACATTGATACCCTGGCAAAGAATGATGATTGAAACCATACAGATGGCGGGGAGCAGCTGAACCACAATCATAAATAGCGATGCCATGCTGGCATAGTCTTCAGAGACCAATACCTGCGGAATTTGGATGAGCGTGACCTCACTGCTCAACCCGGCGACATTCATATTGACGAAAGGAAAAAGGTTAGCCAGCAATAACATAAACAGCGCGCTGATGGCATAGCCAACGGGACGTTTACGGGGCTCTTTCCAGCGCGACGTCAGCGTAGTGTGACAGCGGGGACATTTGGCTTTCTGCCCAATGGCAATAACAGGGATCTCCACCAATAAGTCGCATTGGGGACACAAAATGTGCGGATCATGGATATGAGAACACACAGTCAACTCCTCAACGGCGGAAGATACTAAGACCTGCGCAAAGGAAAAGTTCCGTCATCCAGTTGCGCAGGGCGTGGCAGGTTTAGCCGTTTTTCTGCGCTTCCAGCGCTTCCCAACGTTCAAAGGCCTGTTCTAACTCTTGTTCGACGGTCGCCAGCGAGTTTAAAACTTGCTGAGTTTCATCATGCGGACGGGTGAAGAAATCCGCATCACTCATTTGTTGCTGCAAAGCGGCGATCTGCCCTTCCAGCTCACTGATTTGTTGAGGCAAAAGTTCCAGTTCACGTTGCTGATTATAGCTGAGCTTATTGGCAGTGCGTTTGGCAGGTTCTGCTTTTGGCTGTGTTGATGCCTTGCTTTCAATCGCTGCAACCTGGCGGATTGGCTTCTGGTGACGACGCTGATGTTGCGCATCATGGTAACCACCGACATAGCTGTTGATCACACCATTGCCTTCGTAAATCCAACATTCGGTGGCAGAGTTATCAACAAATTCTCGGTCATGGCTTACCAGCATCACGGTGCCTTGATAGCCATCGATCATCTCTTCCAGCAGCTCCAGCGTTTCCACATCCAGGTCATTGGTTGGTTCATCAAGAATCAACAAGTTGCTTGGGCGCAGGAACAATTTTGCCAGTAGCAGACGGTTACGTTCACCGCCTGACAGGGCTTTCACCGGTGTCATTGCACGTTTAGGATGGAACAGGAAGTCCTGCAAGTAGCCCAGCACATGGCGTGAGCGACCGTTAACCATCACTTCCTGTTTACCTTCTGCCAGGTTATCCATCACGGTACGTTCCGGATCCAGCTCAGCGCGGTGCTGATCGAAGTACGCCACTTCCAGTTTGGTGCCGCAGTGAACTCGGCCACTGTCTGCCTGAATCTGACTCAACATCAGTTTAAGCAATGTCGTTTTACCACAGCCGTTCGGCCCCACCAGCGCAATTTTATCACCGCGCATCACCTGAGCAGAGAAGTGGCTCACCAGCTGTTTACCGGCAATCGCGTAGCTGACATCTTCCATTTCGAAGACAATCTTGCCAGAACTTGAGGCTTCAACCACCTGCATCTTGGCGGTGCCCATCACTTCGCGACGGTCAGAACGCTCTTTACGCAGGGCTTTCAGGGCGCGGACGCGGCCTTCGTTGCGAGTACGGCGGGCTTTGATACCCTGACGGATCCACACCTCTTCCTGCGCCAGTTTTTTATCAAACTCGGCGTTCTGCAGTTCTTCAACGCGCAGAGCTTCTTCTTTCGCCAGCAGGTAAGTTTCATAGTTACCCGGATAGGAAACCAGCTTGCCGCGATCGAGATCGACAATACGGGTTGCCATGTTACGGATAAACGAACGGTCATGGGAAATGAAGATGATGCTGCCCGGGAATTCTTTAAGGAACTCTTCCAGCCAACTGATACTTTCGATATCCAGGTGGTTGGTCGGTTCATCAAGTAACAGGACTTT
>CAMLBO010000125.1 GCA_946478305.1 uncultured Enterobacterales bacterium
CAAAGGGTTTCGTTTAAAACCCTTTGGGCCAGTGTGGGCGGCGAGCCCACGACCTCGAACCTAAAAGGAGAGATCTAAGAGCCCCCTCTTAGATCTTCAGCTTCACATAATCAATTGCCCGGCTGATGAGCCCACCCTGCGCCACATCCTCCAACGCCACCAACGGAATGGTTTTGATGGTTTTGCCATTATCGACGATGTTGATGGTACCAAGCTGCTGGCCCTTCTTGAGCGGTGCGTCAATTTGTGGATTAGTCAGAACATATTGCGCTTTCAGTTTGTCAGCATCGGACTGCGGTACGCTGATGAACACGTCATCGAGTGAACCCACTTTGACCTGTGGGCGTTCGCCGAACCATACTTTCTCATCGGAAACGGTCTGCCCGGCTTTGAAAATCTGCTTGCTGGTGTATTCACGGAAACCCCAGGTCAGCAGTTTACGGGCCTGTTCCTCGCGCCCTTTTGAGCTTTTACCGCCCATGACGACCGCGATCAAACGGCGGTTGCCTTCGGTAGCGGAGGCAATAATGTTGTAGCCGGCGCTTTCTGTATGGCCGGTTTTCAGGCCGTCAACCTGCAGGTTTTTATCCCACAGCAGGCCGTTACGGTTCTGCTGAGTGATATTGTCATACGTCAGCGATTTCTCGCTGTACATATGATACTCCTCAGGTTCACCGCCAATAATGGCACGGGACAGTTTGGCCAGATCATAAGAGGTGGTGTATTGACCCGGTGCATCCAGACCGTGCACCGTTTCAAAATGGGTGTTGGTCAGACCCATGGTCGTCACGTACTGGTTCATCATACCGACGAACGCGTCCTGACTGCCCGCCACGTAATTGGCCATCGCCACGCAGGCGTCATTGCCAGAAGTAATGATGATCCCACGGATCAAATCACGCACCGACACACGGTCACCCGGCTTGAGGAACATCAACGAAGAGCCTTCAAGGCTTTTATTGCCCGCAACCCAGGCTTCCTGTGGCACGGTAACAATGTCATCCATGGTGATCTTGTGTTTATCCAGTGCTCGGTCGATGACATAACCGGTCATCAGTTTGGTCAGGCTGGCCGGATTACGGCGGTCGTCTGGGTTTCCCGCAGCCAGCACATCGCCACTGGCGTAATCCATCAATACGAATGACGCCGCATCAATGCTCGGTGGAACGACAGGGAAATCCAGAGGGGCAACCGCCTGTGCGGCACCCGCTGACAGCATCAATACGCCGGTTAAAACAGTCAATACACTACGTTTCACGAATTGTTCCTTTAAAGCGCCAAAATGGCCATGACTTGCCTAAAAAACCCGCAAAAACAGGCCAAAGGCAATAGCAGCCGAAAATAATTGCCGCATGGTGCACCATTAAAGCGCCGAACAAAACCCCGTTTATTTTGCGAGGCATTTCATAGTGAAACGGTTTTGTTACAAGTTGTTCGCATTTTACGCGATAGGCGCGCTCTATCTCATGATTGTGCCATTCGATTAGACGCTCCCCGACTTCCGACCTAAACTTGTGACATAAAATTAACAATCGATTTAACATTTCGTTGAAGACGATTGCACTCTTTAATGCACTACACCTGCGAAGCACATAAAAATGAAATTCAAAACTGAGATCAAACCCTATACTGCGGCGGCTGGCGGCTGGGGTTCACTGGAAGCCACCACCCGTTACGTCTTCGACAGCAAAAAAGTCCTCTCTAACCTGCGCAATCTGATGCGTGTCAATAAAGGTCGTGGTTTTGACTGTCCCGGCTGTGCCTGGGGGGATGATAACCACAGCACCTTCAGCTTCTGTGAAAACGGGGCCAAAGCCGTCAGTTGGGAAGCAACGCGTAAGGCCGTAGAGCTGGACTTTTTTGCTCAGCACAGCGTCAGCAAACTGCGTGAACAGAGCGACTACTTCCTTGAGTATCAGGGCCGCCTGACGCATCCGCTGCGCTATAACCCCACCACTGACCATTATGAACCTATCGACTGGGATGCCGCCTACTCCCTAATTGCCAGCCATCTGAAAGGTCTGAAGAGCCCGGATGACGCTGAGTTCTATACGTCGGGCCGTGCCAGCAACGAAGCGTCCTACCTTTATCAGGTATTTGGCCGCATGTTTGGGACTAATAATTTCCCTGACTGCTCAAACATGTGTCATGAAGCAAGCGGCGTGGGCCTCAAGCAGAGTATTGGCGTCGGGAAAGGCACCATTCGTCTGGACGATTTCGAAAAAGCGGATGCTATTTTTGTGTTTGGTCAGAATCCCGGCACCAACCACCCACGCATGCTGCATAGCCTGCGTCACGCCGCCGATCGCGGCGCGAAAGTGGTGAGCTTTAATACCCTGCGTGAACGAGGCCTGGAACGTTTTGCCGATCCGCAAAAACCCCTGGAAGTCGTGACCACTAAATCAGGTCGCATCAGCTCTGCTTATTACCAGCCAAACCTCGGCGGGGATATGGCCGCCGTGCGCGGTATGGTCAAAGCCCTGCTGGAAGCCGATCGCGACCGCGTCGCTTCAGGCCTCAGCACCCTCTTTGCTGCCGATTTTATCGCGCAAAATACCGCCGGTGTAGACGCGTATTTCGCCGCTGTGGATGCCACCTCATGGGAAAAAATCACCGAACAGTCGGGTTTGTCCGAAGCCGATATCCACGAAGCCGCCTCGATTTATGTACAAGCTGAAAACGTCATCTGTACCTGGGCGATGGGTATTACCCAGCATAAGCATTCGGTGCCGACCGTACGTGAAATCACTAACCTGCAACTGCTGTTTGGTCAGTTGGGCAAACCTGGCGCGGGCCTGTGCCCGGTACGTGGTCACAGTAATGTGCAGGGTAACCGCACCATGGGTATCGATGAGAAAGCGCCAAAGGCGCTGCTTGATGCCATGGAAACCCACTTTAACTTCACCCCGCCGCGCAATCCGGGCCATAACACCGTGGAAGCGCTGGAGGCCATGCTGACCGGTGAGGCCAAAGTGCTTATTTGTCTGGGCGGTAACCTCGCCGCTGCGGCTCCAGATACTCTGCGCACCCAACGCGCCCTGAGTAATCTTGATCTGTCAGTGCAAATCAGCACCAAGCTCAACCGCAGTCACTTAACGCCGGGGCGTGAAGCCTTAATTCTGCCCACCCTCGGGCGTACCGAACTCGACATGCAGGCCACCGGTTCCCAGTTCATCACCGTTGAAGACTCCTTCAGCATGGTGCATGCGTCAGAAGGCGTGGGGATTCCGTTATCTCCTGATCAGCGTTCTGAAACCGCGATTGTCTGCGGTATTGCTAATGCGGTACTGGGTGATAAGTACCTCAACTGGATGGCTCTGGCGGACGATTACAACCTGATCCGTGACCACATTGAAGCGACCATTCCCGGCTTTAAAGACTTCAACGCCCGTTGCGATATTAAAGGCGGATTCTATCTGGGGAATGCAGCAGCCGAGCTGAACTTTAATACGCCGAACGGCAAAGCCAATTTCAGTGCCGCAGCCCTGCCGGAACAGTTGATCCCACAAGGCAATCAGGATGCGCCGTTCACCTTGCAAACCCTGCGCTCGCATGACCAATACAACACCACGATTTACGGCCTTGATGACCGTTACCGTGGCGTGTATGGCCAGCGTGAGGTGCTGTTTATCCATCCTGATGATCTGGCGGCGCTCGGGTTGCATGACGGAGAATTGGTAGAGATTGAAACCCTCTGGACCGACGGCGTGGAACGTAAAGTTACCGGTTTCAAACTGGTCAGCTACGACATCCCGCGCGGTAATCTGGCGGCCTATTATCCGGAAACCAACCCGCTGGTGCCGATGTCCAGTTTCGGTGACGAGACCCATACTCCTACCTCTAAAGCGATTCCGGTGGCTATCCGCCGCTGCGAACAAAAAGTCGACCTGCAACGTATCGCCTGACCGGTAAGCACAGGCATCATTAAATCCCCTTTTTGCATCAGGGTTATGACGTGAAAAGGGGAGATGCTGCTTGCCCGCAAGGGGCATTTCGCGTAAAACTGTCTGCCGCTAATCGAGCCATTCTAACCCCACCCCTGGACGATATGTTTCAAGATAACCCGCTGCTCGCGCAGCTAAAACAGCAACTTCACTCTCAGACTCCACGCCTTGAAGGCGTTGTAAAAGGAACTGAGAAAGGCTTTGGCTTTCTTGAAGTAGACGGTCAAAAAAGTTACTTCATTCCGCCTCCGTACATGAAAAAAGTCATGCATGGCGACCGCGTGATTGCCTCTTTGCAGACTGAAAAAGATCGCGAAGTGGTACAGCCGGAAACGTTAGTTGAGCCCTTCCTGACGCGCTTTGTCGGCCGTGTGACGAAGAAAGATGACCGCCTGTCTATCGTGCCGGATCATCCTTTATTGCGTGATGCTATCCAGTGCCGTACCGCCCGCGACATCAATCACGACGTGAACGATGGCGACTGGTGCGTGGCTGAGATGCGCCGCCATCCGTTAAAAGAAGGCGACCGTGGTTTTCAGGCCGAACTGACAGAGTGGATCACCACCGGTGATGATGACCTGGCGCCGTGGTGGGTTACGCTGGCACGCCATAACCTGGAGCGTGAAGCACCGAAATCCGAGATTGCGGACATCCTCGATCAGGGCCTGACCCGCGAAGATCTCACCGCCCTGCCATTTGTCACCATTGACAGCGGAAGCACGCAGGATATGGATGACGCGCTGTATGTGAAAGACAATGGCGACGGCACTCTGCAACTGAATATCGCCATTGCCGATCCAACTGCCTATGTTGCAGAAGGCAGCGAACTCGACAACATTGCCAGAAAACGTGCATTCACCAACTATCTGCCAGGCTTTAATATCCCGATGCTGCCGCGTGAACTGTCAGATGACCTCTGTTCACTGTGGCCAGACGTTCAGCGTCCGGTTCTCGCCTGCAGCGTAACGCTGTTAGCTGACGGCGCGTTGGGCAATGACATCCGTTTCTTCGCAGCAACAATCGAATCAAAAGCTAAACTGGCATATGACGACGTCTCTGACTGGATCGAACAGGAAGAGAAAAGTACATGGCAGCCACCAAGCGATGTTATTGCTGATCAAATTCGCCTGCTTAAGCGTCTTTGTGATTTGCGCAGTACATGGCGTACCGAACATGCGCTAGTATTTAAAGACCGCCCTGACTTCCGCTTCGTGCTGGGTGAGAAAGGTAACGTGCTGGAGATCGTCGCCGAGCACCGCCGCATCGCCAACCGTATTGTGGAAGAGTCGATGATCGCCGCCAACGTCTGCGCCGCTCTCGCGCTGCGCGAGAGCCTCGGTTTTGGTATTTACAACGTGCATACCGGTTTCGACCCGTTGCTGGTGGAGAATGCCGTCACCGTCTTGCAGACCAATGACGTGGTAGCCAACGCTGAAGCGTTGCTGACCCTGCCGGGCTTCTGCGCCCTGCGCCGCCAGCTCGATGCCATGCCAACCCAGTTCCTCGACAGCCGCATCCGTCGTTTCCAGACTTTCGCTGAAATCAGCACTGTACCGGGGCCGCATTTCGGTTTGGGACTGGAAGCTTACGCCACCTGGACATCGCCAATCCGTAAATACGGCGATATGGTCAACCACCGCTTGCTTAAAGCGATGATCACCCAACAGGCGGCGGCAAAACCAGATGATGAGATGACCGTCCAACTGGCAGAGCGTCGCCGTGCTAACCGCATGGCCGAACGCGATGTCGGAGACTGGCTGTATGCCCGTTATCTGGAAGATAAAGTCGGTACTGATACCAAATTCAGCGCTGAAATCATCGATGTAACCCGAGGTGGCCTGCGCGTACGCCTGCAGGATATCGGTGCCGTCGCGTTCATCCCTGCTCCGTTCCTGCACGCCGTGCGCGACGAGCTGGTTTGCAGCTTCGACACCGGTACCGTAATGATCAAAGGCGAAGTCGCCTACCGTCAGAGCGATATCATCGATGTGCAGATCGCCGAAGTGCGGATGGAAAACCGCAATGTGATCGCCAAACCCGCAGTGTAGTTTCACTGCGTTAGGCGTTTAAAAAACCGGTCGGGGAAACCAGACCGGTTTTTTTTTATTTCAAATTTAAAGTTTAGGTCAAGGTCAAGACCTTGGGTTGACGTTGAATTAAACGTTTCCCTCAGCTTTCCAAAGCTTGAAAGCGCGTCTGGGCCGCCCGCCCAGAAAATCACTCATTTAACTTAAGCAGTCTCCGCTGGCTCCCTGCATCAAACAACTGCATGCGCCCCGTATCAATCTCTACCCATAGCCTGCCGCCAGGCGCACTTCCTGACCTCACCATGCTGTAGACGCTGACCAGTTCACCGGCGAGGGTGCCGTGAATAAGCTCACTCAGACCGGTAGGTTCAATTAAGGTCACATCGAGCGGTACGGCACCCGCCGTATCTTCAGTGCAAAGCACAATCGCTTCCGGGCGCACACCGTAGATCACGGGTTTACCGCTATCCAGACCGGTGATGTTCGGGTCCACCGGCAGGGAGAGTGCCGGACTGACGCGAACCTGCGGGCCGCGGTCGCCGGGTTCCAGCGTGCCGTTGATGAAATTCATCGCAGGTGAACCGATAAAACTGGCGACAAATTTATTGGCCGGTGTGTCATATAGCTCGAGCGGCGTACCAACCTGCTGAATAACACCATGATTGAGCACCACGATGCGGTCGGCCAACGTCATGGCTTCAACCTGATCGTGTGTGACGTACACGATGGTATTGCGCATCCGCTGATGCAGGCTTTTGATCTCAATGCGCATCTGGCCGCGCAGTTGGGCATCGAGGTTGGAGAGCGGTTCGTCAAACAAAAATACCTGTGGCTCCCGCACGATTGCCCTGCCCATCGCCACGCGCTGGCGTTGCCCCCCTGAGAGCTCTTTCGGCCGCCGGTCCAAGAGTGCCGTGAGCCCGAGAATATCGGCGGCTTTATTTACCGCCGCCTCGATTTCGGCTTTCGGCCGTTTTTGCACTTCAAGGCTGAAACCCATATTGCGCGCTACCGTCATGTGCGGGTACAACGCATAACTCTGAAACACCATCGAAATGTCACGGTCTTTGGGGGCCACCTGATTCATCAGCCGCGTACCGATGTGAATGTCCCCCGCTGTCGCCAGTTCCAGCCCGGCGATAGTGCGCAGCAACGTGGATTTGCCGCAGCCGGACGGCCCCACCAGCACCACAAACTCGCCGTCTTTAATGGTCAGGTTGATGTGGCGCAGCACTTCCACGTTGTCGTAGCGTTTTTGAAGATCGGAAATCGTAATCTGAGCCATGGGATTATCCTTTTACGGCACCGGCAGTCAGCCCCTGAACCAGGTAGCGCTGAATGAAAGCGAAAAACAGACAGGCGGGTATCAGCGCCAACACAGCAGCAGCCATCATATCGCCCCAGGAAACGGCAAATTTCGACACAAAGCTCAGCAATCCGACCGGGAATGTCATCACTTCGTTTTTATTAATCAGCATCACGGAGAACAGCAGTTCGCTCCACGCCGCAGTAAACACGAACCCCAACGTGGCGGCCATGCCCGGCAAGGTCAGCGGGATGATCACTTTGCGCAGCGCCATAAAACGGCTGCATCCTTCGAGCATCGCCGACTCTTCAAGATCTTTAGGAACGCTGTCAAAAAATGACTGCATCAGAAAAGTGGCGAACGGTACGTTGAATGCGGTGTAAATCAGCACCAGCCCCAGCAGGCTGTTAGTCAGTCCCAGCGGAGCCATCACTTTATAAATTGGCGCGAGGATCATCACCAGCGGGAACATCTGGGTGAACAGCAACAGCGCAGCCATCACCGTTTTGCCCTTGAAGGTAAAACGGGAGAAGGCAAAACCGGCTCCGGCGGCGATCACCGTAGACAGAAAGGCTGTTCCCAGCGACACCACCATGCTGTTAAAGAAATAAGTTGGAAACTCGCTCTGGGTAAAGACGCGCTCAAAATGCACCAGCGTCAGTTCACTTGGCCACATCCGCACCCCTTCGCTGTAAAGCAGCTTGTCTGGCGTGAACGAAATCTTGATTAACCAGTAGATCGGAAACAGCGCGAACAGCAGATAGAACAGAATACCGAGGCGGTGGCCAGCGGTGCGCAATCCGGTATTCACGGTAGAAAGGTTCATCGTCGGCTCCCTATTTCAACAGTTGATGGCGGATGCGTAACAGCACCAGCGCATACAACGTCATCAGTACCAGCAAAAAGACCGCCATCGCCGAGGCGTAACCGAAGTCGAGCTTGCGGTAGGCGGTAGTGAAAATGAAGCTGGAGAGGATCGACGTGGCGTTGGCAGGGCCGCCATCTGTCATCACCACAATCAGGTCGGCGAAATTGGCAATCCAGATGGTGCGCAGCATCACCGTGATGGCAATCATCGGTGCCAGAAACGGCAGCGTGACTTTTTTAAACTGCTGCCAACCGGTCGCGCCGTCCATCGACGCCGCTTCGTACAGATCTTTTGGGATCGATTGCAACGCCGCCAGTAACGTAATGGCGAAGAACGGAATACCGAACCAGACGTTAGCCAGCACCGGTCCGTACAGTGCCAGATGCGGATCAGAGAGAATATTATACGGTTCGCTGATCAGATGCAGGTCCACCATCCAGTGCGGCAAAATGCCAATCACCGGATTAAACAGCCATGCCCAGGTCAGACCGGAGAGAAACGCCGGCACCGCCCAAGGCAGAAACACCAGAGCCTGGACCCAGCGGCGCAGCGGAAATTCACGGTTAAGCAGCAGCGCCAGGCCCAGTCCGAGCAAAAATTGCAGGACCAGCGAGGTAAGCGTCCAATTCACCGTATGCCCGAGTGCAGCATAAAAGTGACGATCATCAAACATAGTGCGAAAGTTATCCAGCCCGACCCAGCCGGAATCGGACGGATTAAGCAACTGGATATTCTGAAACGCATAGGAAATGCCAATCGCCATCGGCACAAAAATAAACAGGCCAATCAGCAACAGCGTCGGGCTGAGATACACCCAGGGTTCAAGCAGCGCCCGCAAGCGGGGAAAGCGCGGCGCGACAGCGGTGTCTGGGGGTGAAGTGTCCAACATCATGACGCGTCTCCGGTGTGATAAAAACTCAAAGGTCCGGCCTTTCCAGGCCGGATGAAAAACAGTTAAAACAGTTATTTCTGCGTCGCCAGCCAGGCTTTCTGCTCTTTAGTCAGATATTTGGCCCAGTCTTTCACCATGCTGGCGGTGTCGTTCTGGCCGAGCAGCGTCTCCTGTGAGCTATCTTTCACAATCACCGAGTTGAAATAGCCCCAGCCTTTGAGGTGCGTCGGCAGGGTCAGCGGGATGTAATTCGGGCTGTTAAGTTCGGTAAACCAGCCGGCAAACTGCGGTGCGTGGTAGTAAGGGTCCTGTTCCGCGCCTTTATAAATCGGCAACGTGCCGACGAATTTCGACCACGTAATGTTGTTTTCAGGATTGCTGAGGAAGGTGATCAGATCCCAGCTTTGATCCTGATGTTTCCCCTGTTTGAACATCGACCAGCCGGTGTAGCCAATGGTCGGATAGGCTTTGCCGTTCGGGCCGACCGGCATCGGCGCCACCGAGAAATCATCCGGATTCATGCTGTTTTTAATGGCGATAAGCGCGTCAGGGTCTTGATCCAGCATCGCGCATTTCCCTGAGTAGAAACCGGAGACGATTTCATTGAAGCCCCAGTTCACGCTGTCTTTCGACGCATAGCCTTTCTGATACATATCGACCAGGAACTGCGCGCCTTTGATCGCCCCCGTATGGGTCAGCGTGCTGTTGCCCTCTTTATCAAAGAAATCCGGCGAGCCGTTCATCGCCGCCATAAACATCATCCAGGCGTTGGTACCCCCGACGCCGCCGCGCATGCAATAACCACTGATGCCGTTACCCAGCGCGCTGATTTTCTTCGCGTCTGCCATAAACTCATCCATGGTTTTCGGCGCTTCGCTCAACCCGGCCTGCTGGAACAGTTTTTTGTTCCAGAACATGGCCCGCAGATAGAAACCGTAAGGGATCATGGTGGCCGTACCGCCGGAAGAACGCGCCATGCTCAACGTTTTATCGGTCAGTTTGGCGGTACCGTCCCAGCTTTTGAGGCGCGGCTCGAGGTCAGTCAGCATGCCATTACTGGCGTAGAGCCCCTGCCAGGTATCCGGCATCTCGACTACGTCCGGATACTGCCCGCTCTGGATCATCGTGCCGAGCTTTTCAAACGCCTGTCCCCACGGCAGCGAAACAACCTCAATCTCGACATCAGGATGCTGCGCTTTGTAGGCCGTTAACATCTTTTGCAGCATTTCGGTACGCGCCGGGCTGGTGATCACTTCGACCAGTGTCAGCTTGGTGGCGGCAAAACTGCTGACGGATATCAGGCTAAGCGCCATTCCGGTCAACATCACAATAGGTTTCAGGTGTCGGGTCATCGTCAATCTCCACATCAGTTAGGGGCAGATGAACAGGATCAGGAACAGGCACTTTCAATCGCGTTTTGCAGGTCACGCCACAAGTCGGCGGTCTCTTCGAGGCCAACCGAAATACGGATCAGCCGCGGTGAAACGCCAAAATCAATCGCCGAGTTAAACTCTCCGGCTTGATTGAGAACCGAAATGGCTGGCATCACCAGACTCTCGAATCCGCCCCAGCTGACGCCCATGCGGAACAGCTGCAGCGCGTTGCAAAACGTCGGGATGTCGATCCCTTCGCGCAGTTCAAAAGAAAACAGGCCGCTGTAACCGCAAAGCGCAGAGTCTGGCGACGGGTGCAACCCGGGATGATTCACCTGCGTAATGTGCGGATACCCCTGTAACAGGGCGGCCAGTTCGAGCGCGCTGGTGTGATGCTGACGCATGCGCAGCGGCAAGGTGCGCAGACCGCGCAGCAGCAGCCAGGCTTCGTTGGCAGACAATTTCCCGCCGAGGAACGGGCTGATGTGGCGGGTAATGGCGGCAATACGCTCGCGGCTGGAAATCACCAAACCGGCCACCACGTCACTGTGCCCGCTAATGTATTTCGACGCTGAATGGATCACTACGTCGATGCCCGCCGCCAGCGGTTTCTGGAAGATGGGCGAA
>CAMLBO010000126.1 GCA_946478305.1 uncultured Enterobacterales bacterium
CTGCCTGTCTCGTGGGCTCGGAGATGTGTATAAGAGACAGGTGGTATTGCCTTTCAGCCATTCCACCAGCTGCTTGCGCTGAGGCTCACCAAGCGCTTTACCCAGCGCCAGATTATGCAGACTCTTCGCCATGGCCAGCGGTGAGCTGGTATCACGTTTATCACCTGGGATCGCGGTATTCAGCGTCGGCTCGGTGCGATCCAGACGGAAAGTGCTATCACCGATGGAACGGGCAAATTGAGTGACCCCGGCCGGTCCACCAAGTTCGGCGATCAACTTGTTCATGGCCGTGTTATCACTGTACTGGATGGCTGCCGCGCCCAGCTCCCCCAGCGTCATGCCGGTATCGAGGTGTTTTTCCGCAATCGGGTTGTAGTTAACCAAATCGGATTTTTTAATCTCAATCCGCTTATTCAGTAATGTTTTGTTGGTTTCGCTCTGTTTCAATACCGCTGACGCGGCCATCACTTTGCTGGTACTGCACATCGGGAAACGCTCTTCGCCACGATACACAATCTGCGAGTTATCGGCGGTGTTGATCAACGCTACCCCGAGACGTCCTCCGGCGCTTTTCTCTAATTCAGCCAGTTTCTGATGGATGGCGGTAGCATCAGGCGTCGTTTTCGCCCACAGCGGCGCACTGCCGAGAAGTAATGGCATCACGGCGGCGGCCAGCAAGGCCGTTTGACGGAAAGTATGTTTAATCATGTCATCTCTTATCTCTGATGGAAGTTAATCGTCACAGAATATGGGGAATGCCCAGAATTTAATGAAATTCCCTTTCTGATTGGCAGGATAATCTTTCATTGGCGAATTATTGACAAGCGAGAAGAATTTCAATTAGCCTAAAGAAAATCTTATGGGTAACGATAATGCGCTCCAACCTCCCCCTTAATGCCCTGCGGGCTTTTGAAGCCTCCGCCAGACACCTGAGTTTCACACGCGCTGCGATGGAACTGTATGTCACCCAGGCCGCGGTCAGTCAGCAGGTGCGTATCCTGGAAGATCGCCTGGGCATGGTGCTGTTTAAGCGATTGCCGCGAGGTCTGGAAATGACCGATGAATCGCGGGCACTGTTTGCGGTATTGACCGAGGCCTTTGGGAATATTGAGAATGTTTTCAGGCAGTTCGAAGGGGGGCAATATCACGAAGTGCTCACCGTGGCGGCCGTCGGAACCTTTGCCGTCGGCTGGCTATTACCCCGCCTGGAGCAGTTCAGACAAGAGCATCCGATTGTCGAACTGCGGCTGCGCACCAACAATAATGTGGTTAATCTGGCCGCTGAAGGGCTAGATTTTGCTATCCGCTTTGGTGAAGGCGTGTGGCCCTCAACGCATAATGAAAGGCTGTTTGATGCCCCGCTGACCGTGATGTGTACGCCGGCAACGGCAAAACGACTGACCACTCCTGCCGATTTGTTCAAAGAGAATCTATTGCGATCCTACCGTTCCGACGAGTGGGATAACTGGTTTACAGCCGCCGGGGTAACCCCCGTAAGAATCAACGGCGCGATCTTTGACTCTTCACGCCTGATGATCGAAACGGCGATCCACAGCGGTGGCGTGGCACTGGCCCCGGCCAAAATGTTTGCCCGTGAGCTTGATAGCGGCCTGTTAGTCTGTCCGTTTTCCATCGCCATCAATCAGGGAAGCTATTGGTTAACCTATTTGAAATCCAGGCCGATGACGCCATCGATGGCGTTGTTCCATAGCTGGATCCTGAAACAAGCCCAGCTGTAATGCGGATGCCAGAAAGACACACAAAACGCACTTTTCGCATTGAAAAAATAATAATTGACCGATCGTTCCATAATCAATATTATGGCCCCTCAACTCATCGAAAGCCCCCCACCTCTTATGAGTGCTGACAAACCTGCTTATCCCGGTCGCCCAAGACTGTTTGAAAACGAAGATGTCATTGATGCAGCCGTGGCCGTATTTAGTGCTAAAGGTTATGCGGGCACCTCTGCGCAAGATCTATGTGATGGCACAGGGCTGGGGAGAGGAAGCTTATACAATGCCTTTGGTAGCAAGCAGGCTCTTTATGAGCAAGCGTTGTTGCGCAGCCATGAGCACACTATGAGCGCGCAACTGTCTATTCTCACACAAACGGGTCCGGTAAAAGAACGTCTCCATACCTTGCTACTTTGGGGTATTGCTGAGGATTTATCCCAGCCGGAACAACACGACGCTATGGTCTTATTTTCTGCTCTGGAACGCGGCAGCAAAGATGCCGCTGTCTCTAACCTGAATCAGGAATACCGACAACGCCTCGAGCAAACGTTGGTCGCAGTATTTACTGAAGGCCAGCAAAACGGAGAGCTGGGTAATAAAGCGTCCGCCATCGAAATGGCCAGAGGCTTTATGGCGGGCTACTACGGTTTGCGCGTGTTGAATAAAAACATCTCCGACAGAAAAATTCTCGAAGACGTCGTCTCCGGCCTCTTAATCAACTTATAAATTAATGTGTTACAACTGCATTAACTCTTATTGCCATCTATTTTGTAACGATCATTCAAATACAGGAATCTATAAAGAAATGCCATTAGTCGTTTATGTCTTAGGGTTAGCTATTTTTTCGCTTGGAACAGCAGAGCTAATGGTGGCGGGGATGATGTCCAGCTTATCCACCGCCTTTGGGATCACCGTGGGTGAGGTCGGCCATCTGATCTCTTATTACGCTTTCGGCGTAATGTTAGGCGGTCCGGTCTTAACCTATTTCTTTCTTAAATTTAAAGCTCCCTACCGCACGACCTTGCTGTGGCTGCTGGTGCTATACGTTGCCGCCCAAGGTTGGGGAGCCTTTGTCACCGATTACTCTCTTTTAGTGGCTATCAGAATCTTCACCGGTATCTTATGCGCCGGGTGCCTGAGCTTATCGTTAGCAACCAGTATGGCCATGGTCCCCATCGAGGACCGTCCACGCGCAGCATCGATAGTTATTGGTGGCTTTATGGTGTCGAACGTCTTTGGTGTCCCGCTGGCGACCATTATCGATCAGCACTACGGATGGCGAATCAGCTTTGGCCTGGTGGCCGTACTGGTATTTATCTGTTTAGTGGTGCTGTTTCGTCTCTTACCCGCGGTGAAAGGCAGCGGTGCGCTGAATATGGGCATAGAACTCCAGGCATTTAAAAAGAAAGCCTACTGGAAAGCCTGCGCCACCAGCTGTTTAATTCTGGGTGCCAGCTTTGCGGCTTTCAGCTATTTTGTGCCGGTCTTAGTCGACGTCAGTGGTTTTAGTATGCAGACCGTACCCTTTATTCTGATGCTGTATGGTTTGGCCAATATTGTCGGCAACATGGTGACCGGCAGGCTGGCCTATCGTCATAGCCTGACAGTCATGGTCGTCGGATTAACCCTCCTGAGCTTCTCGCTGCTGGGGATGGCGCTGTTTGCCGAGTATGCATCGATAGCCATTCTGGCAGTAATACTGATTGGCTTATCCGGGGTACCGATGAACCCGGCCATGATGGCGCGTATTGTGAGCGTGGCGCACCCGGGACCGATGGTCAATGCGGTTCACACTTCTGTCATCAATATTGGTTTAGGCGGCGGCTCTTTCCTGGGTGGAATGGCGCTGTCGGCGGGGTTTGGCCCCCGTTCGACATTATGGATCGGGATGGTATTAGCTGTGTTGGCGCTGTTATCGATATTGCCTTATCTGCGCCGCACGTCGCGGGGTTGGGCTTAACAATATGGGGACAAAATGGCAAAAAAGCGGGGGCTTTCGCCCCCGCTTTAGTGTTACGGATTAACCTCGCTTACGCCGCTAACTAGACCACCGTCAGCTGATGGTTAGCCAGCAGGGTCGCCAGATCCGTATGCACGCCGGTCAGCGTTACGACGGTGGTCGGTGTGTAGCTTGCGCCACTGCCGTCACGGTCGATCTGAATCACAGTGTCGCTGCCGCTGGTAGTGACTTTGACGTAGTCCCCGATATTCCCAGCCGCTGAATCCAGCGTCGCCACGCCATTGACGTAGCTGGCTGCACCGGTGCCGGTATAGCCGCTGCCCTGCAACAGTTCACTGATATCAATACGATCGGTATCTGCCGTGCCTTCCCAGGTGCCGACGGTAAAGCCGTTCACCGTGTCAGACCCGTTACCGCCGGTTGCGTCCGTGCTGTTAATCAGCTTGTACAAGAGCGTGTCATGCCCGCCGTTACCGATGTTGAACGTGTCGTTACCGCCACGTCCTTCAAAGATATTGTTGCCGCTGTTGCCGGTGATCACATCATCCTGATTCGACCCCGCAATCCCTTCAATACCGTTGAAGGTCGAAGTGTTAAATCCGGTATTTTGCGCGCCGGTGTTGCTCAGATCGACGGTAATACCCACGGTGGAGTTTCTGAAGTCCACAATATCCTCACCGCCCTTAGCACTCCACGTCGCATGGTTGGAGGTGGTTTCCCAGCCGCCGGAGCCCACGTAAGTATAGCTGCCCTCTTCGGCGATAAAAGTATCGTTATACCCTGTCCCCGTAAGGGTGCCGCTATGTCCCCCGGTGGCCGCATCCGCGGTCAGCGAGTAACTCTCCTTACCGTCACCGGCCACCAGATTATCCCACGTGGCATTACCAGAGACGCCGTTGATCGCGCGCACCAGTACCGCAGAGTAGGTTTCGTTAGGGTCCAGGCCGTAGAAGTTCACCAGTGCCGAGGTGTCGTTGGTACCAAGGCCTGACTGGGCGTTGATCACTTCCGAAGCCACCAAGATCCCGGCTGAGTTATACAGCTGCACGGTGTTGCCGTAAAACACGTTAATGCCTTCACCGTCGAGAATACGCAGGTGGATCGCCGTACCGTCAGCAATCTTATTGGTATTTTCGATCAACTGAACTTTACCGTTCACCTGCGACATCAGGAGATCCAGCGTGCCGTCCCAGTTATAGTCCATCGTCGCAATACCGGTGACGTTAACCAGTCCGGTTTTCAGCGTACTGGCACTCCAACTGGCTCCCTTGCTGTTATTGGTATACAGCGTGGCAGTCTGCGAACCACCATAGGTGGTCAGTTTGATGATGTCCATCTGACCATCACCATTCCAGTCCACGGCTGCGGAGATATACCCTGCGCTGCCATTGGACGCCTCGACCTGACTCTTCGTGGTAGAGAGCGTACCGTTGCCGTTATTGTAATAAATCACCCCGCCGGTTTGCGCGCCGGTACCACTGGCTATATACAGATCCATGTAGCCGTCACCGTTGAAATCGGCCCAGGTCATAGAGGCCGCCGTCGTGGTATTCGCGGCGTTATTCACAAACACGTTGGCGATGCTTTGTCCAAGCGTCAGTTTGCCAGTACCGTTGTTGTTGATGATGCTTAACGCATTGGTACCGCTGCCGTTGGTGTGCTGAACCAGATCGACAATACCGTCGTTGTTGATATCAATACCGGACAGCTCGCGGTAGGTGACAATCGAGGTCAATCCCGCGGTACCGCCGGAGCCGTCCAGCCCCATTACACCGTTGTTGTTCACCAGATAGGTACGGGAGTCACCGCCGGCATCACCGTAGGCCAGATCCAGATAACCATCACCGGTTTTGTCATAGGCGATCACACCGCCGTACCAGATGGTGGTTCCCATTGCCCAAGAGGTAGCGCTGTAGTTCGTACCATCAAAAATCCATACGGGTTGCTTCGAGTCGCCGTAATAGGTGTCTGTCGCAATAATATCGGCAGTACCGTTGCGGTCGAAGTCGGCCAGCGTGCTACTGACCAGCGTACCGGCATGGGCGTTGGTCAGTTTATTGGTCGAATAGGTATCAACCCCTGAACTGCTGTATGCCACCTGATTGGCAAACAGTGACCACAGACCATTGCTGTTCACACCAAAGGTCAAGGCGTTGTTATTGCTATTGCCCGCCGTACTTGCCCAACTGGTGTCATGTACCACCTCCGCCGTTACCGCCAGAGAGCCATGCGAAATCGAGGTGTTATTCCCGTTACCGGCCCCGCTTTTCACCTGCGCGGTGACGTCATAGGTTTGCAGTCCCAGCGCCGCAGAATCCGGCACCTGCAGATACCAGGTGTTGGCCGCAGGGTCGACCACCACACGGCCCCCCTCCTCCGAGGAGTAGGTTACGCCGTTAACAGTCACCACGACGTACTGACCGTTGACCAGATCGGCCGAAACCGTACCCGTCAGGATCGGCGTGGTGTCCGCCGTGGTCAGCGCATTCACTGCCGCCGTGGTGGTTGGCACACTGGTGTCGAGCGTCAGATCGAATTCTGACGAGTTGGTGACGTTACCCGCCAGATCCACCGCTTTAGCAATGTACTGGTAGGTGCCATCTGCACCCAGCGTATCAGCGAAGGTCCACACCGTGCCGTTGACGGTAGCCTGACCAACTTTCACGCCATTACGCCAGATCTCCAGCACTTCGCCACTGGCCAGACCGGTGGACAGAGAGCCGGTCAGTAACGGTGTGCGGTCATCGGTAATGACGTTGGCACCGAAGCTACCCTGACGCTCGCCCTCATCATCGGTATAGGTATTGATGGTTGGCGTAGCGTCCGGGTTTAACGTATCGATGGTCACATCACGGGTGCCCGTCGCACTGACGTTCCCGGCGGTGTCGATGACGCGAACCTTATAGCTGTATACGCCGTCAGTCAGGGTACGACCATCCTCGAAGCTCCAGCTTTTACCGCTAACGTTCACAAACTGCCAGGTGTTGCCACCATCGAGGCTAATCTGCCCGCGTTCATCGGCACCCAGTGCAGCACTGAAGCTGCCGCTCAGGGTCAGCGACGTGTCGCTGGTGATGAAGTCGCTGGCTGATGCACCGGTATCAGTACTGATGGCATCCACCGTCATGGTCTGTGTTGGCGCGGTGGTATCGACAATCACCACCTGCGACGCGGTCTGACCCACGTTGCCCGCCTGATCCACCACTCGCATCTGGTAGGTATAGCTCCCGTCAGTCAGGGTGCGTCCGTCGGTGTACGTCCAGGTCGTGCCAGTAACATTTACCGTCGTCCACGTCGCGCCGTGGTCCGTGCTGATTTGCGCCACTTCGTCGCCTGCCAGCGGAGCCCCCAGCGAACCGTTGAGGGTCAGCGAGGTATCGCTGGTGATGAAGTCACTGTCGCTCAGGCCGGTATCGCGGGTGATGCCATCAATGCTGATGGTTTCACGGGCGTCCGGTGCGACGGTATCGACGGTCACGTTTTGCGTTGCGGTCTGGCCAACGTTACCCGCCTGATCCACGACCCGCACGATGTACTGATGCACGCCGTCGGTCAGGGTACGGCTGTCAACATAAGACCACTGGGTACCAATGACCGTGGTGCTCAGCCAGGTTGCGCCGCCGTCGAGACTGATCTGCACGGTCTCATCAGCCAGCAGGCTGGTCGCCAGCGATCCGTGGATCGTCAGCGTCTGGTCAGATGTAATAAAATCACTGCCGCTCAGACCAGTGTCATCGCTGATGCTATCGATGGTGATGGTTTTGCTGGCATCGGGTGGCGTGGTATCTACGGTGACCACCTGATTGGCCGTCGCGCCGATGTTCCCCGCCTGATCGATGACCCGCAGCTGATAGTTGTGATCCCCATCGGCCAGCGTGCGGCCATCCACATAGGTCCAGTTCAGACCGCTGATATTCACATCAACCCAGGTTTTCCCGCCGTCGATACTGATCTGTGCATGCTCGTCGCTGGACAATGCCGCACCCAGCTTGCCGCTTAGCGTCAGGGTATTATCACTGGTGATGAAGTCGTGAGCATCCAGACCGGTATCACGGGAAACCGCATCAATCGAAATCGATTTGCTGGCATCCGGTGCCACAGTGTCGATCACCACATCCTGCGACGCCGTGGCCCCGACGTTACCTGCTGCATCAATCACCCGCACGGTGTAGGTGTAGGTGCCGTCTGCCAGTTGGGTGCCCTGCGCGTAAGTCCACGCAGTGCCGTTCACCGTCAGGTCAATCCAGGTCATACCGCCGTCGAGGCTGATTTGCGCCTTCTCATCGTTGCCAAGCGTGGCGGTCAGGCTGCCTTTCATCGTTACCTGATTATTATCAGTGATGAAGTCAGTACTGCTCAGGCCGCTGTCGCCGTCAATGCTGTTGATGGCAATGCCCATGGACGGTGCCGTGGTGTCTACGCGGATGTCATGGCCGGCAGACGCACTGTTGCCAATGCTATTGCTGACAGACGCGTTGATCACATAACTGTTGCCGTCGGCCAGCGCCTGTACGGCATTGGCACTCAGGGTGTATTTCCAGCTGCCGTCGGCCGCAACGGCGGTGGTATAACTCTGGCCGTTCAACGTAATGGTCACCGTCTGGCCTGCTGCGGCACCGGTGGTGGTGCCGCTGATCACATGTGATGTACCGTGCTCGGCGGCGCTGACCACATCGTCGCCGGCGAAGGTATCGATGCTGATTGTCGGTGCGGCACCGCTCAGGGTAACGGTTTTGCTGTCAGAAACACGGTTACCTGCAACATCGGTGGTGGTCACGCTCACCACGTAGCTGCCATCGGTCGCCCCCAGGAAATCAGATGCTGGCACCTTGACTGTCCACCTACCGTCAGCAGCCACCGTGGTGTGGTACTCGCGGTGGTTGAAGGTGACAACCACCGGTTGTCCGGCTTCGGCATCGGTAGTACCACTGAGCGTCTGACCCGCCAGCTGTTCGGCGCTGTTGATCACATCGTCACCCGCGACGGTGTCGAACGTCAGTGTCGGTGCCGTGGTATCGACCATCAGGTTATGGGTCTGGCTGACGTCATTGCCCGCTTTGTCAGTGACGGTAGCCGCAACGGTCAGATTGCCGTCAGTCAGGGACGCCAGATCGACGGCAGGGACCTTCAGCGACCAGGTACCGTCAGCATTCACCGTGGCGGTATAGTCTTTGCCATTGAGCGTGACGGTCACGGTCTGACCGGCTTCGGCGCTGGTGTTGCCTTTCACCGTCAGGTCCTGTCCGCGCTCGGCGGCATTCAGCATATCGTCACCGGACAGCGTGTCGATGCTGAGCGTCGGGGCAATGCTATCCACGTGAATATCATGACTGGCCGCCGCACTGTTACCGGCGCTGTCATGCGCACTGGCAGTGACAGTTAACGGGCCTTCCGCCAGTTTTGCCACGTCCGCAGCCGGAACGTTGAGCGCCCAGCTACCGTTGAGCAATACCGTGGTGGTGTAGGAAATACCGTTGAGCGTCACGGTCACGACGGTGCCGGATGGCAGCAAGGCGCTGTCACCGCTGATGGTGAGATCCGCGCCCTTCTCCGCAGCATTGATCATATCATCCTGCGCCACCGTGTCGATACTCAGGGTCACGCTGGAGGCATTCACCTCAATATCGTGTGATCCTGAGCCGGTATTTCCGGCGGCATCCGTGATGCTGGCCGTCAGGGTGAAGGTGCCGTCCGCCAGACCTTTAATTACGTCGGCCGGAACGCCCACGCTCCAGTTACCGCTGGCATCCACCGTGGTGGTGTAGGTTTTACCATCGATAGTGACGAGCACGTTGTCACCCGCAGCGGCACCGGTGCTGCTGCCGCTGACAATTTGCGCCTGTCCGTGTTCGGCGGCATTGATGATGTCATCGCCCGCCACGGTGTTGAAGCTGACAGTGGGTGCGGTGGTGTCTACCGCGACATCGCGTGATACCGCAGACGGGTTGCCAGCCTGATCGCTGACAGAAGCATCAACGCGGTAGTCGCCGTCGGTCAGCTTCGCCAGATCGGCCTGCGGTACGGTGGTACTCCAGCTGCCGTCGGCCTGCACGGTCGCGGTGTAGGCCACGCCGTTCAGTTTCACGGTCACCGTCTGGCCCGTTTCGGCATTTGAGGTGCCACTAACGGTCAGATCCGCGCCCGTTTCAGCCGCGTTCAGCACGTTGTCAGCAGTGATATTGTTGATGGACAGCGTTGGTGCGCTGGTATCCACGCTCAGTTCGTGCGACGCGTTGGCGCCGTTGCCATTCACATTGCTGACGCTGACGGACACCCGGGTATCGCCGTCTTTCAGTGAGGTCATATCTGCCGCAGGCACGGTGACTTTCCACGAACCGTCAGTGGCAACATCGGCCTGATAGGTATGACCGCTGAAGGTCACCGTGACTGTCTGTCCAGCTTCCACATTTTGCGTAGAACCGGAAAGCGTCAGGTCTGCGCCTTTCTCCGCTGCGTTAATCACGTTATCGGCGGTCACAGAATCGACTGAAACGGCAACGCTGGTCAGATCAACATTGACCGTATGCTGAATTTGCACCGGATTGCCGGAGCCATCCGCTCCGCTGGCCGTCACGTTGATGTTGCCCGCTGGCCATCCCGAAACGTCAGCTGCCGGAACGGCGGCGCTCCAACTGCCATCCGCTTTGATGGTGGCCGGGTAGTCCACGCCGTTGATGGTCACGGAAATGCTGCTGCCAGGAGCCAGATCGCTGCTGGTACCGCTGATGATCAGGTTCTGATTGTGTTCGATGCTGTTGACCACATCATCGCCTGCCACTGTATCTACGCGCAGACCCGGCATTCCGGCATCCACGGTGATATCACGCGCACCGTCGCCGCTGTTGCCGTGGCCGTTGGTCACGGCAGCCGTGATGGTCAGTGCACCGTCGCCAAGTGCCGTCAGATCCTGTGCTGGCACCGTCACTTTCCAGCTCAGATCCGCCTCGACCTTCGCCGTATAGTTTTTACCGCCAATATTTACGGTGACAGTGTCACCCACCGCAGCATTGCTCACCCGTCCGGAAACCGTCTGGTCTACGGCGATTTCCGCCGCATTGAGAATGTTATCTGAGGTGACCGGATTGATGGTCACGGTTGGCGCGGCGGTATCCACCAGCA
>CAMLBO010000127.1 GCA_946478305.1 uncultured Enterobacterales bacterium
GTCGAAATATCCTTTAAAAAACAATGCTGGTCACCTTAAGTGACCAGCATTACCCGCTGAGGTGTCTTTTTTTATGCTTGGAATATCAGGTTGCCTAAGTGTTATCGAGGAAATCTTCAAAAATACCCCGAGCATCTTGCCAAAATCCGTCTTCAAAACTCAGTTTCAAAACGATGAACATCAATGCCGTGCGGTACAAAGTGGGTTATGTATAATCACCCCATTCGTCACACTCTTTGGTAACGTTCATGTCTAACACAAACTTTTCTCAAACGGCCGCCTTTATCTGGTCGGTCGCTGACCTGCTTCGTGGTGATTTTAAGCAATCCCAGTACGGGCGCGTGATTCTGCCTTTTACCCTGCTACGCCGCCTCGAGTGCGTATTAGCCCCCTCCAAAGAAGCTGTGGTTGCAGAAGCGGAGAAGCTGAAGGCCAGCCCGTTGCCGGAAGAAGGGCGAGAGAAGTTTCTGTTACGTGCTACCAAAGGGCTGTCGTTCTTCAACACCTCGCCGATGGATCTCGGCAAGATGGGACAGAACGACATCAAGGCAAATCTTGAGAATTACGTTCAGTCGTTCTCAAAGGACGCGCGTGAAATCTTCGAGCACTTCAAATTCAGCGAGTTTGTTGGCCTGCTGGATGATGCAAACCTGCTGTTCAAAATCGTTAAGAAATTCGCCACCACCGACCTGAGCCCGAAAGCCATTTCTAACCATGATATGGGGCTGGTGTTTGAAGAGTTAATCCGCCGTTTTGCGGAGAGTTCAAACGAGACGGCCGGGGAGCACTTTACCCCACGCGATATCGTGCGTTTGACCACTTCGTTGGTGTTTATGGAAGATGATGCAGCATTGTCGAAAGACGGCATCATCCGCACCATTTATGACCCCACTGCCGGTACGGGCGGTTTCCTCTCATCTGGTATGGAATACGTGCACGAGCTGAACCCGAATGCGGTGATGCGTGCTTTTGGCCAGGAGCTGAACCCTGAATCCTACGCTATCTGTAAAGCCGATATGCTGATCAAAGGCCAGGACGTTAGCCGCATCAAGCTGGGCAACACGCTTTCCAACGACCAGCTACCGCAAGACCAGTTTGATTACATGCTGTCTAACCCGCCGTTTGGCGTGGACTGGAAAAAGATTGAGGGCGAGATTAACGACGAGCACCAACAAAAAGGCTTTAACGGGCGCTTTGGCCCCGGCCTGCCGCGCGTATCTGATGGCTCGCTGCTGTTCCTGATGCACCTGATCAGCAAAATGCGCGATAGCGATAAAGTGGATGGCTCGGTGAGCAACGGTGGGCGTATCGGGATTATCCTCAACGGTTCACCACTGTTTACCGGCGGGGCAGGCAGCGGCGAAAGTGAAATCCGTCGTTATATTCTGGAAGCCGATTTGCTGGAAGGCATTGTCGCGCTGCCGACGGATATGTTCTACAACACCGGCATTGCGACTTACGTATGGATCCTGTCGAATAAGAAAGCCACCGAGCGTAAAGGTAAAGTCCAACTGATTGATGGCACCAACCTGTGCGGCAAGATGCGTAAGTCTTTAGGTTCCAAGCGTAACCTGATGGGCGAGGAAGACATCAAGCTTATCACCCGTACCTTTGGTGAGTTTGAAGTGGTGGAGGCGACTTCTCTTGAAGAATTAGGCCTGGATAAAGCACCTGAGCAAAAATCGAATCGTGGACGCCAGTCTGCTACCGCTAAAACCGAAGCGCCGAAAACCTTCGCCAGCAAAATCTTTAACAGCACCGATTTTGGCTACCGCCGCCTGACCATTGAGCGCCCATTGCGTTTGTCAGCACAGGTGACCGATGAAGCTATTGCCACTCTGCGCTTTGCCACCAAGCCACTGAATGCGCCGATGGAACGCCTGTACGAAGAGTTCTCCGCACAGTGGCAAGACGACAACTACGCTGACTTTGCCGATATTGAAGTGGAAGCCCGCGCCATTATCAAAGCCGAATTTGCTGAGCTGAAAGAGAAGCAAATTAAAGACCTGCTGGATAGCAAGCTGTGGCAGGCTCAACGCGCATTGATGAATAAGGCGCAGCAAATCCAGATGGCGTTGGGCACTAAAGCCGGTGGTAAAGCTCTGGTAAGTAATGACTTTAATGAGTTCCAACTCACGCTCAAAGGTGCGATTAAAACTGCAGGTGTTAAGCTCGATACCAAAGAGAACAAACAGTTTATCGACGCCATTACTACGAAAAACCCAGCCGCTGAACCGGTAGTGAAAAAGGTGCTGAAAGAAGCCGCCCAGCCGCTTTACGGTGCGTTTGAATACAAAGGCAAAGTGGTGGAATTCGAGCAGGACGGCGATTTGCGTGATAACGAGAACGTACCGCTAAACCCAGCCATCGCCACCAGCGATCTGATTGAAAACTACTTTAAAGCAGAAGTGCTGCCGCACGTGGCCGATGCCTGGATTAACGCCGATAAGCGCGATGCCCAAGACAACGAAGTGGGGATTGTCGGTTATGAAATTCCGTTTAACCGCCATTTCTATGTCTACCAGCCGCCACGCCCGTTAGAAGAGATTGATGCCGATCTGGATGCGGTGAGTGCTGAGATTATGAAGCTGTTGCAGGAGGTACACTCCTGATGGCTAAATATAAGGCTTATCCTGAGTATAAGGATTCTGGGGTTGAGTGGTTGGGGGTAATTCCGCTGGATTGGGAATTGAGTAAACTCCGCTATAAGTTTGCCTTTGGTAAGGGGTTAACTATTACGAAGGAAAACCTTCGGGATGAAGGAATTCCATGCGTAAACTATGGTGAAGTACATTCAAAATACGGATTTGAAGTGGATCCTCAGGTTCATTCATTAAAATGTGTGGATGAAAAATATCTAAAAGAGAATGCTAATTCTCTTTTATTGAAAGGCGATATTGTTTTTGCAGACACATCAGAAGATCTTGATGGCTCAGGAAACTTCACCCAGTTAATCAGTGATACAAGAGTCTTTGCAGGTTATCACACAATTATTTCTCGTCCATTAAAAAGGGATAATGCTCGTTTCTATGCTTATCTTTTGGATTGCCACGAATTAAGAACCCAAGTCAGAACTGCTGTGAAGGGAGTCAAAGTCTTTAGCGTGACTCAAGCTATTTTACGTAATCTTTCAATATGGCTTCCATCTGAAAATGAACAACAGAGCATCGCAGCCTTCCTCGATCACGAAACCGCAAAAATCGATAACTTGATCGAGAAGCAACAGGAACTGATTGAGCTACTACAAGAAAAAAGTCAGGCGGTGATTTCTAATGTCGTCAATATACGCAGTAATGAAAATAAAACTAAGCTAAAAAATTTGGTTTATATCCAGACAGGGTATCCATTCCCAAGTTCAAAATTCAAATTCTCACCAACAAATAACACCCCTCTTTTACGAGGGATTAATGTAGGTGTTAATAGTATTAAATGGGATGAAGTCGTATATTGGGATTCTGGAGAACTCGATAAGTTAAGTGATTATTTATTAGAGCTTAATGATATTGTTTTTGGAATGGATAGACCATGGATTAGTTCAGGGGTGAGAGTTTCCGAGATAAAAGAGAAAGATCTACCTTGCTTGTTATTACAGCGAGTTGCAAGATTAAGGGCAAATGATAGATCATATCAGCCATTCATTAAATTATGTCTTAGCAGTAATGAATTCAGAGAATATGCTGAAGTGGACTTGACGGGGGTTAGTGTACCGCATATTAGTCCAGAACAAATTAGTAATTTTTTTGTGAGGGATATTCCTTTCGATGAGCAGGTTTACTTAACGCAAAATGCACTGGAACAGCTAGAAAAAATACAGGTAATTCAAGAAATAGCAGAGCAAGGTATTCAACTTATCCAAGAGCGCCGCACCGCCCTTATCTCCGCCGCTGTCACCGGCAAAATCGATGTACGCGATTGGGTTGCACCCGACACCAGTCATATCGAGGAATCAGAGGAAGCTACCGCATGAGTATGGATACCACCAAAGAGCTGATTTTCCAGGATGAAATGATAGCTCAGATGGAAGATAAAGGCTGGATTCGTGGCAAATCCGACGGCTATGACCGCGAACGTGCCTTGTACTCGCAGGATGCCATCGCCTTTGTGCAAAACACCCAGCCATTGGAATGGGAAAAGTTTTCTAAGATTTACCCCACCGATACCGAACGCCATTTCCTTGATTTGCTGGTGGCGCAACTTAAAAAAGCCGATAACAACGCCACCGATCAGCTGTCGCGCACTTACGGGACGCTGGGCGTATTGCGCCACGGTATTAAAAGCCATAACGCGCGGTTTTCGCTGTGCCAGTTTAAGCCCGAGCATAATCTCAACCCGGAAACCCTGGCGCGTTATAAACAGAACATCTGTCGTATAGTGCCGGAACTGGTTTATAGCCCGTATGCCACCAAAGCGGCACTGGATGAAACCGGTTCAGTAGCCAAAAAATGGCGTATCGATCTGGTTCTGTTTATTAACGGCCTGCCGATAGCCACACTTGAGCTGAAATCAGAATTCAAGCAAGCAGTGCATAACGCGATCAAACAATATAAGAAAACGCGTTTGCCGAAAGACCCGGTAACTAACAAGCCTGAGCCGCTACTTACCTTTAAACGCGGTGCGCTGGTGCATTTCGCTGTCAGCCAGTATGAAGTGCATATGGCCACCAAACTGGCGGGTGATGACACTTTCTTCCTGCCGTTTAACAAAGGCACCAAAGAAGGCGGTGCGGGTAATGAAATCCCCGAAAATGAAAACGAATACGCTACCAGCTATTTGTGGAATGAAGTCCTGCTGCCGGACAATCTGCTGAAAATCCTCGCCAGTTTTGTGCATCTGCAAATCGAAGAGAAAGAGGACTGGAACGGGCTGAAAGTTAAAAAAGAGAGCCTGATCTTCCCGCGTTACCATCAGTGGGATGTGGTGAATAAACTGATCAGTGCGGCGGCGGCGGAAGGCACCGGCCATAAATATCTGATTCAGCACAGCGCCGGTTCCGGTAAATCTAACTCTATCGCCTGGACTGCCCACCAGCTTTCCCGGCTGTATGATGAGAAAGGCGAGAAGCAATTCCATTCGGTGATTGTGGTTACGGACCGTACCGTGCTGGACGATCAGCTTCAGGACACGATTTACCAGTTTGAACACGCTGATGGCGTGGTCGGGCGCATTAACAATAAAGAAGGAGATGGCTCAAAATCAGAAAAGCTCGCCAGTGCGTTGGAAAACTCACAGCCGATTATTATCGTTACCATCCAGACCTTCCCGTTCGTACTGAAAGCCATCGAGAACAGCGTCAGCCTCAAACAGCGCAAATATGCGGTTATCGCTGATGAAGCACACTCTTCGCAAAGTGGTTCAACGGCGCGTCAGCTCAAAGAAGTTCTGATGAAAGAGGAGGCGGATGACGATGTGGTGCTGTCGTCGGAAGACATTCTGGACGCGACCGTTGCCGCACGTAAGAACAGCAGTAATCTTAACTACTATGCGTTTACCGCCACGCCAAAAGCCAAAACGCTGGAGCTGTTTGGCCGCCGTCCAAACCCTCTCGAACCCGCATCAAAAACCAATAAGCCGGAAGCTTTCCACGTTTACTCCATGCGTCAGGCTATCGAAGAAGGCTTTATTCTTGATGTGCTGAAGAACTACACCAACTACAAAGTGGCTTACAAACTTCTGCAAAAACTGGACGACCCTGACCGGGAAGTGGACAGCAAGAAAGCCAAAATCAAACTGAACCAGTGGGTCGTGCTGCACGAACACAACGTCTCGCAAAAAGTAAAAGTGATTGTTGAGCACTACCGCAAACATGTGATGCATTTACTGGGTGGGCAGGCTAAGGCGATGGTCGTCACCAGTTCACGTAAAGCGGCGGTGCGTTACAAACTGGCGTTTGATAAATACATTGCCGAAAACAATTACCTGAAGATTAACGCCATGGTCGCGTTTTCAGGTGAAGTGGAATTTGTTGAAAGCGATCACAATAGTCTCGCACTGTTGAATCAGAAGTTTACCGAAACCAATATGAATCCAGGGTTGAAAGGCCGGGATATGCGCAAAGCCTTTGATAGCGATGATTATCAGGTGATGCTGGTGGCAAATAAGTTCCAGACCGGTTTTGACCAGCCGAAGTTATGCGCCATGTATGTGGATAAACCTCTCGGCGGTGTGGAGTGCGTACAAACACTGTCGCGCCTGAATCGTACTTATCCGGGCAAAGCGGAGTCGGGCACGTTCGTACTCGATTTCTACAACGAACCCGACGAAATTCTGGCTGCCTTCCAGCCTTACTACCAAACGGCTGAACTGACTGATGTCAGCGACCCACAATTGGTCTTTGAGCTGTTCCAGAAGCTGCGCACCAGCGGTATTTTCCAGTGGAATGAAGTCGAGCAATTTTGCGAAGCCTTCTTTACGAAAAACAAATCCAACGCCGCGATTAGCAATATCTGCAAACCTGCCGTTGAGCGCTGGAAGAAGCGCTATAGCTCTGCGGTTGAGGCTTATAAGCTGGCAAAAGACATCTTCGAACGCACTAAAAAAACCAACGATGTTGTGTTGATCACCAACGCTGAAAACAGCTTCAAAGACTGCAAGCAAGAGAAAGACAAGCTGGATATCTTCAAGAAAGATCTTGGCAGCTTTGTCCGTTTCTACGAGTTTATGTCGCAAATCGTTGAGTACGATGACAAAGAACTGGAGAAGCTCAGCCTGTTTGCCCGCCATCTGAGACCGTTACTGCATGAGCAACGTATTGAAGAAGACGAGATTGATTTAAGCAACGTGGAAATGAGCCATTACCGCTTATCAAAACTCCACGAGCAGCATCTCAAACTTCAGGAAGAGGCCGGAGAATACAAAATAGAGCCGGGCAATGACATTGGCACCGCGAAGCCGAAGGATAAGAGAGAAGAGTTCATGTCGAATATTCTGGCGCGTCTGAATGACCTGTTTATTACGGACAACCTGAGCGACAAAGACATGATCAACTATGCCTTTACCGTGCGTGACAAGTTATCGGAAAATCAGGCCGTGATGACGCAGATTGCCAATAACACCCGCGAACAAGCCATGCTGGGGGATTTCCCAAAAGCGATTGATGACGCGGTTATGGACAGCAGTGATGCGCAACAAGAGATGATGATGCAGTACCTCTCTAATCCAGAACTTGCGAAAGGTTTTGCGCGGGTGGTGTTTGATATGTTGAAAGGGGCCTGAGTTTTCGGGCCGACGAGCAGTGGGGCGTTTAGGCGATAATCAGGAAGGTATTTCCCTTATCATTTTTCGCCTAATCTGTCGCAATGGGTAAGTGATGACTATCGTTCGTAATTCAGATAGTTAACAAGGAAATTAAAGGATGAAGGCTAAAGAAGCCAAGTTGCTCAACTTTCTGCAGACTGCACCTCAGTTAGTCATCCCGATTTACCAGCGTATTTACTCCTGGAGCCTGAAAGAGTGTGAACAGCTGTGGGATGATATTCTCCGTTGTGGATTGGATGAGAACAATCAAGGGCACTTTATCGGTTCCGTGGTGTATATCGAAAATGGGCTTTATTCGGTGACGTCTCAATCACCCTTGTTGATCATTGATGGTCAACAGCGCGTAACGACAGTGTCATTGTTGATCGCTGCTTTAGCCGAAGCTGTGGGCGAGCAAGAGATTATTGAAGGGTTCAGCCAAGCCCAGTTACGTGGTTTCTATTTGACTAACCCCTTATTGTCAGGCGAGAAGCGATATAAACTTATTCTGTCGCAAACGGATAACGAGACATTGCGTGCAATTATCGATGGAAAATCTCAGCCGGAGAATTACTCTTTACGTGTTACGGAAAACTTTGAATACTTTAAAGATAAACTAAAAAATGAAAAATTGTTGGAGACTGTTTGTAAAGGGCTCAGCAAATTAATCGTGGTGGATATCTCTCTCCAGCGCGACCATGATAACCCCCAGCTTATATTTGAAAGCATGAACTCAACGGGTAAAAAATTAAGCCAGGCCGATCTTATTCGCAATTATATCCTCATGGGGCTGGAAAATGAGCGCCAAACGACGTTGTATAATGATCACTGGCGTAAAATGGAACTTCTGTTTGGTCAGGAGGCTTACTCCGAACAATTCGATGCTTTCATGCGTCACTACCTGACGGTAAAAACCGGTGATATCCCTAAGATTGATGACATTTATGAGGCGTTTAAACAGTACTTTCTTCGCAATAGTCAATCTGTTGAATCTGCTGTTGCAGATATACATAAATATGCCATCTACTATTGCGCCATTGCGTTAGGTATTGAAAAAAATAAACACCTTAAAGAGATATTCCATAATATCCGCGAGTTGAGAATGGATGTTGCATATCCGCTGATGCTGGAGCTGTATGATGACTACCAGCTGGATATTCTGAAACTAAGCGACTTCGCCGAAGCCCTGCGCCTGATGGAAAGCTATGTATTTCGTCGCGCAGTCTGTGCCATACCAACCAACTCAATGAATAAAACCTTTGCCGGGTTGAGTAAAATTTTTGATAAGAGCCAATATTTGGAGAGCCTTAAAGCTGCGTTTACGCTGCTGCCATCTTATCGTCGTTTCCCGACAGATGAGGAGTTTAAGAGGGATATTCAGACCCGCGATCTTTATAACTTTAGAAGTCGTAGCTATTGGCTCAGAAGGCTTGAAAATCATAAGCATAAAGAACCGATCCCGGTAGATGAATACACTATCGAACACATCATGCCGCAGTGCGATAATCAAACAGAGAAAGTGCCCGCGGCATGGAGAGCTGAGCTAGGAGATGAATGGCAGCGGGTATGGGAAACATGGCGTCATTCGCTGGGTAACCTGACATTGACGGGCTATAACTCTGAGTATAGTAATCGCTCATTTGCTGATAAGCGCGACATGGAAGGTGGTTTTAAATACAGTCATTTACGCCTGAATGACGGGCTTTCAGTTATTGATAAATGGAGTGAAGAAGCCATTATAGCCCGAGCAAATAAAATGGCAGAGCAGGCAAGCAGTGTCTGGCCAAGTGCCAATCTTCCCGATGATATTCTAAAAAATTACCAGCCTAAGAGTGAAGGTAACCTCACTTATGGCTTTGAAGACCATCCTTATCTGGCTAAAGAACATGTTCAGGTGTTGTTTGAAGCGTTCCGTAAAGCAACGTTGGCACTTGATCCCTGCGTCACAGAGGTCTTTCTGAAGCTTTATATTGCTTATAAAGCTGAGGTGAATTTTGTGGATGTTGTACCGCAAGCAAAGCGGCTGCGTCTTTCACTGAATATTCCGTTTACTGAAATTAATGATCCGCGTGGATTATGCAAAGATGTCACCAGCTTGGGTCGATGGGGAAATGGTGATGTTGAGATCGGATTCGAGAAGCTAGAAGATTTGCCTTATATTATGTCTTTAGTCACACAAGCATTTGAGAGACAAATGGATAACTAGTCTTTAATAAATACAAGGGCTGAAAATGGCCCTTGTATTTATTATATTCGAGGAAATAAAGGCTACTGTATAAACTCGTCGAAAATACTCGGTACAGATAGTCAATAATACCTATCCGGATTTTCTTGCTCTTGGATGTTATTCACTCTTTCTAACGATGATCAACGGCTTTTTTATCCATTTTTTTGTCCCTTATCCGCCCAAGCTTCATCGTCACCTGTTTGGGCATTTCATCCAGATTATCCTCCCGCAGCCCCATTATCACGTTATACCCCATCAAAGGTGTCACTGAATTATTAGTAAGGTCCGGCGGGTATTTTATTAAAATAATTTCCGTGAATGTATCACTAAGATATTTCCGTGGGAAAATCCTTAGTAATTAAGTATGGGGTGGTCGTTTGTTTCGCTCATTCCTAACCAACGGTATACACCTTAAGTCATTACGTTGTGAACACTTAAGATATCCGCTCATCACACCTTCCTCTGCGGGTGAATTAAGTGTATCAACGCTATTTTGGACGGGCCAAATAAAATTAAGACACCCACTGAGGTGTCTTCTTTATGCTTTTCAATCGGTATTTTATACCGAATATCTAAGGCTGTGCCGTATTTGGCCCCGGTGCCAGCAGGGCATAACGGTTCAGCAACTGGGTGAATTGATTATCCAGTTGCATCGTCAAAGCCGGTGAGACTTCGGTTCCCTGTTGTTTCGCTTGTGACAGTTTGCGCAGAGACTCTTCCACCGGCGGGGCTTTACCGAGTGTCTGCTGGAGGGCAAATACTGCCGTCTTCAGCTCTGAGCCGGTCATATAGCGGCCGCGTTGTCCGTCCAAAGCGTTGAGTTTATCCGCCAGCTGTTGTAACTGCACATTGGCGTCATGCCAGCTGTTGAGATCTTCCGGCGAGATGGCGTTGGCGGTGAGTTGCAGATTCCATTTTTTTGCCAGTTCTGCTGCTGAAGAATTTTCAGGCCAAAGAGTGCGAGTCTGGTTCACCAGCTGCGTGCCGGTATCCTGCGCCCAGCGTGGGGACAGTTTTGCCAGCCGGTTGATCTGTCTCTTATACACATCTCCGAGCCCACGAGACAGGCAG
>CAMLBO010000128.1 GCA_946478305.1 uncultured Enterobacterales bacterium
ATTTCTGCCTGTCTCGTGGGCTCGGAGATGTGTATAAGAGACAGTCTTTATCCCTACATAACCAGATCGATAAAAATTGTTTAACTGATGCCTTAACGCATTCTTTACAAACCCCCTTGTAAATACAGTGATTTTCGCGCCGGGCAAACAGACTAATCGGCTGGTATCAGTAATTAAGTGCATCTTTCTTCTCCTTTATCCCAAACGGAAAGCCAGATTTCTGCCCGTTTTGCTTAGGAAAGGAAGGCCTCACGTATTTCAGAGGCAAGTATTTCCCCGTGGAAATGGGTGATGCAGCGCACAATCTCACCCGAAAGGGGCATCGACCCGCAACGAATCGTCTTGCAGACCCTTAATTCCCCCTCAGGAGTTAATAAGATTTTATCGATTTGTGTGATGAATTAAGAAGCGCAGTAACTCTATTTTAGGATAAATGCCATATCGCCCTGGGCTATTGATGTCACTCAGGCAAGAGGGAGTATCAAAACAGAGAAACTCATACTTTGTAATGAGGATGCAAATAAAATACGACTTCCAGGTGAGTTTTTTATTCTCACGAATATCCATACTCAACTCGTCAAACAGAAATCCTTTTAGCAACCGAAAATATTTATCGCTTTAACCACCGCATCAATGTTGAGTGAAAATAAATCAGGGCTGCATTATGAAAACAAAGATTTTTACTGCTGCGTTGTTGTCCTTGCCTTTTATTATCATGGCGCAACCTAATGATTTGGCGCACAGTGAAATAGGTATGGGCATCAGCGATACCTATAACAGTTCTTTCGAACAATTAGCGGCAGGTGGAATGTCAGCCTCCGGAAATTCCAGCGTTATTGTCCAGCGTGGAAACAGCAATATAGCTGTTACACGTCAGGTCGGTAATGGTAACAGAAGTAATGTCACGCAATTTAACAATGACAATACGGCCTATGTTAATCAGCGTGGAAATGGCAATAGCTCAGATGTAACGCAAAGTGGCAGTGATAATACAGCCGTCATTGAGCAACTGGGTAATAGCAGCTCAGCGTCTATTGATCAGAAAGATTTTGGCAATACTGCGGTAATTCTCCAGCGAGGCGGCCGGAGCGTGACGCAAATTAGCCAAAGTGGCACGGACCGGTCCGCCGGCGTCGTGCAAAATTCGTCAGGAATGGCGATTAGAGTGACACAGCGTTAAATATTCCGTTTCAACTGCAGGTCATCCGTAATTTAACCAATGGGGTAGCATCATGAATCTTTGGAAAATTGTAGCAGTATCCGCTTTAGTCGTCAGTGGCAGTGCGTTTGCAGGTCACACCGGCGGTGGTTCAGGCCCATCAACTCCGCCGTCAACAACGCCAGTATTCCAGACCACGGACTGGAACGCGGAAATTCAGATTTACCAGGCAGGCACCTCTAACCTGGCAAATGCTAACCAAACAGGTGTTTCAAAGTCGCTGACCGCTATTGATCAGCACGGCTTTAAAAACACCGCTGGAACCAATCAGACCGGTGACAAAAGTCTGGTAAAAGTGAGTCAGTTTGGTGATTACAATACATCCAATGTGTCACAAAGCGCGGATAAGAGCATCGTGCTGGTCAGCCAGAACGGTACGGCTAACTACGCTCAGGCCGTTCAAAGTTCTGATGGCAGCCTGGCAAATATCCAGCAGTACGGCAGCAACAATCAGGCTTATGCTTCCCAGCATTAATCTGGTGGTTTCTCTGTAATCAGCATTCAACAAAACAGGGCCCGAGCCCTGTTTTGTCTTTTCATCCGGGGAGCCAGGCCAATGCATGTTTTATTGATTGCTGCCGTCATGTCGAATCAGTTGTGGTTTGACACGCACGCGGATGCCGATACCTATGTAATTACGCCGATGGCGACGCTGGCTGCGCGTTGCGCATGCCAAATCACCCTCGCGGTTTCCCACCATACCGAAGCGGGGCAAAGTACCAGCCGTCAGCAGGGCAACATTGTGCTTGCCGCCAACCAGCAACAACCGTTGGGGCAGATGCGATTTTCAATGCAAAAGGGGGACTGGACACAAATTACTGTGATGCTCACCGACGGCAAAGGCTTACTCATGGAGAAGCAAATAGTATTGCCGGATAATCGGTAAGCTTAGGCGGAAATATAGGAGTTTTCTCGCCTGCGGATAGAGTGAAATAACCTGTTTGCATAATGAATGATAATAGAGAGTGATATTGATAAAAGTGATGAATCATAGATTAATTATGTAAATAAGATGGGCTGATTTAGCGTATTCTTCGATTGAATAACGCAGAAATCCATCGCTTCCCGCCCCCATTACGCCGCTATTGTTATTGCTAGTTTTCTGATATATAAGAAAATTCCCACCCATGCCTGAGATATTTCTTCCTGGCGTGAATATTTCGCTGCGTAAATAAAATAATATTTATTGTAAATAGATTTTACGTTGGCATAATGCGCCGCAACAAGGATGCTTTTTTTTTCTACAAGATGCTAATAAGGATATTCCGTGCTTCGCCCTGCGATTAATATTGCCTGCCGCGCATTGGCTTTTACTTTCAGCTTTATTATGTCTGTCAGCTTTGCTGCCCCGATTTCAGACTTATCTCCGCTCAATGTGCAGCCGCTTACGTCGTCGCAACCTGTTGAGTCGTTGGCCAACGTCCCGCCGTCTGCACTCTCACGGAACGCCGCCGCTATCGATGCTCAGGAGCAAATCCGCCAGCAGGAGCGGGAGCGCGCCTTACAGCAACAGAACACTCCACAAACCGACATTCGGCTTGCCCGGCCTGAGACCCCATTACCGGATTTCCCTGCGAATGAGTCCCCGTGTTTCACGATCACTACCTTCAGGCTGACCGGCGATTCAGCCAACCGTTTCCAGTGGGCGCTTGACGCGGTGAAGAACGCGAAAGGCCGCTGCCTGGGATCACAAGGGATCCTGCTGGTGATTAATAAAGTCCAGAATGCCATTTTAGAGCAAGGGTATGTCACCATGCGGGTCATGGCTCAGGAGCAGGACCTCACTCAGGGGACTTTTACCCTGACGTTGCAGCCCGGCCGCATTGAGCAGATCCGTTTTGACGGGCCAGTCTCATACCGGGCCAGACTCTGGAACGCGGTCCCGGCCCGTTCCGGGGATATCCTTAACCTGCGCGATATTGAACAGGCGCTGGAGAACTTCAAACGTGTTTCCAATGTTGATGCCGACATCAAGATTGTGCCCGGTGAGAACGACGCCACCAGCGATCTGCTGATCGCCTGGAAAGAGGGGCGGCCGGTGCATCTCAGCCTCGGGCTGGATGACAGTGGTTCTGAAAGTACCGGTAAATATCAGGGGTCAACGACGCTGGCGATTGACGCCCCTTTTGCCCAGAACGATCTCTTCTACGCCAATATCGGCCGAAGCCTGTTTCGTGATGGCCCTTATGACAGCCGCTCTAACACCCTGAACTACACCATTCCATTGGGTTACTGGGGCTTTTCTGCCAACTATAACGACTACAACTATCACCAGAATATTGCCAATGCCAACGAGACCCTCACATACAGCGGCAAAAGCGAAAATGCCCAATTTGCGGTCTCCCGTTTGCTGTTTCGCAATCAGGCACACAAAACAACACTCAATATGCGCGTCTACCGCCGTCACTCCACCAATGCGGTGGACGACATCCCGATCGATCAACAGCAACGCCGTACGGCGGGTTGGGAACTCGGGCTGAATCAGCACAGCTTTTTCGGTGAGGCGGGCGTGGATGCCAATATCAACTGGCGGCGCGGTACCGGCGCTTTCGGCGCGCTGCCTGCGCCTGAGGAAGCCTATAACGGCGGCACCTCGCGCCCGAGCATGCTGATGGGCGATATCAGCCTGAATCTGCCTTTCCGCTGGGCCGAACAGTCATGGCGCTACAACAACAGTTTGCGCGGGCAGTGGAGCAACTCGCCGCTGACGCCGCAAGATCGTCTGGCGATTGGCGGGCGCTATACCGTGCGCGGCTTTGATGGCGAACAGAATTTATCCGGTGAAAAAGGGCTGATTTGGCGCAATGAGCTGGGCTGGAAGGTATTGGAGAGTGAGCATGAACTCTATTGGGCCATGGATTATGGCCGGGTCGATGGTCCGGGTACCCGCTATCTGGCCGGTCAGCAACTGGCAGGCAGTGCGCTGGGGATCCGCGGAGCGTTCTGGCAGCGCTTCAGCTATGACCTGTTTGCGGGTGTGCCGCTCTACAAGCCAGAGAGTTTTCACACCTCGGGTGTGACCACGGGTTTTAGCATCAACCTGCAAATCTAGGCCTAAGCTGCCCGGGGAATGGGCAAACGCGTTGGACTGAATAGATCCGTTTTTTAACAGGGACGTTACTCATGAACAAACAATGTTATCGCATCATCTTCAGCCGTACTCATGGTGAGCTGAGGGTCGTATCAGAACTGGCCAGCAGTTGTAGCACACAGCCCGGTCAAAGCCAGGGGACGGGTATTGCGCGTCTGTGGGTAACCCTGCGTCCTGTGATGTGGCTGATGGGGCTGGCTCTGTTTAGCGGACCGGTGCTCGCCAGCGGGATCGTTGCCGACAGCCAGATTGCGCCCGCGCAGCGCCCTGAAGTGATTAGCACCCAGAACGGGTTGCCGCAGGTCAATATCAATGCCCCCAATCAGGCGGGTGTTTCCCACAACCAGTACCAGCAATTTGACGTCGGCCAGCAGGGCGCGATCCTCAACAACTCCGCAGTCATGACCTCCACCCAACTGGGTGGATACATCCAGGGTAACGCCAAACTCAATCCGAATTCGGCTCCGGCTAGCGTCATCATTAACGAAGTTAACAGTAATAACCCCAGCCAGTTACGCGGTTTTCTGGAAGTCGCAGGCGGAAAAGCACAGGTGGTGGTCGCCAACCCGTCCGGCATTGTGTGTGACGGCTGCGGGACCATTAATGCCGGGCGCATGACGCTGACCACCGGTAAGCCACAACTGAATGCGGATGGCAGCCTCGCAGGTTATAAAGTTGAGCGCGGGCTTATCCGCATTGAAGGCGGCGGCCTTAATGGCGATCCGCGCCATGACACCGAGTATGCGGATGTTCTGGCGCGGGCCGTTCAGATAAACGCCGGAGTGTGGGCGCGCGAAGAAGTCGCCGTTGTCGCCGGGCGCAACCAGGTGAGTGCCGACGGAAAGACCGTCACACCTCTGGCGGGTTCCGATGGTGCGGTGCCTGAGATGGCTATCGACATGGGCCAGATGGGCGGCATGTACAGCGGCTATATCCGTATGGTCGGCACCGAAGCTGGCGTAGGGGTGCGCAATCAGGGCGGCCATTTGCAGGCCGACAAGACGTTAACGGTCAGCAGCGAAGGCAAGCTCATCTGGCAGGCAGAACCTAACACGCAAGCCGGCGGCGATATCACCTTAACGGCCCGCGACAGCGTCGAACATCAGGGCAAACTCTACAGCGGTGGTCAACTGAATGTGCAGAGTCGGCAGGGAGAGATCACGCAGTCTGGCACGATGGCCGCGGCAGGGAATGTGACGTTGCGCGCAGAGCAGGGCATCCAGAGCAGCGGGCATCTTCTGGCGGGCAGCGATGCCAGCAGCACGCTGGTGCGCCCGGCGGATTTAACGCTGGAAAGTCAGGGCGATATCCGTGCCAGCGGCAGCCTGATGAGTCAGCAAAAGGTTAATGTCACCGGCCGCCGGGTAGATATCAGCCAAAGCCGCCTGGCTGCCGGGCAGACGGTATTGACCTCGAAGGGAGGCGATGTTGCCCTGAATCAGACACAGGTGGACAGCGATCAGTTCACCGTAAACAGTCAGTACAATGTCTCTTCGCAGCAGGCAGAAATTCGCGCCGGACGCTGGGAGATCACCGCCGACAGCCTGTTCAATCAGGGCGGCGTCTGGTCGCAAGTGGGGGCGGGTGAAAGCCGCTTCGCGCTGACCGGCGCGCTGGATAACACCGACGGCAGCATCGAAGCCCGCCAGCTCAACCTGAACACCGCCACTCTCAACAACTTGCGCGGACGAATGATCGCGCTGGATAGCGCAGCGCAGCACTGGCGCGTCGGTGGCCTGCTCTCGAATCAGTCCGGCGTATTGGGCAGTAACGGCACGCTGCAACTGGAAGCCGGCGCGTTGAATAACCAGCAGGGGACGCTGCAAAGCCAGTCAGATCTGACGCTGGCAACGCAGCAGGAGGTCAATAACCGTCAGGGCAAATTACTGTCCGGTGGCAATCTGACCCTGAACAGTCAGGGAGTGCTCAGCAATCAGGCTGGTGATATCCGGGGTCAAAATATCCACATCGCCGCACAAGGGCTGAACAACGCACAGGGTCAGATGATCAGTCAGGGGCGACTGCAACTGACGGCCGGTCAGTCTCTCGATAACCAGCAGGGGCTGATGGAAGCTGGTGATGCGTTGGATATCGCCACCGCTGGAAATTGGGATAACCGCAATGGATCCGCCGTGGGGGCGAAGCAGGTTAACGTCGCGGCCGGCAGTCTGGACAACGCCGCAGGTAAGCTGCAGTCGGGCGGCAATTTAACCCTCACTACGACCGGCAACGTCAATAATCAGGCGGGCACCCTGACAGCGCAACAAGCGCTGTACTGGCAGGGCGGCGCGCTCAGCCTGCTCAATAACGATGCAGGTATGCTGTTAAGCGGTGGCGCGATGTCACTTCTGGGCGGCCAGTTGAATAACCGCCAGAACGGGTTGGTACAAAGTCAGCGGGCGCTGACTTTGAATCTTGCCGGTGAATGGGACAACCAGAACGGAAAGTTAGCCAGCGGTGGCAGCAGTACGGTGCGTGCGCTTAGCCTCATCAACGCGCAGGGTGAAATTCAGGCACTGGATTCACTGGATATGCAGTTCACCCGCGCGCTGGATAACCGTAGCGGCAACATCATCAGCCAACTGACGCAGCGTTTACAAGCCGAGGACATCTTCAATAATCAGGGTTGGATCGGCAGTCTCGGCACGCTCACAGCAGTAAGTCAGGGATTTGACAACCGGGAAGGGCAAGTTGTCAGTCAGCAGGATGCCTCCCTGACGGCCACCCATCTTGATAACCAAAACGGCACACTGCAATCAGCGGCCAGCCTGATGCTGCGCACGGCGCAGGATATCTCTAATCAGGGCGGTAAAATCAGCGCTCAGTCACGCCTCTGGCTGCAGGGGCTTACCGATGCTATGGCGACCGGCACGCTACATAATGCGGGCGGGCAACTGCTGGCCGGAGAGCAGTTATGGGTCCACGCACGGGGCATCGACAACCAGCAAAACGGGCTGCTCTATAGCCAGAAACAGCTGCAACTGACGCTCAATGACCAGCTGGATAACCGGCAGGGTAAACTGCAAAGCGGCGAAGGGATGCAGATAAGCGCCGCTGAACTGCTGAACACTCAGGGTGTTATCGACAGCCAACAGCAGCTCGACGTGCAACTGACCGGCGCGCTGGACAATACGTCAGGCACAGTGCGCGCCAATCAGGCGCAGAACATCGTTGCCGACAGCGTACAGAACGCGCAAGGCGTGATCAGCAGTTTGGGTAACCTCAGTCTGACCGCTAACCAGTTGGATAACGTTGCCGGCATGGTGATCAGTCAGGGAGCAGGCGACTACCACTTCAGCGCTCTCAACAACCAGCAGGGTAAAATTCACAGCGGGGGGGCACTGGCGCTGAGCGGTTCCAGCGTGGACAACCGGGCGGGTCAATTGGTTTCAAGCCAGGCGTTGACGCTCACCGGTGACAGCCTTGATAACAGTAATAAAGGGGTCGTGAGCAGCCAGGGGGCATTAACCCTGCATACCGGGCAACTGAATAACCGGGACGGCGGCCTGCTCATCGGCACCACGCAGACTGACGTAAGTGCGCGGACGCTGGATAACACCGCGGGTCGTGTGCAGAGTGCCGGTACCCTGACGCTGTCGCAGCTGGAGCGGCTTGATAACCGTCAGGGCGCGATATTATCCAATAACGACCTGAGTATCAGCGCTGGAGACGCCCCGGCGCTGGCGCTGTTTAATCAGGGTGGCAATATTCAGAGCGGCGGGGCCTTATCGGTCACTGCCCGCACATTCGACAACCTCGGCGGAACCTTACTCAGCCAGCAGGCATTGCAGCTGACGCTCGATCAGGATTACACCCACCGTAGCGGGGACACGCTCAGCAGTAACACTGCGGTTACTTTGCGGGTGGCCGGTATTCTGACTAACCTGGCGGACTGGCTGTTGCCGGGCGATCTCACCCTCTACAGCACTCAGTTGAATAACCTGGCCAGTCTGGTCGGCAACACGCTGCATCTGACAACGGGAAGGTTGCTTAACCAGGGGCGCATTGAAGCCGATAACCTGACCATCGACAGCGACAATCTGGATAACCAGACCACGCTGATGGGCGATAACCTGACGGTTAACAGCCGGATCATTGACAACCACGGTCGCGACGCGCTGATCGCCGCCACGCAGAACATCAGCCTGCTGACCGGCGAACGCCTGACCAACCGTGATGGCGCGCTGATTTACAGCGGCGGAACGTTACAACTCTCCAGTGGAGACCTGATCGAGAACCGGGCCAGCAATATTGAAGCTGAAGGGGATCTGATCCTGACGGCCAAGCGTTTTGATAACCTGCGTGAAGGGCTGGACATTACCCGAGAAGCGGAGAAAAGCGACTACAAATGGCACCGCTATAACTACTACTGGCGTTCCTTTGGTGAAGCTGTTAATACCGATGTCAGTACGATGGCGCCGAACACCCAGCAACTGACGTTCCGCGATGACACGGCGGCTGAAAGTAACCCCTATGGCACGTTGCTGAACATTGACGCAGCCGGTAAGCGGGCGGAAGTGCGCGTGAAAGACAACACCGGGCAACTCGTCAATTTGTGGGTCAACTATCTCGCGCTGAACCCCAATGCCGATGGCAGCTATGCCATGACATTTTACGATGTGCGCGGATGGAATCAGAACGTCATCCCCACGCCTTATCAAAACTCCTTCCGACGTGAACATGATATCGGGCAAGCTGTGGTGTGGGATCCGGAACGGTTCCTTGATATCGCCTCTGCACCCTTTGTGAGTGACTACAACAATCTGCGTGAGCGTACGGTGACCGGCACGGTAACAACGGACAAACTGGTCTCGGCCGGTATCGGCGCGTTCGTGCTGTCGGGCGGCAATATGGTTCTGCATATCGCGGAGCAGTTGCTTAACGACGCCAGTACCCTCAGTTCCAACGGCAACCTGACGATTGACGGTACCTCCAGCATTATCAACCGGGGCTATTCGGTCAATGAACGGCGACAGGAGGTGATTGTCGATCACTACGACCGGGCTGAAGGACACTGGTATCCTACGAACAGATTGGATCAAACCACCGCCCTGACCACCATCGACGGCGTGATCACCGGGTATGGCAACGTTACGATCGGTGGCGCACATCTTGAGAATACCACCGTCAATCAGGCGCAAATCAGCAGCGTGGAAGCAGCACAGAAAGCCGCCGCTGCCGAACGTGCTGAGTGGGAACGCAACCCTCTCGGGGTGGATATTGCCACCGGTGACTGGGAGCCGGGCGATACCGGTCTGGCGCAAGGGACCGGGCCACTGACGCCTGCTGAACTGGCGCTGACCGACAAACAGCATCTGGCCAACGTGGCGACCAACATTCCCAATAATGGCCTGTTCCGCCAGCAAGCGTCCCCTGCCAGCCCGTACCTGGTGGTCACCGATCCGCGTTTTGCTAATAAAAGCAATTTCATCAGCAGTGACTATATGCTGGAGCGGGTGGGGTATGACCCCAGCCAGGTGCACAAACGTCTGGGGGATGGCTACTACGAACAGCGAATAGTGCGTGAGCAACTGCTGATGCTGACCGGCCGCCCGTCACTTCAGGGTGACGATGCGATGGCACAGTACCAGTCGCTGATGAACAACGGCATCAAGGCCGCGACGGACTTCCACCTGATGCCGGGCGTGGCCCTTACACCGTCACAGATTGCCGCTTTACAGCAGGATATCGTCTGGCTGGTGAGCGAAACCGTTGACACGGCCGAAGGGCCACAGACGGTCTGGGTGCCAAAAGTCTATCTGGCCAACAGCACGATACGCCTGACCGGCGACGGCGCGGTGATCGCGGGGGGCAACCTTCAGCTCTCCACCGGCAGCCTCAACAATGCGGGTAACCTGTTTGCCGATAAAGCCCTGAGCATTGATACCGGCCAGTTCCTGCAAACGGGAGGTGATATCCGCGCCGATACCCTCAACGTGCAGGCCGACAGCATCACCCTCAGCACTAACCTGCAAGACGCGCTGCGTCAGGCCAGCATGAGTGCGCGTGAGATAAGCCTGAGCGGCAGTGACATCAGCCTGCAGGGCGCAAAACTCAGCGCCAGCGACAACCTCAGCCTGAGCGCCAGCAACAGCCTGAACATCGGCACGGCCCGCAGCACCAACACGGCGGATGTCAGCGTGATAGCCGGCTCCATGGGCAACCGCAAGCGTGAAGGAATGGAAG
>CAMLBO010000129.1 GCA_946478305.1 uncultured Enterobacterales bacterium
CCTTTTTACACGAGCCACCGGATCGGTCAACTGATCCTTAAACGATCGGCATTACCCTTGCGGGTCCTTTCTATTTTTATGCTTCAGGCATTATCTCGCCATTCATCTGCGGCGGCTTCTGCCGGAACAGGTTAGTGATGAAGGCCAGATAGCACAAGCCGATTGCGCCCCAAACCAGGCCGAGCGTCATCGAGCTGACTTCAAGATTCAACCACAACGCACCTACCGTCAGGGCACCAATCACTGGCAAGACCAGATAATTGATGTGATCTTTGAAAGTCTTATTGCGCTGCTCGCGAATATAGAACTGCGAGATAACGGACAGGTTAACGAAGGTGAAAGCCACCAGCGCACCAAAGTTAATCAGCGCCGTCGCAGTGACCAGGTCAAAGGTCACCGCCGACATCGCTACCACACCGACCAGCACGACGTTGAACGTCGGGGTACGCCATTTCGGATGCACATAACCGAAGATTTTCTCCGGGAATACGCCATCGCGGCCCATCACGTACAGCAAGCGAGAAACGCCTGCATGGGCGGCCATGCCTGATGCCAAAACGGTCACACAGCTAAAGCACAGGATCACCGACTGGAAGAACTTACCGGCAACATAAAGCATGATTTCCGGCTGGGACGCATCCGGATCGTGGAAGCGTGAGATATCCGGGAAATAAAGCTGCAGGAAGTACGAGACGACAACGAAGATAATGCCGCCAATCAGCGCCGTCAGGAAAATGGCCTTTGGAATGACTTTACCGGCGTTAGGCGTCTCTTCCGACAATGAACTGATGCCGTCGAAACCCAGGAACGAGAAGCACAGGATAGTTGCCCCGGTGATCATCGGCACCACGTGCGCGTTTTCACTGAAGAACGGTTTTGTACTGGCCAACGTTCCTGCACCTTCACCCATGTACACGCCACGAATCAGCAAGCCCATGAACACCACCATAATCGCCACCTGAACAACAACAATAATGCTGTTGAGGTTAGCCACTACCTTGATGCCACGCAGGTTGAAAGCGGTCATCAACGCGACCAGCGCGGTAACAAATATCCACGACGGCACGCCTGGGAAGATGGCTTCCAGGTAAATTTTGGCCAGCAGGATGTTGATCATCGGCATGAACAGGTAGTCGAGCAGAGATGACCAACCCACCATAAAGCCAACGTGCGGGCTGATGGCTTTTTGCGCGTAAGTATAAGCAGAACCCGCAGACGGGAAGCGTTTGACCAGTTTGCCGTAGCTGACTGCGGTAAACAGGACGGCAACCAGCGCAAAGATATACGCGGTGGCGACGTGGCCGTCAGTCAGACCCGACACAATACCGAAGGTATCGAAAATAGTCATCGGTTGCAGGTAGGCCAGGCCCATCATCACAACCTGAACCAGAGTCAGGGTTTTACGCAGCTGTACCCGATGGGTTGCCGGAGCGGCAGTTGAGACATTAGCAGACATGGCTCAGCCCTCCCTGCTTTGCAAGCACGGGGCATGAGAAACCCTCCGTGCGCAAAATACAGGGCTGACTTCGTGTTTGATAACCAGGAAACGGAGGATTGATCTTTACATCGCTGAACACAGACATAAAGGCTGAGCGTAGTTTGCCGCAGCTGACATAGATACCGGCGGGCACCGGTACAGGTTTAAAATATTGCCCCATCATGCATTTCCTCATAGCGGTGACCGTTTATTGATTTGGGGTCACACACGAACCTGGTTATCTATCCGGATCTGGGTCCGGCCTCTGTTGAATTAGTTTGCGTACCGTACAATGCAAAAAAAATAACCGGCGCCTTAAAGCGTCGGTTATTCTGCATGTGCTGTATTTTGCCCTAACTCGAGGCCTGATGACAAGATTTTGAGGCCCAAAGTTAGAATTTCTTTCTCAGTGCTGCGCGGGATCAAAAAATACATCCCATTTGGGCCTGTCAGGCGTTGCGCAGCATCCAGTCAATTTCAGTTTCTGTCACACGCCGCTCGAACTGCAGCAGTTCGCCAGACTTACAGGCGTGATAAACCTGTGAGAAGCGCTCACCCAGGTACTTTTTCAACGCCGGCTGCTCGTCAAACGCCATCAGCGCATCGCTTTGACGGATAGGCAATGGAATCCCCTCCTGCTCCAGTCCATTACCGGTCACCGGCTCTGGCAAAGGCACATCGTTATCCAGACCGTACAACATGCCAGCCAACACGCTGGCGACCACCAGATAGGGATTGGCATCAGCCCCCGCCACACGGTACTCCACACGGTGGTCCGCCGTTCCACTGCAAGGTACACGCAGCGCCACAGTGCGGTTGTTATGACCCCACGATGCCTGTGTCGCTACATACATCCCCGGCTGGAAGCGGCGGAAGGCGTTAACGTTAGGCGCCAACACCGCCATCGAGGCCGGCATCAGCGCAAGCATTCCGGATAATGCGCGCTTCATCAGTGTTGAGTCTTCCCCTTCGCCATCAGCCAACAGATTCTTTCCATTGTCATCAAGCACGCTGAGGTGAATATGCATTCCGCTACCCGCATGTTCGTCATACGGCTTGGCCATGAAGGTGGCATCCATATCATGGTTTTCTGCCACCAGGCGCACCAGTCTTTTCAGAGTCAGTGCGTGGTCGCAGGCGCGCAGGATATTGTCCGTATGGTGCAAATTGATTTCGAACTGACCGGGCGATGATTCCGCCACCGCGCCATCCGCCGGCAAACCCTGAATATGTGCCAAACGGTCGATATCGCTCAGAACGTCGGCGAAATGGTCAAGATTATCCACCGAATAGCATTGGGTATGGATACTGCGTTCATTGGTGCCGGGAGTGCATGGCGGCTGAATAAAGCCTTCCGCATCCCGCTGCCTGTCGAGCAGATAGAACTCCAACTCTACCGCTACCACCGGGAACAGTCCCCGCTGGCGCAATGTTTGCCATAAATGATTCAGCACATTGCGGGGTTCAACGTCAAAGGGAGTGCCATCTTCGTCAAGCATGGTCAACAACAACTGACCGATATGATCAGGGTCAGAAGCCGAGGGCGCAAGCGTGCCGGGGACAGGTAAACAGATGCGGTCGGGCTCGCCTAACTCCTGGCCCAGCCCCGCTTCTTCCACCACATTGCCAAGGATATCCATGGCGAACACGGAAGCCGGGAAATAACAGCCTTTTTCGATTTTTCTAAGCGCTGAGACGGGGATGCGTTTGCCGCGGAAACTGCCGTTTAGATCTGTGAGGAGGACATCGACGTGAAGTGTAAGAGGTTGACGCTCCAGGTATTGAGTTACTTCATCCTGGAACGCGCTGCTTCGCTTCTCTTCGCCGTGTGCAGCGAAGTTTTCAACTTCGGTACTGTTTGATTCAAGAATGATCGATTGCATAGGATTTCCACCGTTTGCCTTTTTGGCGACTCCGGCACCACCATGATGCCCCGCCGTTCAGAACGTTCTAATTCATTCAACGCACTTGCTTGCAATACACTTCTTTATATTGATGGAACACCTCATTTAATGCTGAAACATTAGTCTCAGCAATAACCCTAGCCCCATCATCCTTGTTTTGCAACTGCAACATTTTCGTTACAAATCGGTTTGAAAAAGCCCCTTTACGCTGCTAGTTTTAGTAGAGTAACGTCAACTTAATTGAACGGCGAAAGCGACAAGGCGCGGTTATTTCAACCCTTCAAACAACTCAACGAGGCGGTAACATGGGCAAAATATTTTCTGCGGCGCAAGCCAGAAAAGAGACCAGCTACAGACCGATCATTGGGGTGGTGATGTGTGAGAACACCATCGACGAGAATCCGGCACTGACGGTGCATGAGAAGTATCTCGATGCGATCTTCAACGCCAATGCGTTACCCGTGTGTCTTCCCCACGAACTGGCTTCCCGCGAAGACGCTGTTGATGAAGTGTTAGCACGCCTCGACGGCATCTTCCTTACCGGTAGCCCGAGCAATGTCGAACCCCACCTGTATGGTGAAGACGGCATTGAACCCCTCGCCGATCCTGGCCGTGACAAACTCAGCATGGCATTAATCCGCGCCACGCTGGATCAGCGGATTCCGCTTTTTGCCGCCTGCCGTGGTATGCAGGAACTGGTGGTGGCCACCGGCGGCGCGCTTTATCGCAAAGTGCATGAGCAGCCGGGCTTTATGGATCACCGTGAAGACACCTCCCTGCCCCACGAAGAACAGTACAACCTAGTGCATCCGGTACATATCGAACCGGGCGGTTTGCTGGCCGAATTGCTACCGGACTACCAGCAGTTTCAGGTTAACTCCTTACATGGTCAGGGTGCCAAACGGCTTGGCGCCGAACTGACCGTTGAAGCCCGTGCACCGGACAATCTGGTGGAAGCCGTCAGCGTACGTAATCACCCTTTCGCCTTGGGCGTGCAGTGGCACCCCGAGTGGCACAGTCTGACGGATGCGGTATCGCGTCAGCTGTTTGAATCCTTTATTGCGGCCTGCCGCAGAAATCATCACGGCATTCGGGGGCAACGGCCATTACCGGGGGATGTTGAGTTACCACTCAGGTCAGCTTTTTAAAGATTAAAATCTTTAAATTATCTTTAAATCTTTAAATTCAAGGTCAAAACCTTGGGCTGCCACCCAAACCGGCCTGAAGGGGTGTCTATCGCCACACCCCTTCAGAATCCCCGGCTCTTTAACTACGCGCTATCGCTGAATCGGGATGGCCGTGTTTCAGTCACCATTGTTATAGCCGCAAAATAGCGCCGCTTAGGCGGTACCTTCGCTGCGGGTTACAACCCGCGAAAAAAGACTCGCGGTTTTCCACCTCTTGCTCAGCGCCATTTTTGAATGCGGCCTCGACATTTTGAAAAATAAACACAGTTTGGATTTTGAATTTGGAAAAGCTTAGGCCGCGTTCAAAACGACGTCGAAGGAGAGGCGCAAAACCGCGTGGGTGTATACGCGGGTTGAAGCCCGAACTGAGAGAACCGCGCAGCGGCGGAGTTTGCGGCGATAACTGCGGCACCTGAAATACGGCCATTGTGACCAGCGCAGCTGCTGTTTTTAAAAAGCTCGGAGTCCAGAGGGCCGAGCGACTGCGGCCCTCTGGTCGGTGTGGGCCGACGCCCACGACCTTGAAGTTGAAGTTGAAGTTGAAGTTGAAGTTGAAGTTGAAGTTGAAGTTGAAGTTGAAGCTGAATTTAAAAGCGCGCCATCAACCGCGTAAATGTTCAATACATTCCTATTGCCACTTTCTCGCTATTCATAGCAATAATCCTTCGTTTATATCCTTTTTAAAAAGGTTTGATATAGAACCACCACTTTAGTTCTAAAGCCACTACGGCGAACTTCAGTGACGTTCACTTGCCGATAAGAAAAAGGATACGTTGATGCATACCATTCGCCGTTTGAACGCGGTTTCCCGCGCTCTGGCTTTAGGACTTTTACTTTCTACCACCAGCACCGCATTTGCCGCCGACGGGTCCCCTGTTCAGGGTGGGACGCTGGTCTATTTAGAGCAACAGGCACATACCAACTTATATCCCCCGGCGGGCGGTTTTTATCCGAACGGCGGCATCCTGAATCAGATCACCGACAAACTGACCTATCAGAATCCGCAGACGCTGGCGATTGAACCCTGGATTGCCGAGTCGTGGAGCTTCAACGCGGATAAGACCGAGTACACCTTCAAAATCCGCCCCGGCGTGACCTTCTCTGACGGTACGCCGCTCGATGCCGCTGCCGTGGCCAAGAACTTTGATACCTACGGCCTCGGTAATAAAGAACACAACCTGCCGGTCTCGGAAGTGATCAACAACTACGACCACAGCGAAGTGGTTGACCCGCTGACCGTGAAGTTCTTCTTTAAGAAATCCTCACCGGGCTTCCTGCAGGGTACTGCCACTATCGGCTCCGGTCTGGTTTCGCTGAGCACGCTGAACCGCAGCTTTGACTCGCTGGGCGACGCGACTCACATCATCGGCTCCGGCCCGTTTGTGGTCAGCAAAGAGACGCTTGGCCGCGAAGTCGATCTCACCGCACGTAAAGACTACAACTGGGGACCGAAAAATCTCAAGCAGCAGGGTCGTGCCAACCTTGATGGCATCAAAGTGATCGTCACCAACGAAGACAGCGTGCGCATTGGCGCGCTGCTGGCGGGTCAGGCCGATTTCATCCGTCAGGTTCAGGCCTATGACGAGAAGCAGGCCAAAGATCAAAACTTCCCGATTTACGCCGCCCCAACCAAAGGTGTCAACGACGGCATCGCTTTCCGTCCGGACAACGCGCTGGTATCAGATGTGAAAGTCCGTCAGGCACTGCTGCATGCGACTAACTCCAAACAGGTGGTCGATACTCTCTTCTCACCAAATTATCCACAAGCCACTTCTGTGGTTGCGAAAACTGCTGCCGGTTATGTTGATTTGGCTGACAAGCTGACCTACGACCCGGCGCAGGCCAAAAAGCTGCTGGACGAAGCGGGCTGGAAAGCCGGCCCGAACGGCATTCGCCAGAAAGAGGGCAAAACGCTGTCGCTGACCGTGTATGAATCCCTGCCGCAGCCCCAAAACAAAGAAGTGTTGCAGCTGGTGTCGCAGCAGTGGGGTCAGGTGGGCGTCAAACTCAACATTCTGGCCGGTGATGCAGGCAGCCGCGTAGCCGATAATCTGGACCCGGAAAAAACCGCTGCCTATGTGGTTGAAGTGGGCCGCGCCGATCCGGATGTGATCAAAAGCGCCTTCTATCCGACCAACCGCGACGTTTTGCTGCAAAAAGGGGGATCCAGCAGCAAGGTAAAAAACTTCCGCGACGACAAACTCAATGATTTGCTGATTGCCGTCTCCGCTGAAGTCGATCCTAAAAAACGTCTGGCGCTGACCGCTGACGTACAGAACTACCTGCTGGATCAGGCTTATGTGATCCCAATCTTCGAAGAACCGCAGGTATTTGCCGGTGCGCCATACCTCAAAGGCATCAACTTTGAAGCCGTTGGGCGTCCGAGCTTCTACGGCGCGTGGCTTGAAAAGCATTAATCAGCAGGAGTAAACCATGAGCCGATACTTTAGCGGACGCATCGGGCAGGCCATTCTGGTGTTGTGGGCAGCGTTTACCGTCTCCTTCATCCTGTTACAGGTGCTACCCGGCGACGCCATCCTGATCAAATTTCAGAACCCGGATATGGGCCTGAGCCCGGCGCAGGTCGCGGATATGCGCGCCGCCTATGGCGCGGATATTCCGGTGTGGCAGCAGTATTTCCACACGCTGGGCAATTTCCTGCGCGGGGATTTGGGCTATTCGATTCAGGCAGGTGTACCGGTGACTGACTTACTGAAGAGTAATTTTCCACCGACCTTGCGTCTGGCGGTACTCGGCTTTGTGTTGGCGACGGCGGTGGCTGTCGCCATCGCTTTCCTCTCCAGCCTGCTGCACTTTGGCTGGCTGAAGTCGCTGTTTCAGTCGCTGCCGTCGCTGTTTATCTCTATTCCCACTTTCTGGCTCGGCATTGCGCTGATCCAATTTTTCTCCTTCCACCTGCGCTGGATACCGGTGATTAATCCGGGTGAGTGGGTCGGGCTGATTCTGCCCATCGTCACGCTGGCGGTGCCGATTTCTGCCCCGCTGGCGCAAATTCTGATCCGCAGCATTGATCAGGTACAAACCCAGCCCTTCGTGGCCGTGGCACGAGCCAAAGGTGCATCGCGCAGCGGCGTGCTGTGGCGGCACGTGGCGCGCAACGCCATGCTGCCGGCCCTGACGATTGCCGGTCTGTTGTTTGGCGAACTGATTGCCGGGGCGCTGATCACCGAAACGGTGTTTGGCCTCAACGGCCTCGGCCAGCTGACTCAGCAGGCCGTGAATAATCAGGACGTCGCCGTGTTGCAGGCGATAGTGGTGATCTCCGCCGCCGCCTTTGTGGCTATCAACCTGCTGGTTGATCTGGTGTTTCCGTTACTGGATCCGCGTCTTAAAACTTCTGCGGGAGCCCATGCATGAGCAGCTTACCGATTGATCAACTTCAGACGGCTCCCGTTGCCAAACCGGCCACGCGCAGCAGCAGGCTGTTCACCCGCTTTCAGCCGGGGTTGATTCTGGCCTGGGCCGTGATGATTATCGTCATTTTATGGGCGATCGCACCCGGGCTGTTCACCGCTTACAGCGGCACGGAAGGCGTGGCCGGCGCTCAGCGTCTGGCTCCTCAGGCCGGTCACTGGCTGGGCACTGACCAACTGGGCCGCGATGTTTATGCGCGTATTGTCTACGGTGCGTCACACTCGCTCTCCGGCGCCCTGGTGGCGGTCGTTCTCGGGCTGGTGCTCGGCACCGCACTCGGGTTGTTCGCGGGTGCAGTCGGTGGTTTCGCCGATACCCTCGTCATGCGCATCGTCGATGTGCTGCTCTCCATTCCCGGCCTGCTGCTGTCGCTGTCGGTGATTATTTTACTCGGCTTCGGCACGGTGCATGCGGCGATTGCCGTCGGGGTGACGTCGATTGCCAACTTCGCCCGCCTTGCCCGCTCCGAAGTGGTGCTGGTGCGGCACAGCGATTATGTCGAAGCGGCCTACGGCAGCGGCGGAACCTTTGGTGCCGTGCTGTGGCGGCATATTTTGCCGAACTCTCTCACCTCGGTGATCGCCTTTTCAGCCCTGCAATTTGGCAGCGCTATTCTGGCCATCTCCACCCTGAGTTTCCTTGGTTATGGCACCCCACCGCCAACGCCTGAATGGGGCTTACTGATCGCCGAGGGTCGCAACTATATTTCCACCGCCTGGTGGTTGACCACCTTCCCTGGCATCGTCGTGGTGCTGGTGGTGCTCTCCGCTAACCGCATCAGCCAGTCATTTCGCAGGAGCCGCCGATGAGCCTGAATCTCAGCCTTAACCGCACCGCCACCGGCGACGCCACGCCGGTACTGGCGCTCGAAGATGTCTCCATCGCCTACAGCAGCGGTGCACAGAGCCAGACTGTGGTGCACAACGTCTCGTTTTCGATCTATCCGGGTGAAGTGGTGGCGCTGGTCGGCGAGTCCGGCTCGGGTAAAACCACCACCGCGCAGGCCATTATTGGTCTGCTGGCGGAGAACGGTCATCTGCAACAGGGGGCTATCCGCCTCAACGGGATTGATATCAGCCAGTGGTCGCAGCGCCGTCTGGATGCCCTGCGTGGTGCGCGCATCAGCCTGATCCCGCAGGACCCAACCAGCTCGCTCAATCCGGTGAAAACTATCGGCGCGCAGGTGGCGGAAATTCTGAATATTCACCGCCGCATGCCTCGCCAACAGCGCGACGAACGCGTAGTGGAGCTGTTGGCCCGCGTCGGGCTTTCGCACCCTGAACTGCGGGCGAAGCAGTACCCGCACGAGCTTTCCGGCGGCATGAAACAGCGGGTGCTGATCGCCATTGCGATCGCCCTGCAACCGGCGCTGATCATCGCCGATGAACCCACCAGCGCGCTGGACGTCACGGTGCAAAAACGCATTCTGGATTTGATCGACGAACTGCGACGTGAATTCGGCACCGCCGTACTGTTCGTCACCCATGATCTCGCCGTAGCGGCAGAACGTGCTGACCGTCTGCTGGTGTTTCGTCACGGCAAAGTGCAGGAACAGGGCGTCACCTCAGAGGTGCTGAATGCGCCGAAAAGCGACTATACCCGCCAGCTGTTTGCCGATGTCCCCGCCCTGTCAGGCAAGCACCGCGCCAGCGTGCGTACGGCGTCAACCGACAGCGTACTGCGCGTTGAAAGCGTCATCAAAGATTTTGCCCTCGGGGGTAAAGGCAAACCGGCGTTTCGCGCCGTGGATAACGTCTCCTTCAGCATTGCGCGCGGCACCACGCACTCTCTGGTCGGTGAATCCGGCTCTGGTAAAACCACGCTGGCCCGCATCCTGCTTGGCTTCCAACAGCCTGACTCCGGGCACGTCTTTATCGACGGTCAGGACATTACTCAGCTGAAAGGTGAAGCGCTGCGTCAATTACGCAAGAAGATTCAGCTGGTGTATCAGAATCCCTTTGCGTCACTCGACCCTTCGCAAACGCTGTTTAGCGTGATCGAAGAACCGTTGCTGAATTTTGAAAAGATTGCCGTCGATGAGCGTCGCCGCCGCGTGCATCGCATTGCCGAACGCGTAGCGCTACCGCTGGAATTACTCAGCCGTAAACCCCGCGAACTCTCCGGCGGACAGCGTCAGCGCGTGGCCCTCGCCCGCGCCCTGATCCTTGAACCGACGATTTTGGTGCTCGATGAAGCCACGTCGGCGCTCGACGTGACGGTGCAGGCGCAGATACTGAGCCTGTTGCAGGAGTTACAGGACTCTCTCGGCCTGACTTACCTGTTTATTTCCCACGATCTCGCCACGGTCCGGCAGATTTCACACAGCGTCTCGGTGCTTAACCGCGGGCAGCAGGTGGACTCCGGCGACGTCGAATCGGTGTTTGCCCGTCCGGGCAGCGACTACACCAAAGAACTGATTAATGCGATCCCAGGCTCCGGCCATCATCGCGCTGCATAAC
>CAMLBO010000130.1 GCA_946478305.1 uncultured Enterobacterales bacterium
TTCGTCTGGGCGGTGGCCGCGAGGCTGTGCGGGCTGGCAGGTGCACTGTACGTGCCGCAGGTCGGTATTATCAACCCGGGCGAAATGTCGCCGACCAACTCCATTGAAGCCGCCATCTGGGTGGCGCTCGGCGGGCGCGGCACGTTGATCGGCCCGATTCTCGGCGCGGGTATCGTCAACGGCGCGAAAAGCTGGTTCACCGTCGCCATCCCCGAATACTGGCAGTTTGTTCTCGGCGGCATGTTCATTGTCGTGACGCTGTTCCTGCCGCACGGCGTGATTGGCCTGCTGCGCAAGAGGAAATCCTGATGAGCCCGATGACCATGACCGAAGAGCTGTTTACTCAGCCGCAAAAGGCCGATCGCCACCGCCAACAGACCGACCCGATTTTGCAGCTGGAAAATATTAACGTCAGTTTTGACGGTTTTAAGGCGTTGACCGATTTGTCGCTGAACATTGGCGTCGGCGAGCTGCGCTGCGTGATCGGCCCTAATGGCGCGGGGAAAACCACGCTGATGGATGTGATCACCGGCAAAACCAAACCGCAGAGCGGGCGGGTGTTTTACGATCAGCGCACCGATCTCACCAGACTCGATCCGGTGCGTATCGCCCAGTCCGGTATTGGCCGTAAATTCCAGAAACCGACGGTTTTTGAAGCGCTGACCGTGTTCGAAAATCTGGAGATCGCGCAGAAAACCCATAAATCGGTGTGGGCGTGCCTGCGCGCCAAAATGAACAGCGAACAGCGCGACCGCATCGATGAAATGCTCGGCACCCTGCGGCTGGCAGCAGAACGGCATCGTCCGGCGGGTTTGCTGTCGCACGGCCAGAAACAGTTTCTGGAGATCGGTATGCTGCTGGTGCAGGAACCGCATCTGCTGCTGCTCGACGAACCGGCGGCGGGCATGACCGACGCCGAAACCGAATACACCGCCGAGCTGTTTAAACAGCTTTCCGGCAAGCATTCGCTGATGGTGGTCGAGCACGACATGGGTTTTGTGGAAAGCATCGCCGACCACGTCACCGTGCTGCATCAGGGGCAGGTGCTGGCGGAAGGTTCGCTGAAACAGGTGCAGGCCAACGAGCAGGTTATCGACGTTTACTTAGGACGCTGAGGAAAGAGTTATGTTGCAAGTCAATGAACTTAATCAGTTTTACGGCGGAAGCCACATTCTGCGCGGCCTGTCATTCGAGGCGAAAATCGGCGAAGTCACCTGCCTGCTCGGGCGCAACGGCGTCGGCAAAACTACGCTGCTCAAATGCCTGATGGGGCTGATCCCAGCGAAATCAGGCACCATCAGCTGGCAGGATCAGGTGATCACCACCCGCAAACCGCATCAACGGGTGCAGGCGGGCATTGCCTATGTTCCGCAGGGGCGCGAGATTTTTCCGCGTCTGACGGTGGAAGAAAACCTGCTGATGGGGCTATCGCGTTTTTCAGGCGGCAGCGCCAGACGGGTGCCGGAGGAAATTTACCATCTGTTCCCGATCCTGCTGGAAATGAAGCATCGGCGCGGCGGGGATTTGTCCGGCGGCCAGCAGCAACAGCTGGCGATTGGCCGCGCGCTGGCCTGCAAACCCAGCCTGCTGATCCTCGACGAACCGACCGAAGGCATTCAGCCCTCGGTCATCAAGGAGATTGGCGCGGTCATCAAACAGCTGGCTGCCAAAGGTGATATGGCGATTTTGCTGGTCGAGCAATTCTACGATTTCGCCGCCGATCTGGCCGACAGTTACCTTGTGATGTCTCGTGGCAGCATCGTGAAGCGAGGTCGCGGGGAAGAAATGGAGGCGGAAGGTGTGCGGGGGTTGGTGGCGATTTAACCCGTATCACACTCCTTCAACAAATTTTCCCCAACCAACGGCGTGCCAGCATCAAATTATTTGCTGCGCGCCGTGGGCATTTGCGCTGCCTCACACTTATTTCTGCCGAAAAATCCCTCTGCAAAATATTCGGCGCTGGCCGGTAAATCATTTCGCTGTTGCCACCCGCCGACCTCCTTATACTTCCCCCAGAGACTTATTTCCCCACATTGGATGTTCAGGAGATTGACGATGACAACGCATAAATTTCAGGCCGAACCTTTCGCGTTACCTTTTGATCCGCAAACCACCGCGCTGGTAATGATCGACATGCAGCGTGATTTCGTTGAACCCGGCGGGTTTGGCGAAGCACTGGGCAACGATGTTTCATTAGTGCGCACCGCCATTGCGCCGTGCAAAAAAGTGCTGGATGCCGCACGCGCTCACAACATGTTGGTTATTCACACACGTGAAGGACACCGCGCTGACCTGAGCGACTGCCCGCCAGCTAAACTGACTCGTGGTGGCCAGACATTTATCGGTACCAAAGGGCCGATGGGCCGCATTCTGGTGCGCGGTGAAGCCGGTCACGACATCATTCCTGAGCTCTATCCGGTGGCCGGTGAACCGGTTATCGACAAACCGGGCAAAGGCGCGTTTTATCAAACCGACCTGCATTTGGTGCTGCAAAATCACGGCATCAAAACCCTCATCGTCTGCGGCGTGACCACCGAAGTGTGCGTCACCACCACCGTGCGCGAAGCCAACGATCGCGGCTTTGAGTGCATCATTCCTCAGGACTGCGTCGGCTCCTATTTTCCTGAGTTCCAGAAATACGCACTGGAGATGATCAAAGCGCAGGGCGCCATTTTCGGCTGGGTCAGCGATGCCCATGCTATCGTCAGAGCCTTAAACGCGAAGGTGTAACGTGCATCTGCCCATCGTGTCCGTCGGTTATCTGGCTGCGCAGCGGCTGACTCAGACCGGGCTGCAACTGAAGATTCATAGCCGCTTTCAGCACGCGATGAATTTCATGGCGGATGACGGACACCTGCTGACGCTGCTCGATGCCAGCCGGTATCCGAACCTTCCCGATGCGGTACGCCTTCAACTGCCGCCTTCCTGGGACTGGCGGGAAATGAGCGGCAAACTGGCGGGGCTGGATAGCGCTGATATCTGGCAGCCGGAACTTCGGTTAGCGCAGGCCGCAGAAAAACCACTGCACTACGCCACGCTGGCAGACGAACTGGGTAAACAGCCGGTGGAAAGCGAATTAATGCTGCTGCCCGGTGGTGATAGTTCGAAGCGCCAGCCACTGATTTCGCTGCACGACCCCCTCGATCAACTGACGTTTCAGGTGGCGAGGTTAGTCGGCTTCGGACGCGGATTGACGCCGGACGGCGACGACTATCTGCTCGGTTATCTGGCCGCATTATGGCGGTGGCAGGAGGTGGCAGCCATCGCCGGACATGCCCGTCAGATCCGGCAAATTATCGCCGGGCAGCTCGTCTGGACCAACGACATCAGCGCGCATTATCTGCGGCGCGCGCTACACGGGCATTTCTCTGAGCCATTGTGTGAACTGCTTGCGCTGCTGACACTTTCCGCCAGCCACGCACAAATTACGGCAGCGACTCAGAACGTGATGCAGTGCGGTGCCAGCTCAGGAGCGGATTGTCTGGCCGGTCTGCTGCACGGAATGCGCACGCTCCAGACCGCGTTGTAATCACTCTTTTTCTTCATGCCGGATGCCTTTCATCTCTCCGGCACGGGATCCCTTTGCCTGAAAATCAGGCTGTAAGAACACAGGTAATTGTTATGAGTGTCATGTATCAGGTTTTCAATAACATGTATCAGGACTCTGTTTCGCTGATGCAAATCTCTGCCAAAATTAACAAACAGCCGGGTATTGAGCAGGCATCGGTAGTGATGGGGACACAAACTAATCTGGCGCAGCTGGCCGACGTCGGGCTGGGTAATGACGTCAAGGCCGGTCCCAATGATCTGATTATCGCCGTCATGGGTGACGAAGCAGCCTGCAACGATGCCATAACGCTGGCGCGCGAACTGCTCAACAGCAAGCCGAAGGAAACCAGTAACGACGGCGTCACCGCACCCAATCTGGTCAGTCTGGACATGGCGCTGGAGCGTCATCCGGAGATCAATCTGGCGCTGATTTCGGTGCCCGGCGATTACGCCGCCGCCGAAGCAATGAAAGCATTGCAGCTGGATATGAACGTGATGCTGTTCAGCGATAATGTCAGTCTTGCGCAGGAAAAGCAGATCAAAACGCTGGCCCGTGAGAAAAACCGGCTAGTGATGGGCCCGGACTGCGGTACGGCGATCATCAACGGCATGCCGCTAGGCTTCGCTAACGTCGTGAAACGTGGCGCTGTGGGCGTGGTCGGCGCGTCGGGGACCGGCGTGCAAGAAGTCACCTGCCGCGTGGATCACCTCGGCGCGGGCATTTCTCAGGCACTCGGCACCGGCGGCCATGATCTGCATGAAGAGATCGGCGGCATTTCTATGCTCTACGGCTTGCAGATGCTGGCCGAAGACCCGCAAACGCAGGTCATCGTACTGATTTCCAAACCGCCAGCCCGCGACGTGGCAGAACGTATTCTTGAGCAGGCAAGCGCCTGCGGCAAAACGGTGGTGGTGAATTTCCTCGGTGCCAACCCCGCAGATATCACCCGCGATCGCGTTTTCGCCGCCACCACTTTAGCGCAAGCTGCTGATATGGCTGTGGCACTGCTTGATGGCAAACCCTCAGTGACAGAGTTCGGCGACATCATCAACCCTGAGCAATGCCATGAATTACCGGCAACGCGCACCGATATTCGCGGCGTCTTTGCCGGTGGCACCTTCTGTTATGAAAGCCAGCTGATTTGTCAACAGCAGGGCTTTAGCGCGACCTCCAACACACCGGTTTTTGGCAACAAAAAGCCCGATGATTTGTGGCACAGCAGTGGTCACACCGTGATCGACATGGGCGATGACGATTACACCCGAGGCAAACCGCACCCGATGATCGACCCGACCCTGCGCAATCAGCGCATTGCCGCCGAATTAAACGATCCGCACACCGCCGTTCTGCTGTTTGATCTGGTACTCGGTTACGGCGCCGCCGCGGAACCGGCAACCGAGTTGCTGGAAATTCTCGCGCAGCATCCGCGTGACCAACGCCCGATGCTGGTCGCCCACGTCTGCGGTACCAAAGCCGATCCGCAACAACGTTCACGTCAGATAGCCGCATTGCGCAAAGCTGGCGTTTTGGTTGCCGAATGTAATGCGCAGGCCGCGCTGTGGGCCAGCCAGATTGCCCGCATTCAGGCTGAAAAGAAGGAAGCACAATAATGAATACGTTACTGAATCAGCCACTTTGCGTGGTCAATGCCGGTCTGAACAGCTTTGCTGACAACCTGAAAACCGCCGGTGGCGACGTCGTGCCACTCAGCTGGCAGCCGCCTGCGCTGGGCAATATTGAAGCCGGTCTGGAACTGGCGCAACTGCTGCGCCATCCGCGGGTAGAAAAAGCCAATGAGATGGCGTTCGCACGGTATCTCAGCGCTCAACCGGCGCTGGTTGATGTGCTGTCCGCCCGCGAAGCGATCCCGGCAATGGCCGGACGTAAACTGATCCTGCACTCCGGCCCGCCGATTGCCTGGCCGGATATGTGCGGCCCGGTGAAAGGCGCGATTATCGGTGCCGTTCTGTTAGAAGGCTGGGCAACCGATCATCAACATGCCGAACGCATAATCGAATCAGGAAAAATTGACCTCGAGCCTTGCCATCATTATCACGCTGTCGGCCCGATGGCCGGGATTATCAGCCCGTCAATGCCGCTGTGGGTGATTGAAAATAAAACCAACGGCCAGCGGGCGTACAGCAACTTCAACGAAGGACTGGGCAAGGTTTTACGCTTCGGCGCCAACAGCGACGATGTATTGCAACGCCTGAAATGGATGAGCGAAGAACTGGCGCCAGCCATGAAAGCCGCGGTTCATTACATCGGCGAGCTGGAACTGAAACCGCTGATGGCGCAGGCCCTGCACATGGGCGACGAAGTGCATAACCGCAACGCGGCGGCGACAGGATTGCTGATCAAACGTCTGGTGCCTGCGCTGCTCGACTGCGGCCTGCCGCTGGCTCAGTTGCAACGCTGCGTGGAATTTATCACTGGCAACGATCACTTCTTCCTCAATCTGTCGATGGCTGCCTGCAAAGCGATGATGGATGCCGCCGCTGGCGTGCCTTACAGCTCGATGGTCACCGTTATGGCGCGTAACGGCGTTAATTTCGGCATACGTCTTTCCGGCACCGGCGACCGCTGGTATCAGGCACCGGCTAATCCGGTGGAAGGCTTGTTCTTCCCAGGCTACGGCGTGGAAGACGCCGCCGCCGATCTGGGTGACAGCGCCATCACCGAAACAGCCGGTGTCGGTGGCTTTGCAATGGCATCGTCTCCGGCGATTGTGAAATTCGTCGGCGGAACGCCAGCCGATGCTTCTAATAACAGCCGCAAAATGCAGTTAATCACCCTTGGCGGTAATCCGGCATTTACCCTGCCTGCGCTGAATTTCGCGCCGACCGCTGCGGGTATCGACGCCCGTAAAGTCGCCGACCGCGGCATCCTTCCGATCATCAATACCGGCATCGCCCACAAACAGGCGGGCGTCGGCCAGATTGGCGCGGGCATCACCACCGCACCGATGTCCTGTTTTGTCGATGCCCTTCAGGCGCTGGCTCAGGAGATCCCGGCATGAACAAACCGTTAGCCGTGGTGGCCGTCGGCGGCAATGCGCTGATCGTCAATGAACAGAAAAACAGTATTCCTGACCAGTATCAGGCGGTGGTCGAAAGCGTCCGTCCTGTCGTCGATATGATTGAAGCGGGTTGGGACGTGGTCCTGACCCACGGCAACGGCCCGCAGGTCGGATTTATTCTGCGCCGCTCAGAGCTGGCTGCCAGCGAAGTCGCCCCGGTACCGCTCGATTATGCGGTCGGGGACACGCAAGGCGCCATTGGTTACATGTTCCAGAAAGCGCTATTAAACGAGCTACAACGGCGCGGCATTTCGCGTCCGGTGGTAGCGCTCGTGACGCAGACGCTGGTCAGCGCAGAAGATCCCGCGTTTCAACATCCGATCAAACCGGTTGGCGCTTTTATGGATGAACATATCGCGCGCCAGCGTCAGCAGGAACTGGGCTGGAGCATCGCCGAAGACGCCGGGCGCGGCTGGCGCAGAACCGTGCCTTCGCCACTGCCGCTCGACATTCTCGAGCGTGAAACCATCACTATCTTGCTCGCACAGGGCTGCATTGTGATTGCCTGCGGCGGCGGCGGTATTCCGGTAGTCCGTAATTCCCGGCAACAGCTCGAAGGCGTGGAAGCCGTGATCGACAAAGATCTGGCATCGGCATTGTTAGCCGAACAGCTCAGCGCCGATCTGCTGCTGATCCCGACCGGTGTCGAACAGGTCGCAGTGAACTTCGGTACGCCGCAGCAACAGTGGCTTAGCCAGCTGACCGTGACTCAGGCCGAAACTTTTATTCATGAAGGGCAATTTGGTGCGGGCAGCATGCAGCCGAAAGTCGAAGCCATCGTGAAATTTATCAATAACAGCCAGCAACAGGGAAAGAGTGCCAAAGGGTTGATAACCACCCCAGACGCGATAAAAGCGGCACTCAATCATCAGACCGGCACCTGGATCTCTAACATTTAAGGATAAAACGATGGAAAACAATGTACTGCTCGCCGTAAACGGCACACTGATGCGCGCTCTGGAACTGAACCCTAATATGACTAAAGTCGGCGGCGTTTTCGTACGCGAAGACAGCACCGATGCACATTACCGTGTGTGGACGATTAACGATCGCCATCCGGGCATGATCCGCGTTTCGCAGGGTGGAAATACCGTCAGTCTGGAAATTTGGTCACTGCCGCCCGCGTCATTCGCCGCATTGTTAAGCAGCGAACCGGCCGGACTTTGCATCGGCAAAGTGAAATTACAGGACGGCAGCGAAGTTCTTGGCGTACTGGCCGAACCCTGGCTGGTCGAAGGGCAAACTGAAATCACCGAAACCGGCGGCTGGCGCCAGTACACCGGACATCACCACACAGCCTGATGGATCAGCATCGACTTAAAAGGATTAGGTTATGCGTAAAACAGAAAGTGCTCCAACCACGGCGTCAGGCTTGCGTATTGCGGTGATTTTACTCGGCATTGCGGTCACGCCGGTTTTGCTCTCTTCCTCAAGCCTCGGCAATCAGCTGTCCGGTTCGCAGCTCATCACCGTGGTGGCGTTGGGTGGAATTATCCTCACGCTGCTTTCCGCCATCACTATCTGTGTGGGTGAAAAAGCGCGTCTGCCGACCTACGGCATTGTGAAATACGCCTTCGGCGAGAAAGGCGCGGTGGCGATTAACATTCTGATGGCGGTCAGTCTGTTCGGCTGGATTGCGGTCACTGCCAATATGTTCGGCCATTCGGTACATGATTTACTGGCGCAGCACGGGCTGGAATTACCGACCTCCATCCTCGTGGCGCTGGGTTGCTGTCTGTTTGTCGCCTCGACTGCCTTTGGTTTCGCCGTGCTCGGCAAAATCGCGCAGGTCGCGGTGCCGGTCATTGCGCTGGTGCTGTGCTACATCCTGTATGTCGCAACCCACGGCACGGCGCCGGTGCTGGAGAGCGTCAGCCAGATGAACACCGGCGTTGCGGTGTCTACCGTGGTCGGCACGATCATCGTGTTAGTCGCCACCCTGCCCGATTTCGGCAGTTTCGTGCATAACCGCAAACATGCACTGATTGCGGCAGCGGCAGCATTTCTGGTGGCCTACCCGTTGCTGTACTGGGCCGGTGCGATGCCAAGTGCCCTGAGCGGTCAGGGCTCTTTATTAGGGGCAATGGCTACCTTTGGCGCGGTCTTACCGGCAGCCCTGTTGCTGATTTTTGCCTGCATCACCGGCAATGCGGGGAATATGTTTCAGGGCACGCTGGTGGTGTCCACCCTGCTGACCCGCTTCCCGAGATGGCAAATCACGCTGGCACTCGGCGTACTTTCAGCCGTGGTGGGCAGCATGGACATCATGGCGTGGTTCATCCCTTTCCTGCTGTTTTTGGGCATCGCCACGCCGCCGGTAGCTGGGATCTATATTTCCGACTTTTTCCTCTATCGCCGCAACGGCTATCAGGCTGAGGTGTTAACACGCGAACCACAAATCAAGCTGCTGACCTTTATCGCCTGGCTGCTCGGTTCAGCCGTTGGATTTATGACGGTCAAAGGAATGATCACACTGACGACTATCCCGTCGGTGGATTCAATTCTGGTAGCCTGCGTCTGTTACGCCCTGTTTAGCCGGATGCAAAAACGGTAATTTTTAAGAACGCTTTCTGCGGGTGGGCTTTCTGTAGAAAGGAATTGCGTCATAATGAAGGGAAATCTGTCATAGCGGCAGATTTCCCTTTTTCGCTGGCAGGAGTGCCTGTGGTTATCTCTGACGAAAGTATTCGTATCGTCCATTTAGTGGCGAAATACCAAAGCATCACCACGGCCGCCGAACAGCTCAATAAAGTGCCTTCGGCCATCAGCTATACGGTCAAAAAACTGGAAGAGAGTCTGGGCGTGGCGTTGTTTATCCGTAAAGGCAGCCATATCGGGCTGACCCCCGCCGGCCACTATTTTATCCAGCACAGCAAAACCCTCCTCAGCGATCTCGATGCCCTGAAACGTAACACCACCTTGATCCACGAAGGTGTGGAGCAAGAGTTTATTATCGCCGTAAATAACATCGTGCCGATGCCGGTACTGGTGGAGTTTATCAGCGAGTTTGAGCGGGCATTTCCCTCAACGCGGCTGACGCTCAACGTCGAGGTGTATAACGGCTGCTGGGATGCGCTTTACAGCAAACGGGCCGATCTGGTGATTGGCGCACCGCACAATGTGCCGAGCAGCGAAGGCATCATCAGCGAGGCGCTGGGCCAGCTAGAGTGGGACTTTGTGGTCGGCCCGCAGCATCCGCTGGCCACCCTGATGCAACCGCTGACTAACACTGAGCTGCGGCACTATCCGGCAGTGTGTATCCGGGATACCGCCGTGAATTTCGCCCATCAACAGGCGTGGCTACTTGAAGGACAAAAACCACTGTTTGTCCCTGATTTCGCGATGGTCATGGCGCTTATTCAACGCAATATCGGTATCGGCTACATTCCCCATCATTTAGCGTTGCCGCTGTTGAACAATGGCATGCTGACTAAAAAACCCATGCAGGAACATAAACATGCGACACAACTTTTCCTCGCTGCTCGTTCTGACAGCCGGGGAAAAGTGTGTCAATGGTGTCTGGATTATCTGCTGGAATCGGGGGTTAAGGGGGAGCTGTGCGGGAAGTGAATATTTGTCACCTCAGATGAAGATGCAGCTAATGCCAAAAATCAAAAGTCAGGAAGCGCTGGTTCGCCAACGCAAACGCTGGATAAAGCTCGCCTTACTGCTGGCGGTTATTATCGGGTGTTATCAGTGGTGGAAACAGGGGAAATTAATTTCCGAAACATGGAGTCCTAACAAGCAATATGTCGTGCGCGAATACCGGACATTCAATTTTATTCCGCGCATGAC
>CAMLBO010000131.1 GCA_946478305.1 uncultured Enterobacterales bacterium
TCAGTACAAAAAATCACCTTAACGTACAATATTTTCCGTTTCCCAAACGGAGCCCCTAATGCGTAAGTTCCTGACCTATCTGCGTGAACGCGGCGACCTGGTCATTATCTATGACAAGGGCTGCACCTTCGTTGAGGAATATTACGACGAAACCAAAGACAAGCTGCTGAATCCGCAGGACGAGCGCTGCGCCAACTGGGACATGTGGGGCGAGTGTCCGACGCTGCCGTCGCTTGAAACCGTCTCCACCTCGCTTATCCCGATGGGGGCATCGGAAGACCCGTTCTGGCAGGGTTCGGCGCGCACCATCTTCTCTGAGGCCGCGCACCGCATGCGCAAAGACCCGGAGCTGAGCTACAACAAATTCCTGCGCACTTTGCTGGCGATCAAGCTCGACAAGCTGCGCGAATTTCTCGCCGGTACGCCTGCCGCGACGCTGGTGGATGGCAAAATCGAGAAAACGGCCATCTCTATCCGCAGCGTGCTGACCAACTACGTGAAAGCCATGCGCTATCTGCAGGGCATCGACCGCAGCGGCAAGCCAAAATTCACCATCCGCGAGTGGATGCAGGGCACGAAGGTCGGTGCCAAAAATCCGTGGCTGTTCATCACCTCGAACCAGCAGCATCACGAATCCCTCAAGCCGGTCATTTCCATGTGGCTGAGCATCGCCGCCGACAGCCTGCTGTCGATGGGTGAGAACCGCCACCGGCGCGTCTGGTTCTTCTACGACGAACTGCCGTCGCTGCACAAGCTGCCGGGATTGCCTTTCATTATCGCCGAAGCGCGTAAGTTTGGTGGCTGCTTCCTGCTGGGCTTCCAGTCCTATCCGCAGCTGGAAGAAATCTACGGCAACAAGTCTGCTGAAGCCATGTTCGACCTGCTCAATACCAAGTATTTCTTCCGTTCCCCGAGTGCACTGGTGTCTAAATTTGTCGCGGAAGACATTGGCGAGACAGTTCGCAAAAGGTTCAGCGAGCAAACCAGCTTTGGTAACGAGTCGGTGCGTGACGGTATCTCCTTCGGTAAGGAGGAAGAGCGGATCAATATCGTCAGCCATACCGATGTGCAGAAGCTAGAAGACCTGGAGTGCTTCGTCACGCTGCCGGGTGATTACCCGGTGGTCAAGATGGCCCTGAAGTACCAGAAGTTACCCAAAGTGGCTGAGGCCATTCTGGAGCGCGACGTAGAATCCAGCCTTGACCCCGAGATTGAAGAAGATCTGGAAAGGCGCGGGGCGGAAGAAAGCATGATGGATGCATTATTCAGCCAGGATGCATCGGTCGAAACTCCACCAGTTGTGCCTGCGACAGCCGCCGTGATCCCCGCTGGCAGTCAGGTCAACATGCCGTCTTCGCCGGCTCCCGCAAACACCGTAATGAACACGGCCTCCGCGCCCAGGGTGACAACACCTGTCGCTGCAGCTGCGGCGGCAGAGACTGCTGAGACGGCATACGCCGGTGGCCGTGATGAAGAAATCGATATTGAGCTTCCCCCTGGCATGAGCGAAGACGGCGAAATCATTGACTATGACGCCTATGAGCAGTACGCCGCCCAGTCTGAAACGCAGGATGCCACGCGTCGCGAAGAGGTGAATATCAATCACAGTCGTGCGGAAAAAGGGAATGATGAACACGGGGATGGATTCTACTTATGATGAGCATCAGTCCGATCGCCGGCGATGCCGGTTATTACTCCAGCCAGGATAATTACTACGTACTCGGCAGCCTCGAGTCCCGCTGGCTGGGCGAGGGCGCTGACAGTCTGGGGCTGTCAGGTGCGGTGCTGGACGCCGAGATGAACGCCATGAAGCACGGCGTGCTGCCCGATGGTTCGGTGCTGTCGCGCGTTGAAAACGGGAAAGAGACGCACCGGCCCGGCTATGACCTGACGTTTTCGGCGCCTAAAAGTGTCTCGATGATGGCCCTCATCGGCGGAGACCGTCGCTTTATCGATGCACACAACCGCGCCGTGGATACCGTCATGAAAGAAGTGGAGGCGCTGGCCAGCGCGCGCATTACCGAAGGTGGCCAGACTCAGACCGTGCTGACCGGCAATATAGTTGCCGCGCTCTATAACCATGATACCTCCCGCGACTTAGACCCGCAGCTGCACACCCACGCGCTGGTGTTTAACGCCACCGAAGCAGACGGAAAATGGCGGGCGCTTGCCAGCGACACCAAAATGAAAACCGGCTTTTCCGAAACGATGTACGCCAACCAGATAGCGCTGGGCAAAATCTATCAGCATTCCCTGCGTCAGGACGTGGAGAAAATGGGTTTTGAAACCCGCGATGCCGGTAAAAACGGCCTCTGGGAGATAAAGGATGTTCCGGTTGAGCCGTTTTCACAGCGTCATAATGCCATTGTCGATGCCGTGGGCGCTGACGCGCCCCGCCATGTGCGCGACGTTGCCGCACTGGATTCACGCAAGGCCAAAGTGGCCTCCGACCCGCTGGTACTTGTGGCCGAGTGGAACGACAAGCTGAAAGAGACCGGGTTTAATCTTCCTGACTTTGTCAGGCGGGCGAAGGCGCGTGAGCTGCGCGGGCCGGAGGTCAATGAACCTGCGGGCATTGCACCGGATATGACCACCGCTATCAGCAACGCTATTTCCACCCTCAGCGACAGAAAAGTGCAGTTCACCTATTCCGACATGCTGGCCAAAACCGCGTCGCAGCTGCCCGCCGAACCGGGTCTGTTTGCCCGCGTGCGCGACGGCATCGACGCGGCCGTTGAGCAGCAGCGTCTTATCCCGCTGGATAAAGAGAAGGGCATTTTCACCTCTGATATCCACCTTCTGAACGAACTCAGCGTGCATCAGCTGGCGAAAACGACGATGCAGGAAAACCGCGTACTGAGTTTTCCCGAGCGTGCAGTGGAGCGCTCTCGTTCCTACGCCGATGCTTACTCCGTTCTTAGTCAGGATAAATCGCCGGTGGCCATTCTCTCCGGGCGCGGCGGGGCGACCCAACTGCGTGACCGCGTCACCGATGTGGCCATCATGGCCGGTGAGAACGGGCGGGACGTGGTTGTTCTGGCGGCCGATAACCGCGGGCGGGATTTTCTATCCTTTGACCCGCAGCTCGCCGGAAAGGTGATGTCGCGAAGTCAGCTGACCGCGGACCTGACGCTGCCACCCCAAAGCACTGTGGTTATCGCCCAGGCTGAAAAGCTTTCTCTCAAAGAAACGCTGCTGATCCTGGAAAAAGGCCAGGCACAGGGCGTGCAGATGCTGTTTATCGATTCTGAAAACCGCACCGGCACCGGGAATGCCCTGTCGGTGCTCAAAGATGCCGGCGTGCCGCAGTACCGGTTTTATGACGGGCAGAAAACACTGACCACAGTAGTCAGTGAGAGCGACAAACGCCAGCGGTATGACCGTCTGGCTCAGGACTATGCTGCGCTTAAGGCCGAAGGTCAGCCGGTGGTGGCACAGGCCAGCGGTCCGCGCGAACAGGCGCTGCTCAATACGGCTATCCGGTCTGAACTGCAGGCGACCGGCCAGCTGGGGAAGGACGAACGTCAGGTCTCTGTTATCCAGCCGGTCTGGCTGGACGGCAAAACGCGCAACCAGCGCGACAGCTATCGTGCAGGCATGGTGATGGAACAGTGGGACAAAGACACCAAAACCATGACGCGATACAGCGTCGACCGCGTCACCGATAGTACCAACACCCTGCGCCTGATTTCAGAAACCGGCGAGGTGCACGTAGAGAAAATCAGCGGACTCGACAGCAGCTGGAGTGCCTACACGAGTAAAACGGTGCCGGTCGCCATCGGGGAGCCGCTGATAGCCGTCGGCCGGGAGCTGGAAGGCAAAATCAAAGCGCGGGACGGCCTGACGGTCAGCGGTTTTGTGGACGGCGGCGTCGTGGTCAGTAAAGGGGAGACATCGCTGGTTCTGGATACCTCACGCGCCCTGAAGCTGGCTTCTCCTTTGGTGGAGGGGCTGGGCGCGAGCGTCAGTGATAATCAGGTGGTGCTGGCCGCCACCGGCACCCGCGACCTCAACACCGCCGCGCTCAACCAGCTTTCCCGCAGCGGTTCAAAGGCGACGATTTACACCGCACTCCCGCAGGACAGGGCGGAAAAAAGGCTGGTCAGAAATCCCAACTTCAGGGTGGCCAGCGAGCAGGTGAAGGGGGTAGCCGGTGAGCGAAATCTCGATGCTGCCATGCTGAAAAACCGCGACGCGCTGCACACACCGGTAGCGCAGTCGGTCGCGCTGGGGCTGAGCCGCGCGCAGTCAAACAGTATTGCTTTCAGCAAGGCGAACCTGATTTCTGCCTCGCTTGGCTGGTCCCCGGACGTCACTGTGTCTCAGGCCAGTGCTGAAATCGACCGGCAGGTGAAAAACGGCGACCTGATCAGCCTGTCGCCGGTCGCCGGTGCCGGCAGTGGCCTGATTGTGCCGCGCGTCACCTATGAGATGGAAAAATCCATCATCCGCACCGTCGCGGAGGGCAAAGGTGCCGTCGCGCCGCTGATGGATACCGTGCCGGAGAAACATCTCGCCGGGCTGACCGCCGGTCAGCAGGCAGCGACCAGACTTATCCTCGAAAGCCCCGACCGCTTTGTGGCCATACAGGGCTACGCCGGGACGGGTAAAACCACGCAGTTTAAGGCAGTGATGGCGGCGCTCGACAGCCTGCCTGTGTCGCAGCGGCCGGAGGTTATTGGCCTGGCCCCGACGCACCGTGCCGTGCATGAAATGCAGTCGGTGGGCGTGCGCTCACAGACGCTGTCGTCGTTTCTGAGCGAGGAGCGTCAGAAAAATCTGGCCGGTGAGAAGACCGACTACGGCAGTACGCTGTTTATGGTGGATGAGTCCTCGATGGTGGGCAACCGTGACATGGCCGAACTCTACCAGCGCATTGCTGATACGGGCGGGCGTGCGATAAACAGCGGCGATGTCGCGCAGCTGCAGCCCATTGAACCCGGCCAGCCCTTCCGTCTGCTGCAGAGCCGCAGCCCTGTTGATACCGCCGTGATGCAGGACATCGTGCGTCAGACGCCTGAGCTGCGCGCGGCCGTCTACAGCATGATCGAAGGCGACGTGCGCGGCGCGCTGGAGAAAACTGAGGCCGTGTCACCGGCACAGGTTCCGCGTAAAGCCGGCGCCTGGGTGCCGTCTTCGTCTGTGATGGAATTCAAAACGGCGCGGGAAGAAGCATCAGACAGCCTGCGGGTGCAGGCCACGGGCGATTTACTCCCCGCAGAACCGTCCAGCGTCATCGAGGCAATCACCCGCGATTTCACCGGACGCACGAAGGACGCGCAGGCGCAAACCATCGTAGTGACCGACCTGAATGCCGACCGGCGTGATATCAACAGCCTCATTCACGACGCCTTACATAAAGACGGCGAGCTGGGGAAAGACGAGCTGACGCTTACTGTACTGGCTCCCGCACGCGTGCCGGATAAAGCGCTGCGTAGCGCGGCGGGGTTCAGTGCGCATATCGGGCACGTTGCCGTGATGAATAATCAGCATATGACGGTCAGCGGCGTCGATACCGCGCAGGGGCTGGTGACGCTCACCGATGAGACCGGTAAGGCGACGCTGATATCGAGCTTTGAGAACAGCACGCAGGACATCTCGCTGTACGTGCCCCTCGATATCACCGTCAGCGCCGGCGACCGCATGCGCTTTACGCGCAGCGATAACGAGCGCGGCTACGTGGCCAACAGCCAGTGGCAGGTGAGTCAGGTTGAAAGCAGCGGCCGCGTCACGCTCAGCGACGGCGAACGGGAAAAAATCCTGGAGCCGGGTCGACTGCCCGAAGACAGGCATATCGACCTGGCGTATGCCGTGACGACCACCGGCGCACAGGGTGCCAGCGCCTCCTACTCCATTACGCTTTCCGGCACGGAAGGGGGGCGTAAGAGTATGGCGACCCGCGAGTCCGCTTACGTGGGCGGGTCACGTCATAAAGAACACCACCAGTCCTACACCGACGACCGCGAAGGCTGGTTGAAACAGCTCGACCGCCAGGGGGACCGCCATTCTGCACATGATCTGCTGCACCATGGCACCGACCGTGCCGCGCAGGTGGCCGAAAAGCTGTTGTCCACGGCAACGCCATTGCAGGACACCCCGCTCGGGAGAAAGCTTCTTCAGACCAGCGGTGTGGAAGCCGGCGAGAGCATGGCGAAATTTATCGCGCCTGGAAAGAAATACCCGCAGCCACATATTGCACTGCCGGTCTGGGACAGCAACGGTAAACGCGCCGGTGTCTATCTCGATGAGGTGCGCTTTATGCCGCAGGGTGGCGGCGCGTGGCTGGACGGTGCGCCGCGCATCATGGGCGGTGACGACGCCCGCTTTGCCGGTATTCAGGTCAGCCGTAACGGCGATACCCACGTCGCGGGCAGCATGCCCGAAGGTCTGGTACTGGCTCACCAATACCCGGACAGCGGGGTACTTGTCCGCCTGTCCGGCGAAGGTACGCCGCACAACCTGTCGCGCATTACGGGCAGCCGGCTTGCCACCGACGATACGGTGCTGCGTCAGGCACAGCAGTCCGGCGATGAGCCGCTGCCGTTCATCTCACCGGAAGATGAGAAGAAGCAGGCGGAACTGGAAAAAGCCGCACAGGCCGCCGCCGTGCTGCCGGAAGAGGAAAAAGTCCGGCTTGCCGCCGAGCGCGCGCGGTCTGAACTGGCGGCGTCCGTGCCCGACATTGACGGAAAAGCACTGTCGGAGGCAGCGAAAATGCGCTCAGAGCTTCCGGACGTTGCGAAAGACGGCGCCGTGCTACAGGTTGCCGCTCAGGAGCGCGCCGCGGCGCGGCTGCAGCAATTGGAGCGGGAGATTGTGATCGAAAAAACGTTCGGAGAGTGAGTGATATATCAGTTTCTGAGGATTTACGTGCGCCAACACGGATTTTTGCAGAAAAGATAAGTCGCTGATAAACGGTGCATGTAGTATTCTTCGGGGAACGATCCTTTTCAGATCCTTGAGGGGGCAGAAATGTCACAGATTGAAAATGTAGCCACTTCCGCACCGCAAGTTAAACGGACTTATAGGAAGGGTAAACCACTTTCTGCTTCCGAAAAGCAATTGGCGGCAGTAGCAAGAAAGCGAGTAACTCATAAAGAGGTGAAAGCTTATGTTCGTAGCGACCTCAAAGTTAGCTTCTTAGCTATCTGTGAAGACGAAGGTGTAACACAAGGCCAAATGCTTGAGCGCCTAATTGAAGGTGAAATTGCTCGAAGAGAAAATAAGAGGTAAAGACTTTACTTTCTTGTTTAGTGTTTGTCTTAGTGATAAATTGCAGATCATTAAAGATTTTTTTGGCTGGCCACGCCGAAAGGTGGCAGGGAACAGGTTCGCCGGTTTAGTTACCGGAGCCTGAAAAGCAAAAACCCCGACAATCTTCCTCATTCTTGGCGGAGCGAGAAGATACATCGGGGCCCTAACAAAACCGTATAGAAGCTGTTGCTCTATGCGGGGAGTATAGTATCGTGCCTAAAAAAGTACAATACCCTTTAGGAATACTCCTTCTGTGCAACATAAGCACGGGAAGGCGTGAATAGCGTAGCCCTTAATCCTTCACTACCGGAACCCCGGACAACGCGGCGGGGCGAATCCAATGCCCTGCGGCGCGGTAAATCCAAAATTCACCGGCGAAATACGCCGCAGCTTTGCTGTGCCATTCCTCGCGGTATGGCAGCCAAAGTTGTGGGGCGTATGCAAAGCCATGACTGGCACCGTAATCAGGATCTGATTGCGCTACGCCGCGTCGGTTACATTCCCTATACGCGTCGTAATGATCCGCATTTCACTCCAAAGCCAATGCGCGTTAGCGCACGTTCAGAAAGCTGTGAAGCGTTGAATGCATTGTCTTTGGCGCTGGCGGCCAACTGCGATTATAACCCCGACAGTGATTATCCTTTCGAGATCATGGTTCCTTTTGAACAGATAGCGGCCGCGATGGGGCAACTCCACGTCTATGAAAATGGACGTAAGGCCTATGACAGCCCGCTGAAGGCCTTGTCTGTCCAGGAGCAACTCGAATACGTCATTGTCGATCATGATAAAGACACCGATACCGGCCAGAACAAGCCGTTACGCATCTGGCTGGCAGATAAATTCTTCACCTCACGCGGTATACGCGTGGAAGAAATCCGCCAGTGGCTGGGACAATTCAAGGCATGGGCGATTAAAAACGGCCTGATCGAAAGCCTGCGCCGGAAATACGAACGTCATCTGTTGCGCATCGAGCAAATTGGCATCGGTATTCAAGACAAGCATTCCCTGCGAAACCGGCTCAAGCAGATCAAGCGTTGGGTTGTAAGTCCTGACCTGACGGCTGAGAAGCAGGCCAAAGTCTCGATGCTGGAAGGCGAACTGGAGAACCTGCGCCGTAAGAGCGACGAACATCTCGATGAGCTGCTGGACGACACCGATAGCAATCTTCGGTCGCTGGCCAGGGCGAAGAATAAGCGCCAAAACGGGCACTACCGTGCGTTTGTTGCCTGGTCCACTAGCGCGGCGGTGATGCCTCATCAGGTGAGCACGCTTGAACAGGTGGTGAGCCAGGAGCACCCCGGCCTGCGGCACAGCGACCCTGAAACCTATTACAGGCTGCTACTCGAGCGCGCCGGCGCGCTTTAACCTCAAAATACAAACAGACGTGTTTTTTACCGCCCTTACAACCTGCGGGGATTTCCCGTACCCGCAATACGCCTAGCAGCAGCTCTTTCACGCCAAATTTCTTCATCTGACCAGAATTAGCCCACTTTTGCCCTAAATCTTGCGAGCGTTGGCCATCGTTTGCCGCATTCCGGCATTGGAATAAACAGTTAACTTCGAACGATGTCATTAACTTCGAAACCCTTACCCTATTTATCATTAATTTCGAACGTTATTCCTGAACAAAATAAGCCCTTTAAAAAGGGAGTATTTTTCGTTGCGGCTAAAGCCTGCACTCGAAAGTACCTCCCTCCACTTCGTTACGGGCAAAAACCTCTGCCACGCAAGCAATAGCAAAATGGATCAAAAAGAAAAAGTGCCTCCCACCGTCAGCGGCGGGCCCCGACACCCTTATTTAGTTACATCATTCATTTGAATACCCAATACACCGGTGGAAATCTGAAGCCACAGCGCGAAACCTCACCCACTGCAAAGCGGCGCCGTCCCGGCCAACGGCCGGAACCGTGTCGCTTTAGAGTGAATGTTGTAACTATAGTTTTTGTGTTGCTGTGAGTAGTGTCGCGGAAGGTTCTGTGTACACGCCCGTAAGCGCCTAAAGGCGCCAACGCGGAGATACGCCCCGGTTACGGCCTACGGCCTTACCGTGACCACTCCGACGGCGAACAATACGTTCTACATAGCTTTCAGTGGGACTGGTCATGCAGGCCGAGGGGGGAGATTGGTGAGATCTATCAGAACAGGGCGGCTTCGCCGCGTCACAGCGCCTGTCACCGATAGAGACATATTCAACATATATTGGCGCCTCCATGCGCAAGCGCATAAAACAACAATGTCTTATGAAACATTCAGTTAATTATAATTCAGGTGTATAATTGAGCATATTGAACGTTCAGTCATGGCGGATATTGGATAACGTCCCGGAGAAGCAATACGCGTGAATACCGAATCACTGACAGAGAAGTCAGTCCATCTCGCCTGGTGTGCCATGGTCGCACTGCACCTGGCAAAGCGCGATGGTCAGGTAGGCTCTGAACATCAGGAAAATGTATTTCTGACGCGGTGGCTAGCCACCGCACTGAAGCAGCATCGGTTTCCCAGAGAAACGGCACCCGATATCGAATGGTTACTGAAACAGGGGCGTACGCTCGGTCCTAGAGCCAAAATGCGGCACAAGCTCGATTACCTTTGGCGATCCTGTACCGGCGAACTGCCCGCGCAGAATGATTTGTTCAGGCTGACGTACGCCCTTGAAACTGCCAAAGAAATGCACTGGGTGTACAGGTTACTCGCCGACAGGGAATGGACAGGTAAAAATGCGGTTGTAATGAATGACAGTGTGAACGCGGTATACCTGTCGTATTCATCTCTCGATACCGCTTTTGATGATGATGGAAAGCAAATACGCCCGCTTATGGCAAGAATTACCGGCAACGTGGCAAGCCTGGAGAAGCTGCTCGACCGCAGCGGATGGCAGGCGAAAACATGCCCGGATGGGTCAGTACTTTTCCAACTGATGGCTTCCGGCGGGAACTCACATAATAATGACTGAATACCTTATGATCTTTTTGAAGCTCATTAAGGGGTCAGTTTGGATATAGAGAATTATTGTACGGTAAGCCTGTTATGTGAACAGGCTACGTTGTCGCAGTAGGGTGTACTCCCGCGCTATGTGGGTCCGCTTGGAAAACGGAATCTATGGTCACTCCCGTTTTTGCAACACCGATTTTGAC
>CAMLBO010000132.1 GCA_946478305.1 uncultured Enterobacterales bacterium
GGCCCACACCGACCAAAGGCCCGCAGTTGCTCGGGCCTTTGGAATCCGAGCTTTTTAAAAACAGCAGCTACGCAGGTCACAATGGCCGCGTTCCAGTTACCGTTGTTATAGCCGCAAACTCCGCCGCTGCGCGGTACTCTCCGTTCGGGTTACAACCCGCGCATACACCCGCGCGGTTTTCCACCTCTCCGTCGACGTCGTTTTGAACGCGGCCTTGGCTTTTTTAAAGTCAAAATCAGACCGTGCTTCTTTCTTCTTTCTTCTTTCTTCTTTCTTCTTTCTTCTTTCTTCTTTCTTCTTTTGATTTACATAGCCGCTAAGGCGCAGTCAAAAATGGCACCGGATGAGAGGTTCGAGACCTATGGCTCAGCCGAGCGAAGCGAGACAACGTCGCACCGCGACGGCCCGTAGGGCGAGGCTAAAGGCCGAGTAATCCCGAAATACGGGGACGGCGAAGCCGTGACATTTTGCGCCTCACTCGGAAGTTGCGAAATATGACCATCGTCCCAGCGACAGCGCGTAGTTAAAAAACGCAGGATTCCAAAGGAGGTTCGTTTAAACCTCCTTTGGGCCAGCGTGGGCGGCGAGCCCACGACTTTGACCTTCAGACCAGTTCGGGCGGCAGCCCAAGGTTCATCGGTGTGGGCGGCGAGCCCACGACTTTGACCTTCAAGCCAGTTAGGGCGACAGCCCAAGGTTCACCGGTGTGGGCGGCGAGCCCACGACTTTGACCTTCAAGCCAGTTAGGGCGGCAGCCCAAGGTTCACCGGTGTGGGCGGCGAGCCCACGACTTTGACCTTCAGACCAGTTCGGGCGGCAGCCCAATTTTTCATAACACTTTTTCTAAAAAGCTTCTGGTCCTCTTATGAAGAGGCCTCTCCAATACCTGCTCTGCGCTTCCTGTCTCCACAACAGCACCCTCCACCATAAACACCACCTGATCGGCGACCTGGCGGGCGAAGCCGATTTCGTGGGTGACGACCACCATCGTGACGCCGGACTGGGCCAGTTTTTTGATGACGTCGAGCACTTCGCCGACCAGTTCGGGGTCGAGGGCCGAGGTAGGTTCGTCGAATAACATCACTTTCGGGTTGAGTGCCAGCGCACGGGCGATGGCGATGCGTTGCTGTTGGCCGCCGGAAAGATGGCGTGGGTAGGCGTGGGCTTTTTCGCGCAGGCCCACGGTATCGAGCAGTTCATAGGCGCGGGCAATGGCCTGTTTGCGGTTCAGCAGGCGGTGAACGATGGGCGCTTCAATGATGTTATCGAGCACCGACATGTGCGGGAACAGATTGAAATTCTGAAACACATAACCGACGTGAGTGCGCTGTTTGAGAATCGCGCTCTCTTTCAGCTCATACAACTTATCGCCTTTGCGCCGGTATCCAACGTAATCGCCGTCAATCTGAATTGTCCCTTCGTTGACCCGCTCCAGATGATTAATGGTGCGCAGCAGGGTGGATTTCCCTGAGCCCGACGGGCCGAGGATCACTGTCACCGTGCCGGGTTCGATAGTCAGACTGACGTCATTCAGCGCTTTATGGACACCGAAATGCTTGCTCAGGTGGCGGATTTCAATGCGCCCCGGCGCGGTGCTGCTGGCCTGCGCGCGGCGCAGAAAAACGGTATCCGCTGTTTTTGCGGGCGGGCGGGGGACGAACAGATCAAAGGCTTCGGACATCGGGTTGCTCCTTCACGGCTTAGCCGCGCGCCCACAGGCGGAATCGTTGAATAGGCGTCGGGCTAAGTTCGCGCACCGCACCGCGTGAGAAATAACGTTCGACGTAATACTGCAACACCGACAGCACGGTGGTGATGACCAGATACCACACCGCCGCCACCATCAGCAGCGGGATCACCTGCTGTGTACGGTTGTAAATCACCTGCACGGTGTAAAACAGTTCCGGCATCGACAGCACATAAACAATCGATGTGCCTTTTGCGAGGCTGATCACTTCGTTAAAACCGGTCGGGATAATCGCCCGCAACGCCTGCGGCAGAATAATGCGAAACGTGCGGCGGTAACCAGGCAGGCCGAGAGCCGCCGCGGCTTCGTGCTGGCCGTGTTCCACCCCTAAAATGCCGCCACGGATGATCTCGGCGGTGTAGGCCGACTGCACCAGCGACAGACCGAGTACCGCGACGGAGAACTGATCAAGCAGATCGACAGTCGGGTGGCTGAAAAACTCAATCGAGGTAAAAGGAATACCGAACGACAGGCTGTCGTACAGATAGGAAAAGTTGTACAGAATGATCAACACCAGTAGCAGCGGCAGTGAACGGAACAGCCAGATATAGCCCCAGGCCAGCGCGTTCAGCAGGTAAGATTTCGACAGGCGGGCCAGCGCCAGCGCGGTGCCGAAGATAATACCAAACAGCGTACCGAGCAGGGTCAGCAACAGCGTTTTCGCCAGACCTTCAAGGATGACCGGTTCGAAAAACCACTGGCGGAACACTGACCACTCCCAGCGCGGATTAGTGGCAATCGACTGGACGATCACCAGCAGAATAAACAGTGAAAAGACCGCCCCGACCAGCCGCAACGGGTAGCGGGCGGGCACAACTTTCAGCGGTGGCTCATCGTTTTGGCGAAGCGGGATTTCAGTCATACACGTTCTCCGCCACGTTCAGCGCCGCTGCCTGTGTCACCGGCAGTGTTTTGGTAAACGGCAATCTGCCGTCATACGGCGGCAGAGAGTAGACAACCGGATCCACACGGGTATCGAACTGTGGCTGATAACCGTTGGAGAGATACAACCCGACGGCTTCGGGCTGGCGGAAACCGGTGGTTAGAAACAGCTGGCGGTAACCTAATGTTTGCGCCCGTTGCTCCAGCTCAAGCAGGATTTTTTGTGCCAGCCCCTGACGGCGTAACGTGCGGTCGGTCCAGATGCGTTTCAGCTCGGCAGTCTCGGCGTCGTAGCGTTTGAATGCGCCCATTGCAATGGGCACCCCCTCACGCAGCAACACCACAAACTCGCCGTCCGGCGGCGCGTAATAGCTCAGCGGCTCCACTTCCTGTTCGCCAAAATAGTCACCGTAACGGGCGCGGTATTCGCCGAACAGTCCGTCGATCACCGGTGCGATCAGCGGGTCATCCGGCAGGGTTTGAATAAAAATATCCTGGCTCATGGTCGGCTCCTGCTGAGCGTGATGTTAGTCGCCGAGACCCGGCGGGTTGATTTCAGAGTGGTCGATCTTCTCGACGCTCTCGCCCCAGCGGTTCAGCACTTTCAGGTAGCTGCCGCTGGCGATGGCGCTGTTAAGCGATGCCTGTACAGCGTCCACCAGTCCGTTGCCTTTCTTGAGCGTCACGGCGATGTTGGCGGTTTTCGGCCAGCCACCGGCGACAGTACCGACCAGCACGGTTTTTCCGGTCAGCAGCGCTTTATAAGCGCCCGTGACGTTCGGTCCGAAGGTGGCGTCCGCGCGTCCTGACTGGATAGCCAGCGTGGCGGCAGCGTCATCGGTCACATATTGCGGCTGGAAGGGGGCCAGACCTTTGGCCTGATTCTCTTTATCCCAGGCCAGCAGAATGGCTTCCTGATTGGTGCCTGAACCGACGATGATCTTCTTACCGGCGATATCCGGCGCGGAGGTGATGGATTTAATTTTGCTGCCGGTTTTCACATAAAAACCCAGCGTATCCTGACGGTAGGTGGCGAAATCGAATTTGGTTTTGCGCTCTTTAGTGACGGTAATGTTGTAGATGGCGGCGTCATATTTGCCGGACGTCACCCCAAGCGGCCAGTCTTCCCACGAGGCGGGAACCACTTTAAGTTTAAGCCCCAGGCCGTCAGCCACCAGACGGGCGATGTCCGCCTCACTGCCGATCACCGTTTTATTGTCACGGGCAAACAGCCCGAAAGGCGGTGCGCTGCCTAAAACGGCCAGCGCCACGGTCAGCGTGCCGGGTTCCACAAACTTAAAATTGGCCGGAATCTTTGCCGCTGCTTCTGCACTCTTTGGTGTGTTAATCGGCGTTTCATTGGCGATCAGGTCAATGCCCGGTGCGGCATTCGCCAACCCGGAGAAAAGGACCACGGCGGCCACGGCGGTTAATTTAGCTAATTTAGCGCTATGCATCATTTTTGTTATTATCCCTTATATTCTATTTGTATAGGTTTATGCCGGTGTTGAATTCACTATTCCCGAGCGCTGCCGGGATGTAAAACAACAAAATTAAATAACTAAACTGATAAAACAGAAATAAAACGCCGGATTTTAAAATAGCAAAAAATGCCCGTCCGACGCGGGAAGTAACCGGACGGACAGGCATTGATTTGATGGAGAATAGATTACTTCGAGGTCAGTTCATTCAGCGCTTTTTCCGCTAATAGCTGGAAATAAACGGCCGCCGGATAAATGGCTTTTTCGTTCGGATTAAATTTAGGGTGATGTAAGCCGAACTCACTGGCCGAGCCAATGCTGACGAACGCGCCGGGCACGTGATGCAGATAGTGCGCGAAGTCTTCGCCGCCCATTTGTGGTTCGGAAAGCTCCACGTTATAGCCCGCCTCACGGGCGGCTTCGCTGGCAAATTCGGCCCAGCGCGGCGTGTTGACGACGGCTGGCGGGCCGGGGAACCAGAACAGTTCGGCTTCGGCCCCCAGAGCCTGGGCGACGCCGCCGATGACTTGACGAATTTTTTCCGGCACCTGTTCGCGGATTTCTGCATTGTGGGTGCGCACCGTGCCTTCGAGGAACACTTCCTGCGGCAGCACATTCCAGGTATTACCGCCCTCAATGCGGGTCACGCTGACCACCACCGACTCTTTGGTGCTGAAGTGGCGGCTGACCAGCGTTTGCAGGGCGGTGACAATGTGGCTGGCGGTAACGATGCTGTCGACCCCTTCTTCCGGATGCGCGGCGTGGGCACCTTTACCGGTCACGGTTATCTGGAAGCGATCCACGTTGGCGTAGAAGGCGCCACCCTTGGTAGAGAAGGTTCCCACCGGCAGCTGTGGCGCATTGTGCAGACCAAAAATGGCATCGACATCATTCAGCGCACCAGCCTCAATCAGCTGCAATGCACCGTTAAAGCGCTCTTCGGCAGGTTGGAAGAACAACCGTACGCGTCCCTTCAGCTCCGTTTCCCGCACTTTCAGCAGGTAAGCCGCGCCAAGGATCACCGACGTGTGGAAATCATGGCCGCAGGCGTGCATCACACCTGCCTGTTGCGAACTGAAAGGCACGCCGGAAATTTCGTTAATCGGCAGGGCGTCAATATCTCCGCGCAGCGCCACCAGCGGCCCCTCCTGCGGGCCAATTTCAGCCACTACGCCGGTCTTCAGGCCGAGATCAAGAATGCGGACACCCGCATCGCTAAGCCAGCCGGTAATACGTTGGGTGGTGGCGAACTCGTGGTTGGAGAGCTCCGGGTTTTGATGCAGCTCACGGCGATGGGCGATCAGACGCTCCTCAAGGGAAGCAGGCGCATGTGAGGCGGAGTCGCGCGTTTCATCGGCAGAGTAAAGGCTCATATCGGTTTAACCTTATTGGATTATTGGCAGGAAAATAAATGCTCTGCTTAATCCTGAACGGTTATTGGCGAATGACTAAAGAATCTCTGGTTATCAATTATATCTTTTTGGGTTGTTTCGCCTGATTTTCATTAGCTAATTAATGAAATTAGAACGACGGTATTTATATTTAGGCAGCAGAGAAATATATCGCATTCTTTTCTGAGCGAATCACTGAACTGAATAAAGGAAGCCCAAGCATGAGCCAATCAAATCTGTCTGTCTCCCAAGCGTCAAACAAAAAAAGCATAAAACTGGGCCTGATGCTGCACGGTGCCGGTGGCCATATGAATTCATGGCGACATGAAAAAGCGCCGGCGGATGCCAGCGTCAATTTCCCCTACTTTCGTGAACTGGCATTGAAGGCGGAAGCGGCCAATTTCGACTTCCTGTTTGTGGCGGACGGGCTTCACATCAATGAAAAATCCCTGCCGCATTTCCTCAACCGTTTTGAACCGGTGGCGCTGCTGTCAGCGCTGGCCTCGGTGACGCACCGTATCGGCCTCGCGGGGACGATTTCCACCTCCTACAGCGACCCATTCACCGTGGCGCGCCAGTTGGCAAGTATCGACAATATCAGCAACGGCCGCGCGGGCTGGAACGTGGTGACCTCACCGCTGGCGGGGTCGGCGAAAAACTTCGGCAAAGACCACCCGGAGCATGCGCTGCGTTATGAGATTGCCGAAGAGTACATCAGCGTGGTGCAGGGCCTGTGGGACTCCTGGGAAGATGATGCCTTTATCCGTGACCGTGAAAGCGGGGTGTTTTTCGACGCCGCCAAGCTGCACAAGCTGAATCACCAGGGGCAGTTTTTCTCGGTGGAAGGGCCGCTGAATATTAAGCGTTCGCAACAGGGCCAACCGGTGATTTTCCAGGCCGGTGCCTCCGAGGCGGGCATCGCGCTGGCAGGGAAATCTGCCGACGCGGTCTTTACCAATGCTCGCACGCTGGAAGAAGCCAGAGAGTATTCTGCTAAATTGCAGGCTCAGGTGGCGAAAAATGGGCGTCTGCCGGTGGGGATTTTCCCCGGTATCAGCCCGATTGTCGGCGCGACCGAAGCCGAGGCCGAAGCCAAATACCAGACGCTGCTGTCGCTGATTTCCGTTGAAGACGCGCTGGCCTATCTTGGGCGTTTCTTTGACCATCATGACTTCTCGCAGTACCCGCTGGATGCGCCGTTCCCGGACGTCGGCGATCTCGGACAAAATACCTTCCGCTCGACTACCGATCAGATCAAGCGGCTGGCGAAAGAGCACAACCTGACGCTGCGTGATGTCGCATTCCAGACCACGCTGCCGAAAGGCGAATTCTTCGGCACGCCGGAGCAGGTAGCTGACACCTTCATCCGGTGGGTCGAAGAGGGGGGAGCCAGCGGGTTTATCATCAGCGGCCCGGTGCTGCCCGAAGCGCTGGAGGACATCACGCGCCTGGTGCTACCGGTGCTGGCAGAGCGCGGATACTGGCATCCGGCGACGGAGAGTCAAACCCTGCGTGAGCGGTTGGATATTCCGTACAAACCTAACCGCTATTCTCAGAAGAGTGAAATACGCCAAAAGGTGGCGGTCGGTTAATCCATTGTTAATAAGTTTTTCTTATATTTTCCGATGCTAATGATATGAGTTTTTGTTCGTAGTGCCGTTGTCGGGCCTGTGTAATTCTCTGCTTTACAAGATAAAAAAGTCCGCAGGTCGCTGGCCTGCGGGTCCCCCTTTCTGCCAATTTGGCGGTTCCTGATAAGGAAAACACATGGCCCGTAACGCACGTTCGTTGTCTTCATTTTCCGCCCTGACCCTGCTGGTACTGAGCAGTGTCGCCACTTTTGCCGCCCACGCAGACCAACTGACGGACATCAAAAAAGCCGGTGTGATTAACGTCGCGACCTTCGACTCCAACCCGCCGTTCGGTTCCGTCGATGCCAAAACCCATGACATCGTGGGCTACGACGTCGATTTCGCCAAAGCGCTGGCCAAATCTCTGGGCGTGAAGCTCAAACTGGTGCCAACCAACCCGGCGAACCGTATTCCGCTGTTGCAGTCCGGCAAGGCTGACATTATCGTCGCCGACATTACTATCACACCGGAACGCGCCAAAGTGGTGGACTTCTCTGTGCCTTATTTTGTGACCGGGCAGCAGTTCCTGGTTCCGGCCGGTTCGCCTGACAAGCTCGATGCTTACGCCACGGCGCGTATCGGCGCAGTCAAAGGCACCACCGGCGAGCAGGAGTTGCACAGCCGCTTCCCGCAGTCCCGCGTGCTGGCGTATGACGATATCCCGCTGGCGCTCTCCGCCTTGCGTAACGGTAACGTGCAGGCCATTACTCAGGACAGCACCATTCTGGCCGGTTTGCTGGATGGCGCACCGGACAAAGCCAAATACAAAGTCTTACCTGAATTGTTGAGCAAAGAAGAGATCGGCGTTGGGGTGAAAAAGGGCGAAACCAGCCTGCTGAAAGCGGTCAATGATGAGTTGCTGAATCTGGAAAAAACCGGCGATGCGACCAAAATTTATAACGTCTGGTTCGGACCGCAGACCAAATCACCGCAACCGCGTTTGTTTAAGATCGAAGCAAAATAATCAGGCAGGCCCTTATGCAGCAACCCTCTTCAACAACCGCAGACTCGTCTGCGGTTTTTTCACATCCAGAACCTGATGGCAAACCGCTTGCCGTGGAGTTTCGTCAGGTGAGTAAATCTTTCGGCCCGCATCAGGTGATCCGAAACGTCGATTTACGCGTCGCCGCCGGTGAAGTAGTGGCGATTTGCGGGCCGTCCGGTTCGGGGAAATCAACGCTGATCCGACTTATCAATCATCTCGAAACGCTCAGCGGCGGCGAGATTTTAATCCACAACCAGCCGACGGCCGGACTCAGTGGCAGGGCGCTGCGCGCGCTGCGCACCCACATTGGCTTCGTGTTTCAGCAATTCAATCTCTACGCTCATCTGGACGCGCTGGATAACGTCAGTCTGGCGCTGGTGAAAGTCCACGGCTGGAAGCAGGCACAGGCGCGGCAAAAGGCCCGCGAACTGTTGGATCGGGTCGGGCTTGCTGATCGTGCGCACCACTTTCCCTCGCAGCTTTCCGGCGGCCAGCAGCAGCGGGTGGCGATTGCTCGCGCGCTGGTCACTGACCCGAAAATCATTTTGTTCGATGAGCCCACCTCGGCGCTGGATCCGGAGATGATTGGTGAAGTATTGCTGGTGATGCAGGCGCTGGCCCACAGTGGCATCACCATGATTGTCGTCACTCATGAGATGAGCTTTGCCCGCGAAATTGCTGACCGGGTGGTGTTTATGGACGGTGGGGAAATTTTGGAACAGGCCGACCCCGAAAGTTTCTTCACCCATCCGGCGCATCCGCGTGCACAGCGTTTCCTGCAAAAAGTGTTGTTTCCGTTGCAGGCGGCCGCCGGGAGGGAGAGCTGATGGCGTGGCATCTTGACTGGGCAGGGGTTTTAACCGGCCAGCCGTTGCAGTGGATCATCTCCGGTTTCCTCACCACGCTCTACGTAACGATCGCCGCAAGCCTGCTCGCGACCTTACTGACGCTGCTGTTGCTGGCACTGCGTTTAGCGCCGGGGCGGGTGGGGCGCTGCATTGTGGCGGCGTATGTATCAATATTTCGCAATACGCCATTGCTGGTACAGCTGCTGTTCTGGTACTTCGCGGCTTACGGCGCACTGCCGCAGGGGTTGCGGTTATACATCGGCGATGTGCATCCGTGGGCGGTTTTACCGGTCAACGTCTCGTGGCTGACGCCCGAGTTTCTCTGCGCTGCCTGGGGGCTGGCGCTGTTCAGCGCGGCATTTCTGCTCGAAGAGGTGCAGGCCGGGCTGAATTCGGTGCCTCACGGTCAGACCGAAGCGGCGGTGTCACAGGGCTTTAGCCGCTGGGCGATGCTGCGCCACGTTTTACTGCCACAAGGGCTGATTAACGCCTGGCAGCCGATCACCGGCCAGTATCTCAACCTGATGAAGCTCTCCTCACTGGCGACCGGGATTGGTTTCTCCGAACTCACCTATCAGATAAGCCAGATTGAGAGCTACAACGCTCATGCGCTGGAGGGGTTTGCCGTCGGCACTGTGCTGTATCTGCTGCTCGGTCTGGTGATGGGCTGGCTGCTGATTGCTCTGGGGCCGAAGCGTCCGGGCCAGCGTCAGCCACTGTTGCTGGCTACCGTGAAGGCGCAGGGAGACGGACATGGAGTTTGATTACTCGGTATTGCACGACAATTTCACCTATCTGCTGTGGGGAAGGGTGGTCGATGGCGAGCCGGGGGGCGTGCTGCTGACGCTTATCATGGCGCTGTCTGCCGGGGCGATTGCGCTGGTTCTCGGTGTACTCATGGCGGCGCTGGCCTGGCGGTTTGGTGGCTGGACGCGCCGCTTGCTGTTCCTCTGGGCCGATTTTATCCGCGGTATTCCGCTGATTTTTGTGATCTTCTGGCTCTACTTCCTGCTGCCCGTCGTTTTTGGCAGTTCAATGCCTGGCGCGCTGACGGTGATCCTGGCGCTGGCGTGG
>CAMLBO010000133.1 GCA_946478305.1 uncultured Enterobacterales bacterium
AAGCTGAAGCGGCCATGCTTGGCCAGCCGGTTTCTATGCTAATCCCCGACGTGGTGGGGTTTAAACTGACCGGAAAACTCAGCGAAGGTATCACCGCGACAGACCTGGTACTGACAGTTACCCAGATGCTGCGTAAACATGGTGTGGTCGGTAAGTTTGTCGAATTTTATGGTGACGGGCTGGCCGATTTGCCTCTGGCAGACCGCGCGACTATCGCCAACATGTCACCGGAATTCGGTGCTACCTGCGGTTTCTTCCCGGTCGATGACGTCACGCTAAGCTACATGAAACTCAGTGGGCGCAGCGATGAACAAATTGCCCTGGTTGAGTCTTATAGCCGTGCGCAGGGCCTGTGGCGACATGAAGGCGACGAGCCAGTCTTTACCAGTTCGTTGGAACTGAACATGGGGCTGGTAGAGTCCAGCCTGGCAGGGCCTAAACGCCCGCAGGATCGCGTGGCACTGCCCAACGTGCCGAAAGCATTTAATGCAGCTACTGAGCTGGAAATCGGCAATGCCAAAGGCAAACAGACGCAATCAGAGAGTTTTACACTGCACGGGCAGCATCACCAACTGACTACCGGTGCGGTGGTAATTGCCGCCATCACTTCCTGTACCAATACCTCCAATCCGAGCGTATTGATGGCCGCAGGACTGTTGGCGAAAAAAGCGGCTGAAAAAGGGCTCACCAGCAAACCTTGGGTGAAAACCTCTCTGGCTCCTGGTTCCAAAGTGGTGACCGAGTATCTCAATGCTGCCGGGCTGATGCCCTATTTAGAAAAACTCGGTTTTAATCTGGTGGGCTATGGCTGTACGACCTGTATCGGTAACTCCGGCCCGCTGGCTGACCCTATTGAAGCGGCGATAAAAGAGGGTGACCTTACCGTCGGCGCTGTGTTGTCGGGTAACCGCAACTTTGAAGGGCGTATTCATCCGCTGATCAAAACCAACTGGCTGGCTTCGCCACCGTTAGTCGTGGCCTATGCACTGGCGGGCAACATGAAAGTAGACCTGACTCATGACCCACTCGGTGAAGATCAGCACGGCAAACCGGTCTATCTGAAAGATATCTGGCCTTCATCCAACGAGATTGCCAAAGCGGTTGAGCAGGTGAAAACCGATATGTTCCGGCGTGAATACGCTGAAGTCTTTAATGGTGATGCTAACTGGCAGGCCATTAAGGTTGAGGGGACGCCAACTTACGCCTGGCAGGAGGATTCCACCTATATCCGCCATCCACCGTTCTTCAGCGATATGAAAGCCGAACCGGATGCCGTTGAAGATATCCGCGACGCACGTATTCTGGCAATCCTGGCTGACTCCGTCACCACTGACCACATCTCACCGGCCGGGAATATCAAAGCCGAGAGCCCCGCCGGGCGTTATTTGAAACAGCACGGTGTGGAGCCGAAGGCCTTTAACTCCTATGGTTCACGTCGCGGTAACCATGAAGTGATGATGCGAGGTACCTTTGCTAACATTCGTATCCGTAACGAAATGGTGCCGGGCGTGGAAGGGGGCTTTACCCGCCACATACCTTCCCAGGAGCAACTAGCCATTTATGATGCGGCGATGCGCTATCAACATGAGAGCGTGCCGACAGCTGTGATTGCGGGGAAAGAGTACGGTTCAGGCTCAAGCCGTGACTGGGCGGCGAAGGGGCCACGTCTGCTCGGCGTTCGCGTTGTGATTGCCGAGTCCTTCGAACGAATTCACCGCTCAAATCTAATTGGTATGGGCATCTTGCCGCTGGAATTCCCACAGGGTGTGACGCGAAAAACCTTGAAACTGACCGGTGATGAAACCCTCAGCGTGAGCGGGATGCAGTCTTTGAAACCCGGTCAGACAGTGCCGGTACACATCACCTTTGCCGATGGGCATACAGAAATCATAAATGCCCGCTGTCGTATTGATACCGGTAATGAGCTGACTTACTTCGAAAACGGCGGCATTTTGCATTATGTCATCCGTAAAATGCTGTAAGGCGCAGAGTCTTGTGAGCCCCAGTTCGAAAGCATAAAAAAAGGCACCCTCGGGTGCCTTTTACTTTTGGAGACAGATTACTGGTCGAGCATATGACCCATTTTAGCCGCTTTGGTCGCCAGATAGCGTTCGTTCTTCGGATTCTTACCAACGATCAGCGGCACACGTTCAACGATATTGATCCCAGCCTCGGTCAGAATCTCCACCTTCTTCGGATTATTGGTCAGCAATCTGACTGCCGGCACGCCCAGCAGCTTAAACATATCTGCACACAGCGTGAAATCACGCTCATCGGCGGCGAAGCCCAACTGATGGTTGGCTTCAACCGTGTCATACCCTTTGTCCTGCAGGGCATAAGCGCGGATTTTATTTAGCAGACCGATATTACGGCCTTCCTGACGGTGATACATCAGGATCCCGCGTCCCTCTTCGGCGATATGATTGAGTGCAGCTTCCAGCTGGAAACCGCAGTCACAGCGCAGGCTGAATAACGCATCGCCTGTCAGGCACTCGGAATGTACACGCGCAAGAACCGGTGTCTCACCGGTGATATCCCCGAAAACCAGAGCCAGATGATCGTGGCCTGTTGCCAGTTCTTCAAAACCCACCATCAGGAAATCACCCCATGGTGTGGGCAGTTTGGCTTCTGCCACTCGTTTCAGCTGCATTTTATGCTCCAGATACTCATCATCTGTGTTTATTAACGTTCAGTATTATATTCGTTGCTGCGCATCCTACGTCCAGATGCTGCTATTGACCAGCAGAAATCCCGATGTGATGTGAGTTCGCAACAGGCTGATGAACATTCTGCCACAAATCGGGCGGCCGCTTAGCGGGAATATTTGAACGATTACGTCATAACTTATGAATTATAACATCGTTATAAATAAGCGTTTGTTAGGAGATGTTAAGGAGAAATAAGGTTGCTACACTGCAATTCTTTGGCTGTGTAAGGATGCCTATGTATCACATTGTCAGGCGTGTCATTGTTGGCACACTCATTTTACTGGCTATGCCCGCTGCAGTGTGGGTGAGTGGCTGGCTCTGGACTCCTGGTCTTAACCCTTCAATCCTGCGGCCGCTCTTTTGGGTGACAGAAACAGTCAGTGAGCCTTGGGGAATTCTTACCACCCTCATTTTTTGCGCCTGGTTCTTGTGGTGTCTGCGTTTTCGCCTCAAAGCGGCAGCCGTGCTGGTGCTCATTCTGGCGGCGGCTATTGTAGTTGGCCAGTACGTGAAGGATGTCATTAAAGGAGAAGTGAAAGAGCCACGCCCATATGTTGCCTGGCTGGGGACTTCACATGAAATGGACGTCATTCAATTCTATGCGATGAAAGGCAAAGAACGGGGCCAGGAAGTGAAAGCACTGCTTGGCGACGATGCTGACCTGCCGCACTGGTTGAAGAAGAGCTGGCAGAATGACACGGGCTACGCGTTCCCGTCGGGACACACGATGTTTGCGGCCACATGGGCCTTGCTGGCGCTGGGGATTCTCTGGCCACGCCGACATTTTAAAACGGTAACCTTCATGATGAGCTGGGCAGTGATAGTTATGGGCAGCCGTTTGTTGCTTGGCATGCATTGGCCGCGTGATTTAATGGCATCGGTGGGAATTAGCGCCATACTGGTGATGATCGCCTGCTGGTTGACAGAACGCTTCATCGGTCCACTCACGCCGCCGCCAGCAGAAAAGCAGGAAATGGCTGAGCGTGAAGCACAAGAGATTAAATAAGTGTGGTGCTACACGCTGGGAAGAGTGGCTGACCAAGGCTCCCTTTTAAATGGGGATGATCGCCCCCATATCCTCTACGTTGGCCTGACCGATTGGGTCTGGAAGATGAATTGAAGCAGGCTTCGCGGCGTATTTGTTCGAACTTTCTGTGAAGTGCGTTTTATCCGTTCTGAGCATTTCCATGCTTTGTGTGGAAATGCTAACTTATTAGGTCAGGACGTGAGTTTTTGGCATAATTCATCCGGTACACCCGGCATTACAGGAATGAATGTGAAATATTTGCTAATTTTTTTGCTCGTGCTGGTCGTTGTGGTTATCTCCATCACCCTCGGCGCCCATAACGATCAGGTTGTAACCTTTAATTATTTGCTGGCGCAGGGCGATTATCGTGTATCAACGTTGCTTGCTGTGCTGTTTGCCACCGGCTTTGTGCTGGGTTGGGTTATTTGTGGTTTGTTCTACTTGCGTGTCCGTCTCTCCCTTGGACGTGCTCAGCGTAAAATTAAGCGCCTGGAACAACAGATTGCACCCGTACCTGTGGTGGCGCCCTCCGTCGCGCCCTCCGCTGTCAGCAAGGAATAATCCTTTATGTTAGAGCTGCTGTTTCTGTTGTTGCCCGTTGCGGCCGCCTATGGCTGGTACATGGGGCGCAGAAGTTCTCAGCAGGATAAACAGGAAAGCGCTAACCGCCTGTCACGTGAATACGTGGCGGGCGTTAACTTTTTGCTGTCCAACCAGCAGGACAAAGCTGTCGATCTGTTTCTTGAAATGCTTAAAGAGGACAGCAGCACAGTTGAAGCACACCTGACGCTGGGCAATCTGTTCCGTTCCCGTGGTGAAGTTGATCGCGCCATACGTATCCATCAGTCGCTGATGGAGAGCGCGTCGCTGACTTTCGAGCAGCGTCTGCTGGCCGTTCAGCAATTGGGGCGTGACTACATGGCTGCCGGGTTGTATGACCGTGCCGAAGATATGTTCAATCAACTGGTAAAAGAGCAGGACTATCAGCTCTTTGCACTTGAGCAACTGCTCATTATTCATCAGGCGACCAGCGACTGGCAGAACGCCATTGATGTCGCCGAACGCCTGGTTAAGCTAGGAAAAGAGAACCGTCGCAAAGAGATCGCGCATTTTTGGTGTGAGCTGGCTTTGCAGGCCATGGCCTCCGATGACCTGGATAAAGCGACCGGCTTGCTAAAAAAAGCCGCCTCGGCCGATAAACTTTGTGCCCGTGTTTCTATCATGCAGGGGCGCATCCTGATGGCCCAGGGCGACTATGCCAAAGCCGCCGATGCGCTGAAACGCGTACTCGAGCAGGACAAAGAAGTGGTCAGCGAAACCCTGACAATGTTGCAGGAGTGCTATCAGCATCTTGGTGATCAACAGGCGTGGGCTGAGTTCCTCAAACGCTGCGTGGATGAAAACACCGGTGCCAGCGCTGAGCTGATGCTGGCAGAGATTATTCAGCTCGATGAGGGGCGTGAGGTTGCTCAGGTGTATATGAACCGGCAGTTACAACGCCACCCGACCATGCGCGTATTCCATCATCTGATGGACTATCATCTGGCCGATGCAGAAGAAGGGCGTGCGAAAGAGAGTCTGATGCTGCTGCGCGATATGGTGGGCGAGCAGATTCGTACGAAACCACGCTACCGCTGCCATAAGTGCGGTTTCACTGCCCATTCCCTTTACTGGCATTGTCCATCCTGCCGGGCATGGGCGACGGTCAAGCCTATCCGCGGCCTCGATGGCCAGTAAAATCCTCGTCGTCCTTTGAATTGTCTCTGTGTTGGCTGCCTTTCGTTATTCGGCCCATTCGGGGCCGCTGCGAGCAGCGTACAAATCTGCTCCCGGCAGATTTGTCACCCCAGTCACTGACTTGAGTCAGCTCCTGGGGATTCTCGCAGTTACCGCCTTGATACAATCCACATGACTTAGAGGATTTGGGCGTCAGAGTAAACTAACCAGATACAACCAGAATTATGTTGAGCATCATTCCACATTCCACAACAGAAACTACTTCTTCTTACCGATCGTTTTACGCACTGAGAGCAGCAGGGTGCGCAGTTTCTTAATCTCTTTCTGAGTCAGGGCGCCTTCGATAGCTTCGCTGGTGTGCTGATTATCAACATCGTGCTCGGTGGCTTTGGCGTTTTTCTTGCCCTTATGACTAAAACTTTCCTCCAGACGCGCTCCGACTTCTGCGCTCAATGAATGGCCAGCATCCGCAGCGGCGGCACGGATTTGTTCTTTTAATTCGACTGGGATTTTGATGGTCAGGGTCGTTATCTCGCTCATTTTGCTCTATTTCCTTCAGCCTAAAACTCCAACCTAAGCTACGATTGTGACGCCGTCCAGAGCTTCATAAAAAATTCACAAAAATGTAACATTGCGTGCGACTGGGATTTACCGCGGATGACAGGTAAAATGCGGGCGGCAGAAAATGCCTGATTGTACTATTCCCTGTTCACTGACATGAGGCTGACGAAATGAAGTCTGAAAATAATATCCATAACAATGACTTGAACTCATCACCCATTGTTGTCGCCCTCGACTATGCCGAAAAATCTGCGGCGCTGGCCTTTGCCGATCGTATCGACCCGCGTGACTGCCGTCTGAAAGTTGGCAAAGAGATGTTTACCCACTTCGGCCCGCAAATCGTCAGGGATCTGCAATCGCGTGGTTTCGATATCTTTCTGGATCTGAAGTTCCACGATATTCCTAACACCACTGCTCGCGCCGTGGCAGCGGCTGCCGATCTTGGCGTGTGGATGGTTAATGTCCATGCCAGCGGTGGTGCGCGCATGATGACGGCTGCGAAAGAGGCGCTGAGTCCTTTCGGCGTGGACGCTCCACTGCTGATTGCCGTCACGGTACTCACCAGCATGGAAAGCACCGATTTAGCGGATTTAGGGATCCAGCTCTCGCCAGCGGATTACGCTGAGCGCCTGGCACGTCTGACGCGTGACTGCGGTCTGGATGGCGTGGTTTGTTCTGCACAGGAAGCCATCCGCTTCAAAACGTCGCTGGGGCAGGGTTTTAAACTGGTAACACCAGGGATTCGCCCGACCGGGAGTAACGCCGATGATCAGCGACGTGTAATGACGCCACAGGAAGCGTTGAGCGCGGGCGTTGATTACATGGTGATTGGCCGCCCGATCACCCAGTCAGCCGATCCGGCTCAAACCCTGCGTGATATCCGTGCCTCCCTGCGTTAAGGCCAAATAAGATGAAAAATGACAGCAATAGCCGCCTGGTTTACTCGACTGACTCAGGCAGAATTGATGAGCCGAAAGCCAAAACTGAACGTCCAAAAGGCGATGGCATCGTACGTATTCAGCGCCAGACCAGTGGCCGTAAAGGCAAAGGTGTTTGCCTGATCTCCGGTCTTGATCTTGACGATGCGGCCCTCGATAAACTGGCTGCTGAGCTTAAAAAGAAGTGTGGCTGCGGAGGTTCAGTGAAAGAGGGGATTATTGAAATCCAGGGCGACAAGCGTGATTTATTGAAACAGCTTTTGGAAGACAAAAATTTCAAAGTGAAGCTGGCCGGCGGATAAGGGATTCAGGCGATATTTCTGACCTGACTATCGTGCAAAAAAATGCTGCTTTCTCATCGAAGCAGCATTTTTTAATAACCTGTTTGTCGCCTCAGAGGATGACAAATTTAAAAGAAGACCTGAAAGTTGAGCCAATAACCTGTTTTTAGTTTTTAACCTTTATTATTCGATTTACTACCCTTCAGTGTCTATTTGCTCACCTGATGCCCGACAATCCCACCCACTGCTGCGCCACCTAATGTACCCAGTGTGCTGCCGTCGGTGAGAACTGCACCACCCAAAGCACCGGCACCTGCACCAATGGCAGTATTACGGTCACGTTTAGACCAGTTGCCACAGGCAGTGACGGACATTGCCAGAGTCAGAACCAGCGCGACGCTGGCAATACGTTTTGATGTACAACTTGATAATGTCATCATGGTAATTCTCCTTTAGAACGATTAGCTCTCATACTCACGTATAAGTATAGGTAACAACCGTCAATTCACCTTTCTTCCGGGCGCAACATCTACCCAGCGGAATAAAAGTAATGAAATTCGTAATCATTCACTAGGTGAATAGTCTTAATTAACTTTTATGTGTGAAGTTTATAGCACAAAAGCCTCATCCCACGACTCTCATCCTTTTGTATGCCCGGTTTCATCCGGCAAAATTGTGGTTGCAGCAGAACCTTACGCACTCTTTAGCTATTTGCCCCATACCTGCCGGCCGGTTCCGACCAGAGAATAAGGGAAACCTCGGTCACTCAGGATCTCCGATGCTCAGCCAATTGAAAGAACAGGTTCTGCACGCCAATCTGGCGCTGCCAAAACACCATCTGGTTACCTTCACGTGGGGCAACGTCAGCGCCGTTGACCGCCAGCAGGGATTGATGGTGATAAAACCCTCCGGCGTGGAATATGAACATATGCAGCTTGATGACATGGTGGTGGTTGAACTCGACACCGGGAAAGTGGTGGAGGGCAGCAAAAAACCCTCCTCAGATACCGATACTCACCGTGTGCTGTACCTCAATTTTGCTGATGCGGGCGGTATTGTGCATACCCATTCGCGCCATGCCACTATCTGGGCTCAGGCAGGAAAAGACATTCCGGCCTGGGGTACGACGCACGCTGATTACTTCTACGGCACTATCCCCTGTACGCGAAAAATGACTGAAGCAGAGATCGCCGGGCGTTATGAATGGGAAACGGGGGAAGTGATTGTAAAAACGTTTGCCGAACGGCAGATTTCAGCCCGTGATGTACCCGCCGTTCTGGTGCATTCGCACGGCCCCTTTACCTGGGGAAAGGATGCCGAGGCGGCGGTACACAACGCAGTGGTACTGGAGGAAGTGGCCTACATGGGGATCTTCTCGCGCCAGCTGACGCAGGACCTTAGCAATATGCAGCCACAATTGTTGAATAAACATTTCCTGCGCAAACATGGCAAAAATGCCTACTACGGACAGTAGTGGCCGATCAATAAAGCGGGCTACTGGCTGACCGCGTTAACCTTGACACCTGCACTGGCCAGTTGCTCACCAAATTCCGGGGTTAACTGATCATCGGTGATCACCCGCGATACTGCATTGATTGGCCCCAGCGGATTTCCGGTTATCTGGCCGAACTTACTGGAATCTGTCAGCACGATGTTCTCAACACCTTTTGCCAGCACGGCATTAACAATGTCGGCGCGCAACATGTCGCGGCCAGTAAAGCCGGTCTCTGCGGTAAATCCATCGATACCAATAAAGGCTTTGCTGAAATTCACCTGTTGCAGGCACAGGCGGGTCAGGGGGCCAACCAGCGTTTGGCTGGCTTTCTGGTACATCCCGCCCAGTAAAATCACTTCACAGGGCATGCTTTTCAGCAATGTGGCGACATAACTGCTGACGGTGACCACCGTCAGACTCTTCTTGTCACTGAGATACTGGGCCAGTAAGGCCACGCTACTGCCGCTTTCAAAAAATACCGTTTCACCATCATGAATGAGGGAAGCAGCAAACTTCGCTAACTGCTGCTTACGGCCGAAATTGGACATCATGCGCTGGTCTACGTCGTCGGTATTAACGGCCACTGCAAAGCCGTGCACCCGGCGTAAATAGTTGCGCTGCTCCAGCAGGGTGAGGTCATGACGTATAGTCACTTCAGACACCTGGCACACCTTAGCCAGTTCGTTCACGCTAATGCGCTGCTTGTCATTGACCCACTGTAAAATAATCTGCTGTCTGTCGTTCATGGTTATCCGCAACGACGGGCAACAAACGTTACCCGTCTTGGTAGTAAAACGTTAGAGCGAGTGCTCGGTGCGGGCGATGATATCATCCTGCGCTTCTGGCGATAAGGCCGTAAAGAAGGCGGAGTATCCTGCCACGCGCACCACCAAGTCACGGTAATTCTGAGGTGTCTCTTTGGCTTTGAGCAGCGTTTCGCGTGAAACAATATTGTACTGCACGTGCCAGCCGCGATGCTCCTCGAAGAAAGTGCGCAACATCAGCATCAGAGTTTGCCGGTCATGGTCATTTTCTAATGCTGCCGGATTAAGTTTCTGATTGAGCAGCACGCCACCGAGAATGGCCGCCGTCGGCAGCTTGCCCAGTGAGTTAAATACTGCGGTTGGCCCGAGGTGATCGGTACCTGACGCGGGGCTTGCG